>JBGAVE010000010.1:0-69857 GCA_044228295.1 Nitrosomonas sp.
GTGGTATAGGAACCTCAATATTACGAGTTTGTCTATATTTATTAAATAATTACCACAAAATGTCAACAGACCCTAGATTTACACAAAAAAATCAAGTAGAGTGGCTATTCCGCTAACCAATAATTAGAATAAGGGATTACCTATGGGTAACAAGGGGCAATTGCTGCAAGATCCGTTTCTCAACATATTAAGGAAAGAACATATTCCGGTGTCGATTTATTTGGTAAACGGTATCAAATTGCAAGGACAAATTGATTCGTTTGATCAATATGTGGTTTTACTGAAAAACTCAGTAACCCAAATGGTATATAAACATGCTATCTCGACTGTAGTACCAGCAAAGGCAGTTTCTCTTCCTATTGAAGTATCTGAATCCCACGAAACATAATACCTGAGTGTTATTCGATTCAGGTATGCATGATTTAAAAAAAAATCTAACAAATACTGCTATCTTAGTGAGCCTTGATTTCGGTGATGGGGATCACCAAGATCGTTTGTCTGAATTGCATCAACTGGCATTAAGTGCGGATTTGGCTATCGTGGGGACCGTGGAAGGTAAACGCGCGCGGCCTGATGCAACCACTTTTATTGGGTCGGGTAAGGTTGAAGAAATAGCACAATTGGTTTTAGATACTCATGCGGCTATGGTGATTTTTAATCACGATCTTTCTCCCGCGCAGCAGCGCAATTTGTCAGTGCGATTAAAGTGTAACGTGGTGGATCGAACGAGTTTAATTTTGGATATTTTTGCACAACGCGCGAAAAGCTATGAAGGTCGACTCCAAGTGGAATTGGCGCAGCTAGAGCATTTGGTGACGCGATTGGTTCGCGGTTGGACCCATTTGGAGCGACAAAAAGGGGGGATTGGGCTTCGTGGACCTGGTGAAACACAATTAGAGACTGACCGTCGCTTAATTCGTAAGCGCGTCAAATTGCTGAAAGAAAAACTGTCAACATTACAACGTCAGCGTAATGTGCAACGGCGACAAAGACAGCGTGCAAACGTACTGTCCGTATCAATTGTTGGTTATACCAACGCGGGGAAATCGACACTTTTTAATAAATTAACCTCTGCGCAGACTTATGCCGCTGATCAGCTTTTTGCTACTTTAGATACCACGACTCGAAAATTATACTTGGGTGAAGCTGGCTCAATCGTTATTTCCGATACGGTTGGATTCATAAGGGAGTTACCGCATACCTTGGTGGCTGCTTTTCGTGCAACACTGGAGGAAACAGTTCAAGCTGATATATTGTTGCATGTGATTGATGCAAGTTCCGCTAACTGGAATGAGCAGGTGGATGAAGTCAACAAAACGCTTAAAGACATAGGCGCGGATGCGATTCCACAAATTCAGATTTTTAACAAAAGTGATTTAATGAATCCGTTGGTTGAGTCTGGGGCGAAATATGTGCGTGATGAATATGGTAGAATGGAACGCATTTGTATGAGCGCAAGGACTGGCGATGGATTGGAGCTTTTGAGGCAAGCATTGGCGGAAGCGATTACAGAGCATTCTAAAAAAATGGATGGAAAATCTGCGAGTACAGAAGAAATATTCGACATTCACACTGCAGTGCACTAACTTTTTTGAACGAACACAACAGGGACTAGACTATTATGGGATTAGATGATCCTCAATGGGGAAAGAATAAAGGTGGTTCCAATCCACCAGATTTAGATGAGGTATTGCGAAACGTCAACAAGAAATTGAATAGTTTTTTTGGACAGAGAAAAAATAATAATAAAGACGATGATCCAAATCCTCGTAATTCAGAACCCAGGAATCATGGTGGTGGAAGTGTTTTGTTGATTATAGCGTTGATGGTGGCAGTGTGGCTTGCCAGTGGTTTTTATATCGTTGACGAAGGACATCGAGGCGTGGTGTTGCGTTTTGGTAAATATGTTGACACCACCCCGGCAGGGTTACGTTGGCACTTGCCTTATCCTGTTGAGAAAGTGGAATTAGTAAACGTCAGTCAAGTGCGTACGGTTGAAATTGGCTATCGTAATAATGTCAAGAATAAGGTTTTACGTGAATCACTGATGTTGACGGATGACGAAAATATCATTGATATTCAATTTGCTGTTCAATATATTTTGAATGACCCCGAGGATTTTCTTTTTAAGAATCGTAGTCCTGAAGACGCTGTTTTACAAGCGGCTGAAACGGCTATACGTGAAGTAATTGGCAAAAGTAAAATGGATTATGTTTTGTATGAAGGGCGTGAACAAGTTGCTGCTAACGCAACGCAGCTCATGCAAAAAATATTAGATCGTTATCAAATTGGTATTTCTATCAATAGAGTGACCATGCAAAATGCGCAACCTCCCGAACAAGTTCAGGCGGCGTTTGATGATGCAGTGAAAGCTGGACAAGATAGAGAGCGTCAAAAAAATGAAGGGCAAGCTTACGCAAATGATGTGATTCCCCGTGCTGTTGGTAGCGCTGCTCGATTAACGCAAGAATCAGAAGGTTATAAACAACGTGTTATTGCCAGTGCAGAGGGTGACGCGAGTCGGTTTGAGCAACTTCTGACGGAATATAGCAAGGCTCCGAAAGTTACAAGGGATCGTCTATATCTGGATATGATGCAGCAAGTATTGTCGACTACCAGTAAAATTGTTGTCGATCAGAAAAATGGCAATAATTTGTTGTATCTTCCATTGGATAAGTTAATTGGTAATACTGGATCGCCGCTTCCTGCTCCTGTCAGTGTGCAATCAGCACCAACACAAGAAATAACCTCAGATCATAATTCGAGAACACGAGATTCATTTCGTAGCCGTGAACGGGAGAGCCGATAAATGAAAAATCTATCATCTAGTCTTTTAGGCATTATTGTTGCGATAATTTTTCTGGCTAGTTCAGTCATTTATATTGTCGACGAGCGTCAGCAAGCTGTTTTGTTTCAATTAGGGGAAGTTATTGATGTAAAAACTAGCCCTGGGCTATATTTCAAAATACCGATTGCACAAAATGTACTCTATTTTGAAAATCGTATTTTAACGATGGACACCGATGAACCGGAACGTTTTATCACGTCGGAAAAAAAGAACGTTTTGGTGGATTTGTTTGTTAAATGGCGAATTATCGATGTAAAACAATACTATATTAGCGTGCGTGGTGATGAAGGCTTAGCGCAAACACGCTTGGCGCAAACCATTAATGCCAGTCTGCGTGACGAGTTTGGTAACCGTACTGTCCATGATGTGGTATCAGGAGAGCGCGATAGAATTATGGAAATCATGCGTCAGAAAGCCGACAATGATGCGCGTACCATTGGTATTGAGGTAGTCGATGTCCGCCTGAAACGCGTCGATTTGCCACAAGAAGTCAGTGAATCCGTTTACCGCCGTATGGAAGCAGAACGTAAACGCGTTGCGAATGAATTACGCTCAACTGGGGCTGCTGAGTCTGAGAAAATTCGTGCAGATGCAGATAAGCAACGTGAAATTGTGCTAGCGGAAGCTTATCGCGATGCACAAAAGAAAATGGGTGAGGGCGATAGTCAAGCGGCATCCATTTATGCTTCCGCATTTGAAAAAGATAGCGAGTTTTATGCTTTCTGGAGAAGTATCGATGCTTACAAGCAATCCTTTAAAAATAAAGGTGATGTGATGGTTTTAGAACCTTCATCGGATTTCTTTAAGTATTTGAAGCAACCCAACATCGCTGAAAAAAATAGTAAATAATCTGTAGATGAAATAATAATTAGTGAGTATTCGATCGAAAGATTCTTACCCATTTAAAAGAAAAACGAGATTTTTTGGCAGTTTTATTAAATTCTCAGTTAAATAGTTATTTTTCAAGAGGTTCTGGAATCGTAGTGACAATACTCGATTAATGCAGAACCTCTTAATTTTTGCTGAAGAGATTTTGCTAATTTAAAAGTAACCATATGGAGTAACATCTGTTGTCATGATTTGGGAAAATTTTCTGGCTGCAATAGCACTAATGTTAATCTTTGAAGGAATGTTGCCTTTCTTATCACCGCGCACATGGCGGGAAGCATTTAGAAAAATGATCGAGATAGAAGATAATCAAATACGTTTTATCGGTCTGACTTCAATGATCATTGGGGTAGTGTTGCTACTGATTATGGGCTAATTGATTTAAAAACAATAATAAAGAGTAAATAAATCATGCGTAATTGGTTACTTCCAGAATATATTGAAGATATTTTGCCGGTTGAAGCGCGCCACATTGAATTGATGCGGCGGAAAATTATTGATTTATTATTTTCTCACGGCTATCAACAGGTTATACCGCCTTTGCTGGAATATGTTGAATCCTTATTGTCTGGTAGCGGCAGTGATATGGATTTACGCATATTCAAAGTGATTGATCAGTTGAGTGGACGCATGATGGGTTTTCGCGCCGATATGACGCCACAAGCCGCACGTATTGACGCACATTTGCTGAATTGCGATGGCATCACACGTTTGTGTTACGCGAGTAGCGTTTTGCATGTTGTGCCGTGCAGCATTATGCAAACCCGCGAGCCTTTGCAAATTGGTGCTGAATTGTACGGGCACTCAGGCTTAGAAAGCGATTTGGAAATTCAACAATTGATGTTGCAGTGTTTATCGGCTGTTGATATCGATCGTATTCATCTTGATTTGGGGCATGTTGGCGTATTTCGAGGATTGATTAAACGTAGCGATATATCAAATGAGCTCGAAACCGAGTTGTATGCTATTTTGCAAGCGAAAGATCTGGCTTCATTGAAAGAATTATCGATCAAATTGAAAAAAAATGCTCGCGAAGCATTGCTGCTATTGCCTGAGTTATACGGTGATAAAAAAGTTTTGAAGCTGGCTGCCAAGCGCTTGCCTGATTATCCGGAAGTACATCAAGCGTTAACTGAGCTTGAAACCATCGAAAAAAATCTGAAATCCTCGGTTGATAAAATTGCGTTTGACTTATCAGACTTACGTGGTTATCACTATCACACGGGAATCGTATTTGCAGCTTACACGCATGGCAGTTCGAATGCAGTGGCTATGGGCGGACGATACGATGAAATCGGTAAGGCTTTTGGACGTGCCCGGCCTGCAACGGGTTTTAGTATGGATTTGAGAGCATTAGCGAGATTAAATAAGCCTCAGGAATATCCTAAAGGAATTTGCGCACCATTTGATAAGAAAAACAAAGAATTGAATGAAAAAATTACAGCCTTACGTCAATCAGGTCAAATCGTCATCGTCGATTTGCCAGGGCAACCTGAAAAATCCGTAGATTGCGATAGACAATTGATTTTCAGTAAAGGCAAATGGATCGTTCAAGATATTTAATATTTTACTAAGGAATTAGAGATTTAGGCATGACTAAAAATGTTGTAGTCATTGGTACGCAGTGGGGTGATGAAGGAAAAGGCAAGATCGTTGATTGGTTAACCGATCATGCACAAGGCGTAGTGCGGTTTCAAGGAGGGCATAATGCTGGTCATACCTTGGTAATCGATGGTCAAAAAACGGTTTTGCATTTGATTCCTTCGGGAATTTTACGTGACAATGTCATTTGTTATATCGGTAATGGCGTGGTGCTTTCTCCAGAAGCGTTACTCAATGAAATCGACACGTTGGAAAAAAGCGCTGTAGATGTAACAAGCCGGTTACGCATTAGCAAAGCGTGTCCCTTGATTCTTCCGCATCATATCGCGCTGGATGTCGCACGCGAGAACGCTCGAGGCACCAGCAAAATCGGTACAACGGGACGCGGAATAGGCCCTGCTTACGAAGACAAAGTGGCGCGTCGAGCGATTCGCTTGCAAGATTTATTTCACCCAGAACGATTTTCCGCCAAATTGGCCGAGGTGCTTGATTACCATAATTTTGTCTTAAAAAATTATTTTTCGGCGGCAACCATTGATTTTCACAAGACAGTGGACGAAGCGCTTGCACAAGGCGAAAGAATCCAACCGATGATGGCTGATGTTGCACAACTATTGTTTAGCGCCCACAAAGCGGGACAGAATTTATTGTTTGAAGGCGCGCAAGGCGCGTTGCTGGATATCGATCATGGCACCTATCCGTTTGTAACTTCAAGCAATTGCGTGGCAAGCGCCGCAGGGCCAGGCAGCGGTGTCGGCCCGCAAATGTTGCATTACGTGCTCGGTATTACCAAAGCTTACACCACGCGCGTCGGTTCTGGCCCATTTCCGACAGAACTGGATGATGATGTTGGCAAACATTTAGCGACCCGCGGGCATGAATTTGGCTCGACTACCGGTCGTCCTCGGCGTTGCGGTTGGTTTGACGCTGTTGCGATGAAACGTTCGATTCAAATCAATGGCGTGACGGGGCTATGCATCACTAAACTGGATGTGTTGGATGGCGTTGAGAGCATCAATATTGGCGTTGGTTATACATTAAACGATGGTAGCCGTAGCGATGTGCTGCCCATTGGCGCGGATGATTTCGATCATTGCGAACCTATCTATGAAGAAATGCCAGGCTGGAAAGAAAGCACGGCCGGAATCAAAGAATTTGATCGATTACCTAAGGCGGCACAAAATTATCTCAAATTTTTAGAAAAAGTTTGCGAAGTACCGATCGACATGATTTCGACGGGACCCGATCGGGATGAAACCATTTTATTGCGGCATCCGTTTGCATAATGTTTTTCGATGAATTCTCAGCCAATTTTTAAAATCCAGCTCGTTACTTGGGAAAACGAAGAACCGCATTTACGAAACATACGCACGACAGTTTTTATCATAGAGCAAAACGTTCCCGAAGTGATGGAATGGGATGAGATGGATTCGGTATGTGTCCATGTCTTGGCGCAAGATTGTCAAGGAAATGCTATCGGCACTGCGCGATTATTGCCAGATGGTCATATTGGACGTATGGCAGTGTTGAAAACATGGCGTAAGAAAGGCGTCGGGAGCGCCATGCTGCAAGCAATACTCAACGAAATGCGTATTCGCAATATGAGACAGGCCGTTTTGCACGCGCAATCATCCGCAGTTGGATTCTACGAAAAATTCGGTTTCTGCAAACAAGGGGACGAATTTATGGAAGCTGACATTCCACACATCAAGATGGCACGAACACTGCCCTGAACAATAATTGATGTGACTATTGTTCTGATTTCGTTATTTTATTTCAGATTTTCCCCATTCATTTGCCAACGCATCGGTAGCTTTTTTCCATTGCTCTTGCGCATGGTCATAAGCAATTTTGGCTTCATCTGATTTTCGTCGAGCGCCGATCGCCTCCTGCTCCGCAGCAGTAAATTTATCTTTGGCAGCGACAAGCCTATTTTCAGCTGAAATAGCATCTTGTGTTAGATTCTCCGAATTTTTTTTAGCTTGCATCATCGCTTCATAAGCAACACTGGCGTTCTTTTGTAATAATTCGACATTCTGAGCAGTTGCTGTGAGTGAATACACAGTAATTGTCGCGAATACAATGAAAGCGAGGCCGAAAAACCACAGACGGTCAAAATTAGCGTAATGTTTGTAATGGGTATGTTTGTTGCGGTTCATGGTTTAAGTTTGACAGGGTGGTATGAATGATTAGTTAGATGAACTCATTTGCTATTTAGGTGCAAATTGAGCAAATACTTGCTGGCCTGTGAGTTTGTTAGTTTCGTTCTTGAATTCGTAAAACTCTGGCTTCTCATCAATAAAAATTTCATTGGTAAGTTCAAAGCTTTTGTCCTGAAAAATACCGGCAGGAAGAATATATTCATTGTTTGGCAGAAGATGATAGAACAGATGTGTGCCACACTTTCCGCAGAATCCGCGCTCCGCCCAATCCGATGATCGATAGGGTACAGGATTAGATCCATGAAATTGAACATTTGTACCGCAATGAACGGCAAACATTGGACCACCGGACCAGCGTCTACACATTGAACAGTGACAAAGACCCACTTCATTTTGGTCGTCAGTAATAACTTCAATAGAACCACAAAGGCAAGAGCCTTTCATAGAACCTCCTTATGTTCTTTGATGCACTTGTACACAATATTGCATGTACTATAGTAACATGGCGTTTTGGTCATATGATCACTTGCTAGAATATTTCAAGTCCGCAAAAGATAACAAAATGATGATTCAGAAATTCATATTAGCTTTGAGTAGTTTAGGGTTGATGGTATTTATACTGCCTGTTTCTGCGGCAGAATGCCAAGGATGTCTATGTCCAGGCGATCCTTGCAATTTATGCCCATTACCGGCTATGAAAGATGCGCCTATCAAAGACAATGAGCCTGATTTGTGCAAACGAATTCGTCAGCAAGTGCCGCCTACTGATGCACAGCCGGGTTCTAACGAGTATTTTCCCAGTTTCGATCGATCGGTTGCGGTATGTGTTAGAGAAGGCGGAGATGTGATTCGCAATCGTAAGCAAACGGCGGAGTTTTCTGCCAGAGCTTATTGCAAGCCGCCTACCATTCTCAAGAAAGAATAATAGAAACTGCATGCCTGTTTGTCGGTAATATCAAAACGTTTTGAGTGCTGAATAAGCTCTTAAGAGGTTTCTAGATCGAGGGTGATGAGCGATTTCATTTCTTCCAACGGTGGTAGTTCTTCCAATGAGCGTAGATTGAGGTCATCGAGGAAACTGCGAGTCGTCGCAAATAAAGCAGGTTTTCCGGGAACGTTGCGCTGACCCACTGTTTCAATCCAACCTCGCGTCGTGAGTGTTTTGAGAATGGTGCTAGATACACCAACTCCACGGATTTCTTCGATATCGCCGCGGGTAACGGGTTGATGGTAAGCGATGATGGCAAGCGTTTCCATCACGGCGCGGGTATAACGAGGTGCTTTTTGTGGGGTAAGACGATCTAGGTAAGGTTGAATTTCAGCGTTCACTTGAAACCGCCATCCACTGGCAACTTGAACGAGTTCGATACTGGAGTTGTTCCATTTTTCACGAATTTGCGTGAGCAGGTTGGTGATCAAAGCAGTATTTAATTCTTGATGGAATAATTTTCGCAATTCTTGTGCGGATAGCGGTTCTTGAGTCGATAGCAGGGCTGCTTCAAGGATGAGCATTGCTTTATGGAGATCGAGATTTTCACCACCATCAGTGGTGTTTTCAATCGGCAATGGATCGGACATAAATCAAATCGAAGGGTTGAGATTGTGTAATTTCTATGACTAAAGCTTTGGCAAGTTCTAGAATCGCCAAGAAAGTTACCACAACTTCAGCCACCGTTGCAGACGGAGTGAATAATTCTTGAAATTCCAATTGCTGGTGTTGCTGCAAATGTCGCATGATTTGACTCATATAGGCTCGCACTGATAGATTTTCGCGTTTGATCTGATGATGTTGATGAATGCGTGATCGGGATAGGATTGCTTCCCATGCCTGCCGCAGGTCATCCAGGTGAATATTGGGCAGTTGTTCCATTCGCTCATGTGCAATCCATATTTGCACCACGGTGATATCGCGATCAACCTGCGGTAATTCATTCAGTTGCTGCGCGGCTTTTTTGATTTGCTCGTATTCTAATAATCGCTTGACCAATTCCGCGCGTGGATCATGTTCTTCTTCGATGTCGGTTTTTGGCGTGGCGGGTAGCAACATGCGCGATTTGATTTCTATGAGTAGCGCACTCATCAGTAAATATTCAGCGGCCAGTTCTAATTGATCAACGGACATCTTTTCTACATAGAGCATGTATTGCTGCGTCAGCTCAGCCATAGGAATATCGAGAATATTGAGATTGTGCTTGCGGATCAAATACAGCAATAAATCCAGCGGCCCTTGAAAGGTCTCCAAAAAAACTTCTAGCGCGTGCGGCGGTATATAAAGATCTTTTGGAATTTCCAGTAAAGGTTCACCGCAGATTTTAGCGATTGGCTCAGAATCATGCGGATATTCAGATAAAGTAGAAACCGAGGCAGAATGCATGAGGGCTGATTGAAGCTAATGTGCAATGTGGCTCATGGTACTTAGGTATTATAGTTCAGTCCCATGGCTTCGCGAATGTCTCGCATAGTTTCTTCCGCTAATTTATTCGCTTTTTCACAACCATCCGCGATAATGTTACGCACCAAGGTGGGATCTTCCTCGAATTTTTGGATACGTTCATACATCGGTCCTTGTTCAGCCAAAATAGCGGAAATAATAGGCGACTTACAATCTAAGCAGCCAATTTCGGCATTTCGGCATCCGTGCTGTACCCATTCTTGCGTTTCATGATTGGAGTAAATCAGATGGAATTGCCAGACCGGGCATTTGTCGGGATTGCCAGGGTCGCTACGCCGAACTCTCGCGGGGTCGGTTGGCATGGTGCGAATCTTTTTTTCGATGCTGGCGGGGTCTTCTCGTAAACTGATCGTGTTGTCGTACGACTTGGACATTTTTTGTCCATCTAAACCCGGCATTTTAGAGGCTTCTGTCAATAATGCTTCGGGTTCCGACAGAATCATTTTGCCACCGCCTTCTAAATAACCGAATAATCTTTCCCGGTCACTCAAGCTAAGGCTTTGTTGTTCATTTAGCAGGAATCGGGCTTCTTCTAATGCGTCTTCGTTACCTTGTTCTTGATAGAGCGTTCGTAATTCCGAGTAAAGCTTTGATTTTTTTGAACCCAGTTTTTTAATGGCTTGTTCTGCTTTTTCTTCAAAACCGACTTCCTTACCGTAAATGTGATTAAAGCGCCGTGAAATTTCTCGCGTAAATTCCAAATGCGGTACTTGATCTTCACCGACGGGAACGAGATTGGCGCGATAAATCAGGATGTCAGCACTTTGTAACAGGGGATAGCCTAGGAAACCATAAGTGCTTAAATCTTTGTCGGTCAATTTTTCTTGTTGATCTTTGTATGTCGGAACTCGTTCCAACCAGCCCAGCGGCGTCATCATCGACAGTAACAAATATAATTCCGCGTGCGCCGGTACTTTCGATTGAATAAACAGCGTGGCTTGCGATGGATCGACACCTGCGGCCAACCAATCGATCACCATGTCCCAGACATTTTGTTCAATAATTTCAGGAGTATCGTAGTGAGTCGTTAAAGCATGCCAATCCGCTACAAAAAATAGACATTCATATTGTTGCTGCAGATTGATCCAGTTTTTCAAAACACCGTGATAATGCCCAAGATGTAAACTACCCGTAGGGCGCATTCCTGATAAAACGCGGTCAGCAAACATGATGATTCCCTGAATTCTCCATTGTTAAATATATAATCCAAAAATTGATACGATCATTATTTTAAGCCAAATAATAATAGGACCTATGACTGCGCCTAGTAATCCACTGAACATCAAGACTAGCAATATCATAAACCCATAAGGTTCCAAGCGCGAAAATTGATAGGCTAAATTGTGTGGCAGCAAACTAACTGCCATCCTGCCCCCATCTAAAGGGGGTAGTGGTAATAAGTTCAATACCATCAACACGATGTTGATTTCGATACCCGCAATGCCCATCAGAACGGCTGGTTTAGCAAAACTACTGTCAGGAACCGCGATGGCCAATTTGATGATGAGAGCCCAGAAGATCGCCATGAGTAAATTAGCGCTGGGGCCTGCGGCCGCTACCCATAACATATCCCGTTTGGGTTGCCGTAAATTTGAAAAGATAACCGGTACGGGTTTTGCCCAGCCAAATAAAAATCCAGACCCCATGGTGATTTTGCTAATGATGAACAAGGAAAGCGGTACCAAAATGGTGCCAACCGGATCGATATGCCGAATCGGATTCAAACTGATCCGGCCTTCATTGTGCGCGGTAAAATCACCGAAATGCTTGGCTGCGTATCCATGCGCCGCTTCATGTAAAGTGATGGCAAAAATGACTGGTAAAGCATAAATGGCGATACCTTGAATAATATCATTCATGGTGAATACCAAAAGGTTCGATTGATCCTTTCCCTTGTCTGATCAATTGCGGTACGTCGGTGGTTAAATCAATGACGGTGGTCATTTCAATACCACACGATCCAGCATCCATAACTAATTCAACCTGTTGTTCGAGTCGTTCTCGAATTTCTTCTGCGTCATTCAAAGGCCATTCATCTCCGGGTAATATTAATGTTGAACTGAGCAAAGGCTCTCCCAGTTCTTCGAGTAATGCAAAAACAACTGGATGATCGGGAATGCGCAGTCCAATGGTATTACGTTTTGGGTGCTGCATTCGTCGAGGAACTTCACGCGTTGCCTGCAGAATGAACGTATAACTTCCTGGCGTAGTTGCTTTCAGCAATCGGTATTGACTGTTGTCGACTTTGGCATACGTGGCGATTTCCGCTAAATTACGGCAAATTAATGTGAAGTGATGGCGGTCATCCACTTGCCGGATGGTGCGAATACGTGACATCGCATCTTTATCACCCAAATGACAGCCTAATGCATAGCATGAATCGGTCGGATAGACGATCACGCCGCCATCATGCACGATTGAAACAGCTTGTTTAATTAATCGTTGATGAGGCGTAGTGGAATGAATCGAGAAAAATTGCGCCACAGTGACAGTATAGTTGATTGCTAATAAAGAATGAATAAACGAGAATTATGAATTGTTTTCCCAGTTATACCAAATAGGTGTGCATTCCGCAGGAATATTCGGAAGCTGCCCCAAATCATAATAACTTTCGTTCGGTCCATGAAAATCAGATCCGCAAGAAACGGCTAATTGCATTGCTCGCGCATGTTGCGCATAAAAATTAACTTGTTCCAGTGTATGACTTGGAGAAATCACTTCAAGTCCATGACCACCCAATGCGCGGAATTCGTTCAACAAATCTTGCATGACATTCTTGCCTAAATCATATCGCCCAGGATGCGCAATGACGGCTTGACCACCACTGCCACGGATCCAGTCGATTGCGTCACTGAGTTCGGCCCATTGGTGCGGTGTGTATCCCGGTTTTCCTTTGACAAGATATTTTTTAAATACGGATTTAACATCTTTAGCATGACCTTGCTCAGAGAGAAAGCGCGCAAAATGCGTGCGTCCAATGATACCTTGGTTTCCTACATAAGCATAGGCGCCTTCAAGACTGTCATGGATGCCGATTTTTTTTAGCTCGGCTGCGATCCTTTCTGCTCTCGATAACCGTCCTGCTCGCAGGGTCGCCAAGCCTTCAACCAGTGGGGTATACTTTGGATCTATCGCGAGACCGAGAATGTGCAGTGTGCGGCCACGCCAGCTCACCGATATTTCTACGCCGTTGATCAATTCAATGTGATTATCTTTGGCGGCTTTTTGCGCTTCGGCTAATCCTGCAATATCGTCATGATCTGTTAGAGCCAATGTTTCTACGCCACGAAACTTTGCGCGTTCTACCAGTTGAGTGGGTGTTAATACGCCATCTGAAATGCTGGAGTGGCAATGTAAATCAATATTGAGCATCAATCGGGAAATTACATAATGAGGAAGTGCATGATAACAAATAACGGTGTCTAGGAAAAATAATGATTCGAATAATGAAAGAGATAGTATTGGTACAACCGAAAAATGATGAGGAATGTAAATGAATCAGCAAACGACAATCTGGGATCATATCACTGCTGCGCCGCATCGAAGCCTATTTTTGGTGGGTGCTTTGCAAGGTATTTTTACATTACTTTGGTGGGTTTTTGATCTGAGCGGACGTTATGCGGTTGGTGGACAAGCTGTCAATTGGAATGTTGCACCAACGTGGGCACATGCTTTTCTGATGATTTACGGCTTCTTTCCATTTTTTATTTTCGGTTTTTTGTTTACCACATACCCGAATTGGATGAATGGTCCGAAGATAAAACCTCGTGCGTATCTATCGACTTGTTTGTTAATGTTTTGCGGCGTATTACTTTTTTATGCTGGTTTGATAGCTGGCAAGATTGTAAGTGTGGCGGGAGTAGGTTTGATGCTTGCGGGATGGAGTATTGCAATCTATGTGTTATTAAAAGTATTAGTGACGACAGCGCCTCAAGATAAACGTCATGCCAAAGTTACCAGTATTGCATTGGTGATGGGTTGGCTTGGCGTTGCGGCGTATCTTTTATGGCTAATAACGGAAACAGCGGTCATGATCGATTTTTCTCGTCATATCGGCATCTGGCTATTTTTAGTACCTATCGTACTCACGGTATCGCATCGTATGATTCCCTTCTTTTCCAGTCGGGTGTTAGAAAATTACGTCATGGTCAGGCCATTTTGGATGTTGTGGCTCATGCTTGCGTGCTGTGTTGTTCAAGGGTATTTACAGTTGATCAATATGACGACTTATCTGTGGGTCGCAGATTTTCCTTTGGCGGGATGTGCTTTTTATCTTTCCTATCGCTGGGGATTCTTACGGAGTTTTCGCGTTAGCTTATTGGCGGTTTTACACATTGCATTTGCTTGGTTTGCGATTTCGATGACGCTGTATGGGTTGCAGAGCGCGATTTATATGGTGAGCGATAAAATGGTGTTTGGACTAGCGCCTTTACATGCACTAGCGATTGGTTTTTTTGCCAGTATGATTTTGGCGATGGCTTCACGCGTTACACTGGGTCACTCGGGGCGCCCTTTGGAATTGGATCGACCGACTTGGTTATTGTTTTTGGGATTCCAAGCAACGGCGATAATTCGGGTTATTGCTGATATTTTGCCTTCAGCCGCAGTAATTTTGCCTGTGCTATACGTAGCTGCAGGACTTGTGTGGTTGGTATGCTTTATTTTATGGTCGATTAAATATGTACCGATTTATTGGCGGCAGCGAGTAGACGGTAAACCCGGTTAGTTGAGTAGCAAAATGAATAAACTTGATGTGATAAGGTTTCAAAATGTTTTGCAATTAAGCCTTGGTTATAGACAAGCATTGTTTTAATGCGCAGATAACGCTATCCTCATGGATCGTAAAACTTATTGTCGAGAATAGGAGCATCATGACTCAGGATGAACTAAAACGCGCGGTTGCTGCCGCTGCTATACAATATGTTCCAGTAGGATCTATCGTAGGAGTAGGAACTGGCTCTACTGCTAATTTCTTTATTGATGAATTGGCAAAAATCAAACATAAAATTGAAGGTGCTGTGGCCAGTTCAGATGCGACTGCGCAGCGACTTAAAGGTCATGGAATTGAAGTATTGGATTTGAATAACGTCACGGACATTCCCGTATACGTCGATGGTGCGGATGAAATTACTGAACATTTGCATATGATTAAGGGTGGCGGGGGCGCATTGACGCGTGAAAAAATTGTTGCCGCCGTTGCACAAAAGTTTATTTGCGTTGCTGATCAAAGTAAATTGGTCAATGTGTTAGGTAAGTTTCCACTTCCTATCGAAGTGATACCAATGGCGCGCAGTTATGTCGCGCGTGAAATTGTTTTGCTGGGGGGGCAGCCGGCGTTAAGGCAAGGTTTTACCACGGATAATGGTAATGTCATTTTAGATATTCATGGGATGCAAATGATGAATCCTGTCGAGTTAGAAAGACAGTTGAATCAAATTACTGGTGTGGTAACCAATGGTCTTTTTGCGCTACGACCTGCGAATGTATTGTTACTGGGAACCGATAGTGGTGTAAAAACGATCACGGTTTAATGATGTATTCGAGTGGCGAGTCGATGAATAACGAGATTTTTACAGAATAAGATTCTTTTATAGAGTGAACTACCATGATGTCTCCTACCAAAGAACATATTTCCAAACAATTTGATGCAGACTTAGAAGAAGTACGTACACGCGTATTGCAAATGGGTGGTTTTGTTGAGGAACAAATCGAGTGTGCTATTGATGCATTAATTACGGGTAATGAAGACTTGATTAACCAAGTGATTACTCGGGATCATCGAGTCAATGCGATGGAAGTTTCTATCGATGAAATATGTAACCAAATCATTGCGCGCAGGCAGCCTACGGCGAGCGATTTACGACTCATTATGATGGTTATTAAAACCATTACAGATTTAGAGCGTATTGGTGATGAAGCTGCAAAAATAGCCCGCATGGCAAAACTCATCTATGCGTCGGATCGTATGCATATTCCTCGTTTTAATGAAATCAAGCATGTAGCTAGTATCGCGATGGAAATGCTCCATAAAGCGCTGGATTCTTTTGCGCGCTTGGATTTGAATGCTGCCGCACATATCGTACGGCAAGATGAACTTGTTGACGAAGAATTTCGCGCCATTCTTCGTCAATTGATTACTTTTATGATGGAAGATCCGAGAAAAATATCGATCTGTTTGGAAATACTATTTGTCGCTAAAGCGATAGAGCGTATTGGCGATCACGCGAAAAACATGTCGGAATATGTGGTGTACATGGTAAAAGGTAAAGACGTGCGTCACGTAACCGCCGATCAAATTGAACAGGAAATCAAGGAATAATTTCTTTAATCAAGATAGCCAAGATCAGCCAAGGCTTGACTTATTCATGAGAATAAAATTATTCGGAGCGAGCTAATTTTGTTGGGGGCATTTGCGTAAGAATTAACAATATCGGATCGTTTACAAATAATTCAGACAGTATTGGGAAAAAAATTATCAAATTTTACCGATGTCTTTTTTTGTGAACTTGGTATTTGTAGCGACCGGTAAAGTTTTTGGAAAATCCTTACTAAAATGCAATCCACGACTTTCCTGGCGCGAAATCGCGCTACGTACGATGAGGTCGGCCGCATCGACTAGATTTCTCAGCTCCAGCAGGTCGCTGGTCACCCGGAAGTTGGCATAGTATTCATTAATTTCTTCGCGTAGTAACTCGATCCGGCGTTGCGCACGCTTTAAACGCTTTGTGGTGCGAACGATGCCCACGTAATTCCACATAAAACGCCGTAATTCGTCCCAGTTGTGTGCGATTACGATTTCTTCATCGGCGTCGGTGACGCGGCTTTCATCCCATTCTGGTAATTCGGGGAGTACAGTAGCAGGTTGCTGAAGTATGTTTTGTGCAGCTGAGCGACCAAATACTACGCACTCCAGTAGAGAATTACTGGCTAAACGATTTGCGCCGTGTAATCCTGTGTGGGCTGTTTCACCGATTGCGTAGAGATTAATTAAGTCCGTTTGGCTGTTTGTGTCGGTATCAATGCCGCCGCAGGTATAATGCGCGGCCGGAACGACAGGAATGGATTGTTTGGTGATGTCGATACCCAGTTCTAGACACCGCGCATAGATCGTAGGGAAGTGTGCTTTTAAGAAATCTGCAGGTTTATGCGAAATGTCTAAGTATACGCAATCCAGTCCGCGTTTTTTCATTTCAAAGTCAATGGCGCGAGCTACGATATCGCGTGGTGCCAGTTCAGCGCGCGCATCATGCCAAGGCATGAAACGTTCACCGTTTGGCAATTTCAAAAGCCCACCTTCGCCTCGCACGGCTTCACTGATCAAAAAGGATTTGGCATGCGGGTGATAAAGGCAAGTAGGATGGAATTGCACAAATTCCATATTGGCTATAGTGCAACCTGCTCGCCAACCCATTGCAATGCCATCTCCGGTGGCGGTATCCGGATTAGTGGTATAGAGATAAACTTTATTCGCACCCCCGGTAGCCAGCACAGTATTTTGCGCGGTAAAGGTTACGACATGGTCTTTTTGCTTATCCAGAATATAGGCTCCCAGACAACGCCGAGGCTGATTAGTCGCAGCGACACTCAATCGATCGCTGGTAATCAAATCTACCGCGATATGATGCTCGAATAACGTGATGTTGGGATTCGATAATATTTTCTTTATTAACACTTTCTGCACGGCATTTCCCGTTGCATCGCCACTATGAATGATGCGACGCATGCTATGACCGCCTTCCTGTGTTAGGTGATAGCCTGTTTCATGCGTTGCATCGCCAGTAAAATCAACGCCTTGTTTGATCAACCACTGAATTGCTTCGGGTGCATTTTCTGCAACAAAGCGCGTAACACTTTCATCGCATAATCCAGCACCGGCGATTAAGGTATCCTGCACGTGTTTTTCGGGCGAATCCTGATCAGATAAAGCAGCAGCAATGCCACCCTGCGCCCAGGCGCTGGCGCCTGCGTCAATTGTCTGCTTGGTGACAATGCCGATTTTTTGGCGATCAGCCAAATGCAAAGCAAGCGTTAAGCCGGCCAAACCACTGCCAATGATCAATGTTTCGAAATAATGGTTAGACATAGAATTGGGTTGAGCTTAATAAAATTTGCTTTTTTAATTATTCTTGCGATAAAACGTGTTGAATTTGTTAAAAAGAGTGTTGCACTCAACAAAACTCAATCAATGTTAGCACTATTCTAACCCTGCCTCGCATTTCCAACACAATTGAAAGTTTGCTGGATTCTCCTCGCCACACTGCGGACAATAGATGTTACCCGTTTTAGGAGTTGCTTGTTCATACGATTGCACTATGCGTTTACTACGTTCATAATCTTCATCCCTGATAATCCATACCTCGGGATAAGCATGCACAAAAGGAATATCCCCGGCAGCACCTTGTGCGTATTGATTGAATAACTTTGCCGGAATGAATGCATGCTCGAGCAAATTCAAAACGATATGTGCTTCCATTAGATCATTGGCTGAGTAAATTTTTTTCATACCAAATTTAACCAAATAATTAACCAAAGAAGAATGCTATGTGGTTTCGTAACCTGCAAGTCTATCGTATTACCAGTGGAAATATTACGCTAAACGAACTGGAAGAAGCGATTTCTCAGTCTCCGCTACAACCTTGCATGCAAACAGAAATGCAAAGCCGTGGCTGGATGATGCCTCATGAAGAACATCCAAGTTTTGTATATGCGTTGGGTCAGCAATATCTGATTGCTTTTGGAACAGAAAAAAAATTACTGCCGGTTTCCATCGTCAATCAACACGCACAAGAGCGAATTGCAAATATCCAACAAATGCAAGGTTATAAGCCTGGCAAGAAACAGGTGCGCGATATCAAAGAGGCTACTCTGATCGAATTACTGCCACGTGCATTCGCACAAAGACATAAAACATACGCTTGGATTGACGGCGTCAACAATCGCCTTATCATCGACACAACCAGTACAAGTAAAGCCGATGAGTTTATCGAGGCTTTCCTTAAAGTAATGCACAACATTGCGTTAGCACCGTTGGAAACCAAAGTTTCTCCTGCTACAGCAATGACGCAGTGGCTCTCAGGCGATGATTTATCTTCTGTTTTTACCATTGATCGGGATTGCGAACTACAAAGCAGTAGCGATGAAAAAGCCACGGTACGCTACACTCATCACGATTTGGATACAGAAGAGACTTCACGACACATTCGTGTCGGTAAAAAAGTCATTAAACTGGCTTTGACTTGGCAAAGAAAAATATCGTTTGTACTGTATGACACTCTACAAATTCGTCGGATAGCACCGCACGATATCTTAAAAGAAGGTGTTGAAAGTGATCAAGAATTGTTCGCCAGTGATTTCATAATCATGACTGGCGAAGTCAGTCAGCTCATTTCTGATCTTATCGAAGCTTTGGGTGGTGATAAAAGAGGAAACGAAGGGCGTATCGGGAATTTTGTGTAAACGCTCTGAATATTACAACTTATCTTTGTACAAACTCAAATACTGCTGATGTAAAGAAAGCGTTTGTTTCTTAAGAGAATCAATGTCGTCATTATTGTTAATAACGTCATCTGCTTGTTGCAAGCGCTGTTGTCTTGTCATTTGTGTTGCCATAATCGCCTTTACTTTTTCTTCTGACAATTGACTTCTTGCCATCGTCCGGATTAATTGTTGATGCTCATCGCAATCAACGACTAATGTACGATCAACAATATTTTGATAGTCATCAATTTCAAATAATAGCGGCACCACTACTATAATGTAGTTATCTGACACTTGTTCGATCTGAGTTTTGACTTCGTTGAGAATCAACGGATGAAGAATTTTTTCAAGCTTGTTTCGTGCTTCTTTATCTGAAAAAATTAATTCTCGCATTTTAGCTCTATCGATCCCCTCGATAGAATTAGTGTAGGCTTCCCCGAAGTTTTCTCGGATTCTGTTAATAGCTATTCCATTTACTTCAGTAAGTTTTCTCGAAATTACATCGGTATCAATTACTGTTATTCCTAAATCTTCAAAGAGTTTGCTAACGGTAGATTTGCCAGATCCAATTCCACCAGTTAATCCGACAACAAAACTCATTGACTAAAACAATCCTAAATACATTTGATTAATTTTTTCACCTGCGAGTAGAGCAACCAAAGCTCCGCCCGCTAAATAAGGACCAAATGGAATCGTGCTATTCTTATCATGTTTAGATTTCAATATCAAACTGATGCCAACAACTGCACCTATCAACGAGGAAAAAACAATTACCAATGGTAGTATAGTCCACCCCAACCATGCTCCGATGGCGGCTAATAGCTTAAAATCTCCATATCCCATACCTTCTTTGCCGGTTAGCAACTTAAAACACCAATAAATTGACCATAAAGATAAATAGCCTACTACCGCCCCCATAACTGAACTGTTGATGTCAGTAAATCCGTTGTTTAAGTTGACAAGAATCCCTAACCATAACAGTGGCAACGTGATATCGTCAGGCAATAATTGGGTATTCAAATCTATCACAGCGAGTGCAATTAATGCCCAAACAAAAATCAATGCAGCTAACGTCAATAAACTAAAACCGAAATGCCAGGCTACTAGGCCACTCATCAAGGCTGTCAAAACTTCAATCAAAGGATAACGTAATGAAATAGGCTTTTTACATTGCGCGCAACGTCCACGTAATGCAACATAACTAATGATGGGAATATTCTCTAAAGCAGTAATTTTATGTCCACAATGAGTACAAGCAGAACGTGGTACCATCAGATTAAATTTTTCTGAGGAGCTAAGCGTTTCTCCTCGCAATTCCGCGCATTGTTGCAGCCAATCTCTTTTTATCATTTCCGGTAATCGGTAGATGACAACATTGAGAAAACTTCCTACCATCAATCCGATGATAGTGATCATGGACATAAACAAAACGGGCGTATCTTGCAGTTGAGTAATGAATGTCATAGTCGACTTAAAATAGAATAAAAATTGAAAAGCATTTGCTGCGATTTAACTAACAACCATACCCATTTTAAATATCGGCAGATACATGGCAACGACCATTCCACCTATCAGTGTTCCCAGTACTACCATAATAACCGGTTCCATCAAGCTGGATAGTGCCGCAACAGCATCATCGACTTCAGCTTCATAAAAATCAGCAACTTTACCGAGCATTGAATCCAGCGAACCCGATTCCTCACCAATGGCAACCATTTGTACCACCATACTGGAAAATACTTCACTGTTGGTCATGGAAGACATCAAGCTATTTCCTGTACTCACTTCCAGTTGAATTTGCTTGGTTGCTTCGTAATAGACATAATTGCCCGCAGCTCCGGCTACGGAATCCAACGATTCGACTAACGGCACACCAGCGGCAAACATAGTTGAAAGTGTACGTGACCAACGAGCGATGGTTGCTTTGCGAATTACATCACCAAATACCGGTACTTTTAATAATAAGCGATCCATCACACGTTGCATCGGAACTGACCGCTTCCACGTATAAAGAAATGCATACACGCCACCGCCTAATATTCCGATGATAGCCCACCAATAAGCGACAAAAAAATCTGACACAGCCATCACCATTAATGTCGGTGCAGGCAAATCGGCACCGAATCCCTGGAACAAGTCTTTAAACGCAGGAATGACAAAAATCATAATGACAGCAGTAATAATAAAGGCAACTACGATAATCGAAATGGGGTAGAAAAGTGCTGACTTAATTTTTCCTTTAATTGCTTGAATTTTTTCTTTGTACGTCGCTAAACGGTCTAGTAAACCGTCCAAGATACCCGCAGCTTCTCCAGCTTCTACTAAATTACAAAATAATGAATCGAAATAAAGCGGGTATTTACGGAAAGCATTGGCTAAGTTACTTCCAGTTTCCACATCCGATTTTATATCCAAAAGTAGTTTTGCCACGGCGCGATTGCTGTGTCCTTTGCCTACGATATCAAAAGCCTGCAGCAATGGCACTCCTGATTTCATCATGGTTGCTAATTGACGCGTAAATAAAGTGATATCTTTATCCGTTATTTTGCCACTGGAAGGAGCTTTCTTGATTTTGTTGACTTTGATCCCTTGACGTCGCAACGCAGCCGTAATAATAACTGTTCCCGCCGCACGCATCTCGCCCTTTACATCTTTCCCGAACCTATCTTTACCCTCCCATAAATAATTATATTGCTTTACTTCCTTTTCTTTTTTAGCTTTAGTCGCACGAGAGGATACCGTTGTTGTTGCCATTTCAATAAGCTCCAGATCAATCAAAGAATGAATCAATTCAATATGTAACAACTTAAAACTTCGTGCAAATGAAGCTTTAAGTTGATTTGAATAACATGAGGAACTTAACGGCACAGTTCGCTACATTCTTAAAAGGAAGATTCTAAGAATGTGGAATTGGAGGAGATAAAACAAAAAATTTATCGCTAATGCATCCTAATAAAATATCTGTGCATTTGTGGAATTTATCTTTCTGAATTCACTGCTAACGATTAATCCATATTTCGATAAGCTGTTACTTGAATTTCAATTTTCATGCGTGGGTCAGACAGACCAGCTGCCAACATCATCGCTGATGGCCTTACATCGCCTAAGTATTTACGCATGACGGGCCAGCATTTTTCGAAATCTTCAGCTTTGGGAAACACGTAGGTAACGCGCACAACATCTTTCATACTCGATCCCGCTTCTTTTAAAGCCATTTCAATATTTTTGAAACATTGTTCTGCTTGTTCCAACAAATCTTCCGAAATAGTCATTTTACTGTAATCAAAACCCGTCGTACCCGAAACCAAAATCCAGTTATCTTGAACAACAGCTCGAGAATAACCAATTTCTTTTTCAAATGTAGAACCTGAACTAATCAGCTTGCGTGTCATACTGTTATATCCTTTTCAAAATTTTTAAAAAATATCGCTTTATAATGGCTTCACTATTAGCTAGCTGAAACCCAAACAGTTTTATTCAATCACCGATTCCATTTCATCATGGCGACAACTTTATATTGGCACGATTATGAGACTTTTGGCTCCGATCCACGCCGTGATCGGCCCGCACAGTTTGCAGGAGTGCGTACTGATGAAGCGCTCAATGAGATCAGCGAGCCATTGACGATCTATTGTAAACCATCACGTGATTACTTGCCCCACCCCGAAGCCTGCTTACTTACGGGCATTACTCCACAATTAGCCGATGAAAATGGCATATTGGAACCAGAATTTATTGCGCGTATTCATAACGAACTGGCAAAACCGAATACCTGTGGTGTGGGTTATAACTCAATTCGTTTTGATGATGAAGTCACGCGATTTACTTTGTATCGAAATTTTTATGAGCCTTATGCGCGTGAATGGCAACAAGGCAATTCTCGTTGGGATATTATCGATCTAGTCCGTATGGCTTATGCGCTTCGCCCTGATGGAATCAACTGGCCGCAGCATGAAGCAGGGCAACCGAGTTTTCGTTTGGAAGATTTAGTCGCCGCAAACGGCATTCAACATGAATCCGCGCACGATGCATTATCGGATGTGCGCGCTACCATTGCACTCGCGAGACTAGTGTGTGCGCAGCAACCGCGTCTATACCATTGGTTGTTTGAATTACGTGATAAACGCAAAGCAGCAGCACAACTCGACCTCGTTACACACCACCCGGTTGTACATAGCACACGCATGTACCCTGCTGTCACTGGTTGCACTTCATTGGTGATGCCGTTAATCATCGAACCTGGCAATAACAATAGCGTATTGGTTTATGATTTGCGTCACGATCCTGAGATTTTTTTATCTTTAGATAGCGATGAACTCAGTCGATTGTTGTTTACGCGCACCGAAGAATTGCCCGATCAAATGCAGCGGTTACCTGTTAAGTCAATCAAAATAAACAAATGTCCAGCGCTTGCGCCAAGAAATACGTTGAATGCCGAGATTGCCGAACGCATTGCTCTCGATTTGGAGGCCTGCCAGAAACATTGGCAGATACTCTGTGAAAATCCTGATTTTTATAAACGTGTTGCTGCAGCTTACACTAGTCTATCGTTTGAGCCGTCGAATGATGTCGATGCCGCTTTATATGATGGTTTCTTCAATGCTACGGATATGACTCTGATGGCACAAATACGAAACGCTAGCCCTAAAGAGTTGGCGAAAGCTAAATTTGATTTTCAAGACGCACGACTGCCGGAATTACTTTTTCGCTATCGTGCTCGCAATTGGCCAGAAACCTTAAGGGAATCAGAAAAAAATCAGTGGGAACAACAACGATTAACGCGATTAATGCAAGGTAATGAAAATAGTAGCTTGACAGTAAGCGAGCTCTCTAAACAAATTAAATCATTACATGATATGGATAACATCAATAAAAATCATAAACATATCCTGGATCAACTGAAAGCCTGGATGAATAATCTACAGCTTACAGAGTAAGAATTTTGTTTTAAAAGAAACAGAAAATTTGCACACTACAATCTCATGCTAGAATTTTTCAATAAATTTATACGTATTATTTAAATCTTTTAATTTTCCATGAAAAACAATTACCTTGAAAGAATTCTGACCGCCCAGGTTTATGACGTAGCGATTGAAAGCCCGTTGGAACCCATCATCAATTTATCGGAACGAATTCATAATCAAGTGTTGTTGAAACGTGAAGATCTGCAACAGGTTTTTTCCTTTAAATTGCGCGGCGCTTATAACAAAATGATTAAATTATCCGCCGACGCACGTAATCACGGCGTGATTGCTGCTTCAGCGGGTAATCATGCGCAAGGCGTTGCGTTAGCGGCCAAAAAATTGAATTGCTCAGCTACCATTGTGATGCCTGTCACAACCCCGCAAATCAAAGTACAAGCCGTAATGGCGCTGGGTGCAACAGTGACCTTGCATGGAGATTCTTATAACGATGCCTATGATTACGCAATAACGCTTGCCCAAGAGCAGCATGCTACGTTTGTGCATCCGTATGATGACCCAGACGTGATTGCGGGACAAGGGACCATTGGCATGGAGATTTTGCGGCAGCATACCGGCCCTATTCACGCTATTTTCGTACCGATTGGCGGTGGTGGCTTAATTGCAGGAATTGCTGCCTATGTAAAACGCTTGTATCCCAAAATCAAAATCATCGGGGTGGAGCCTGTCGATGCAAACGCCATGTATCGCTCCTTGCAAAGCGGCCGTAGGATCAAATTAGCACAGGTCGGTCTATTTGCCGATGGTGTTGCGGTTCGTTATGTGGGTAAGGAAACTTTTCGTTTATGCCGAGAATTCGTCGATGAAATTATTTTGGTTGATACCGATGCAATTTGTGCGGCCATCAAAGATGTGTTC
Organism: Nitrosomonas sp.; assembly: GCA_044228295.1. Lineage (GTDB taxonomy): Bacteria > Pseudomonadota > Gammaproteobacteria > Burkholderiales > Nitrosomonadaceae > Nitrosomonas. The sequence goes on from JBGAVE010000010.1 coordinate 25,270, forward strand.
GAAGATACGCGTACCATTCTTGAGCCTTCAGGGGCACTCTCGGTTGCTGGTGCCAAATGGTATGTAACGCGTGAAAAAATTCAGCATCAAACGTTGGTTGCGATTGCATCCGGCGCCAATATGAATTTCGATCGATTACGCCACATTTCTGAACGTGCCGAAATCGGAGAGCAACGTGAAGCGGTGATGTCCGTAACGATTCCCGAGAAACCTGGCAGCTTTAAGAAATTTTGTAATTTGTTAGGGGCAAAAAGCATTACCGAATTCAACTATCGTTATTCCGATCCAAAATTGGCGCATGTATTCGTTGGTGTGTCGATTCGCAATCAAGAAGAAAAACAGGCTTTGGTGGAGAAATTAAGACGTAGCGGTCTAGCGACTGAAGACATGAGCGACAACGAAATGGCCAAATTGCATATCCGTCATTTAGTGGGAGGTCATGCTCATGCGGTCAAAAACGAAATCATTTATCGTTTTGAATTTCCAGACCGTCCTGGTGCTTTGATGAATTTTCTCAATAACATGAGCCACAACTGGAATATCAGTCTATTTCATTATCGCAATCATGGCGCCGATTACGGACGAGTGTTGGTTGGGATTCAGGTACCCCCGGAAGAAAAATCACATTTCAAAGCTTTTCTGAATGAATTGGGTTATCAGTATTGGGATGAAACAAAAAATCCTGCTTATCAATTATTCCTCGCCTAAATTAATACCTTACCAGTTGAAATAGCAGCAAAAAGTAATCCCTAAAAAAGATGCCTTTTCCCGGGTCTAATTGCGTTTTTGAACACCCTATAAGTGACTATGCTATGACTCACTAACGCACTAATGATGCTTATCATTCATTAGATTGCATTGTGATCATCATGATTAGGGAGAATCAGATGCAAGCTCACTTTCCAAAAATCAAACTGGCTTCAGGTATTTCTGCACTAAAAAAAGATTTGCCCGCCATCGTGTTATCAAACAAGGTGAATGACAAAAAACACGTATCATGGCTCCATAATCAATGGATCATGGGAAGTGCGGTTGCTTTATTCATGTTGGCGATTGTGCTCATTTCAATCATCAGTTCATACCATAATCAACGCATTTCGCTGCAAGCAATGATAGTTTCCGAGCTCCCTTCTCAGCAATTACAATTAGCGAAGAATGCGCAAAGAATCACGCAAGCATACGCGTCAACAGCAACCTTTTCTGAGTTACAAGGTTTTCGATCTGAAATTAATGAGATACTGAACGCTCTGGGCGAAGGTGGCTTATATCAGGGCAAAACTGTTTCTGGCGTGACCGATCAGAGTGCTATGGCAACATTGGAAACGTATCAACGCGATTGGCGACAAATTGAGGAAAAAATCAATTGGCTACTTGTCCATCAGGACACATTGCTGAAGCTGGGTAATAGCGCTAAAGTGATCGAAACCATTTATAGCCAGTTAACGCGCCGGATTGACGAAACTGTTCAACGCATGCATGAAATAGGTAATCTATCCCAAGAAATACGCATCATGGAAACCATCCGTACGCATGCACGCAATACCACACGAAATCTACAGGTCGTTTTTATGAACGATTTATTACCTGCTGAAATTACTGCGCAACTCAATCAAGATCAGGCACAGATTGCAGCCGTTACCCAAATGGTAAGCCAAGGGTCGCAAGGCCTAGGCGCTATTTCAGATAAGGACGAAACTATTCAGGACTTATTGTCCCATATCTATTCGCTGTTAAGAAAATTCGATCAGCATATCGGCTTGATTCAGAAAGAAATCACCGTTGCAACAACAGCGCAAGTAACAGCACAACAAATCAGCAATAAAAGTGAAACAGCACTGATCTCGATCGATGAATTAAAAAATAAAATCCAAGAACATCATTCAGCATTGTTTTCTCTGTTAACGACATTATTTTACGCATCAGTTGCCGGTTTGATCGTTAGCACGATTGTTTTTGCTTATCGGATGCGTCAAAACTCACGAAATACCCTCTTCCAAAACGACGATGAGGTTGAGAATACACAAAAATCGATTCGTAACTTATTAATCGACATGAAAAGAATTGCCGAAGGTGATTTGACAGTTCGCACCGATATCACGAATGAAACCACTGGCGCCATCGCAGATGCAATCAATTGCACGATCGAAGAACTGCATACGCTGGTAGAGCAAGTCAATCAAGCAGGCGCGCTGGTTGTTAAAGCGTCGAATCAAGCACAATATGTTTCAACCGAACTGTTGTCGGCTGCGCAACACCAATCGACAAAGATTGAGGAAACCACCTTAGCGGTTCTAGGTATGGCCGAATCAATCAGTGAAGTTTCTAATCTAGCAACGGAATCCGCTAAAGTAGCCGAACAATCATTGACGACTGCGGAACGAGGCGGAATCGCAGTGCGTGATTCGATTGCCGGCATGAATGAAATTCGTCTGTATATCCAAGACACTTCCAAACGGATTAAACGCCTGGGGGAAAGTTCGCAGGAGATTGGCGAGATTATTGCGTTGATCAGCGATATTACCGATCAAACCAACGTGCTTGCACTGAACGCCGCTTTACAAGCAAGCGCTGCGGGAGAAGCTGGTCGTGGTTTTAGCGTCATTGCGCAGGAAGTACAACGCCTAGCCGAGCGCTCTACCGAAGCCAGCAAACAAATTAGCGAATTAATCATGACCATTCAAGGGGATACTCAAGATGCTATCGCTGCGATGGAACGAAGCACGCTCGGGGTTGCGCAAGGTGCACAACGATCCGATGCTGCTGGCCGCGCGCTGGAAGAAATCGAACAGGTTTCAAAACAGTTGGCGCAACGGGTGACACATATATTTGATGTGACCAATATGCAAACTCGGGCAGCACATCAAGTAGTCGCTAACATGGAGGATATTCTTCACATCACGCGCAAGAATACCGAAGGAACCCGTAAAACCACCACCTCGATTAAGCAAATTGCGGGCTTTTCTTCTGAATTGAAAGCGTCTGTATCCAATTTTAAAGTTTAATTGTGTTTTCAATCAGAGCATTGACTGATAATATTCCCATATGAGCGCTCAAGCCAAAGTCAATATTTCGTCGATCTACGGGATTAAGGAAGGAATCTATCAGGTTTTTTCGTTGATTGATCAAAATCTGGAAAGCTATAAGCAGTATCCAGATAAGATGAATTTAATCCGCGATAGCCGAAATTACGTGCAGCAACTCAATGGCCTGCTCGAAATGCTAGGATTGAGTGGCATTACAGTCGTCAGCAAGCAAATGATTCAGCTAATCGATACTCTGATAGACAAGAAAATTCCACCCAATGCTGACATTCCGCAAGCATTGCAGCTCGCTTCAAAAACGATGCGTCATTATTTGAACGAACTAATTGAAGGGAAAACGGAAAATCCGCTCAATTTGTATCCTGCATACCGTTCGTTAGTGCAAGCGTATGGAAGTGAATATGCCCCAGAAAGTGATTTGTTTTTCCCCCGACTCACTGTTGAACCGCCTTTAGTTGATGCGGTAATACAACCTGACGCTGTTGCTAACAAACATCGAATCAAGCAAGTTGGGGGCGAGTATCAAGCAGGATTACTCAAGTGGTTGCGCGATCCGGTACACCATGAAGGCTTGCAGCAGATGACTGAGGCCGTGTATCAACTTGAAAAACTGCCGGGTACACTAGAGCAACGGGCTTTTTGGTGGGTGACTGCTGGATTTTTGGAGGGGTTGTCGAATTTACAGTCCACAGAAATCGACGTTGCAATTCGACGATTATGCGGAAAAATAGAACAAACGATACGCCACTTGGTTGCTGAAACGCTGATCGATACGCAGCCGCTATTACGTGAATTGCTATATTACGTCGCACATAGCACCGGATCGAATCAACGTATCGCGGACATTAGACGGTGTTATATATGGCCTGGGCAAGATATGAATACCAGCCCATTGACACTGGAGCAATCAGAAGCGTTATCCCCAATACTCGGCAAGTTGCGTGGCACTTTGATGGAAGCTAATGATATCTGGCGCGAGTACTGTGCCGGGCATCAAGAAAGTTTGATTTCACTGCGCGAAAACATTAAGCAATTGCAACAATTGTCGCAGCAAGTTCAATGTGCACCGCTCGAAAAACTAGTAAATGGCATCAGCCAAGCCGTTGGCTTTTTGCACGATCGGCAGGAAGATATCAACGAAGAATTGGCAATGGAAATGGCCACTGCTTTATTACTCGCGGAAAGTATTGTTGACGATTTCAATCAGCTTTCCGCTGATCTGCCGCAGCAAGTCGAAGCGGTCATTGCTCGATTACAACAAGTAACATTATCGAGCGGCGATATATCGGGAGAGCTGCATCATCTTCCCTTCAATATCATTGATAACCGGAAACAAGAAAAAGAACTGCTCGCGCAAATCGCGCAAGAGATTCAGGCTAATTTAGGTTTGATCGAAAACACGTTAGACGCTTTCTTTTTTGAACCGGAGAAACGCCCCGAACTGTCTAAACTCGCTACATTATTTAAGCAAATTTCCGGCGCATTTGTTGTATTAGAGCTAGAACGCGCGAATAAATTACTCGACCTTTGTCAGAATCTGGTGGCAAAGTCACTCGACCAAGAACATCAAATCATTGAAGCCGAACAAATTTTGCTGGTTGATGGATTAAGCAGTCTCGGTTTTTTTATCGCATCGCTCAAGAATGGGCGGCCAGACAGCTATCAAATCATTGAAGAAGCCATTGCTTTATTTGAAATCGCTTCATTACCCGAAAATGCTTCATTGCTAGCGTTGGAAGCTGCGGTTGAAGCAGACAATATTCCACAACCTGATGCTGAATCGGCTGAAACATTAGATAAATTAACAAAACCAGAACCTGACCGCGAATTATTAGATGTTTTTCTGGAAGAGGCTGACGAGGTTCTAGCCAGTATTACTAGAGATTTTAAGAATTGCCAGAAAAATCGCAGTGACGGCGTTGCCTTAGTAGCTATGCGGCGCGCATTCCATACGCTGAAAGGTAGTGGCCGAATGGTCATGCTGGATGAAATGAGCGAGGTTGCCTGGCATCTTGAACAAGTTTTAAATCTTTGGATTATCGAAAAAAGAACTGCGTCCGATTCTTTGATCGATTTAATTTCCAGAACGGTGGATGCTTACAATGTATGGTGTAAAAATTTAAGCACGTATGGCGCCACAGACGTGGAATCCGAGGATTTATTGCAGCTTGCATCGGAATTACTGCAAAGCAAAGATAGCCGCCAAATCACCCCGAAAATAACCAAAACCACGGCGGAAGGCAATGTAACAACCGATGCCGACGACGAACTTAAAACGGCGGTTGCTACGGCAACTTCGGTTTCAAAAGTTGATTCGATACAAGCGGATATTGAGAAAGTAGCCATCAATGAAGCTGCCACTGTCTCATCAATACAACCACCAAGCTCGGTTGAAAAAACTGATCAGAAACATGCTAACGAAGACCGCCTTAATTACCGGTTATTGCCGGTATTCCTTGAAGAAGCGCAAGATATCATTCCACAAATTGGTAGCAAATTGCGCGCATGGCGCATTTTGCCGCAAGACAATGATATTCATCATGCGTTGATGCGCTTACTCCATACGCTTAAAGGCAGTTCTCAGATGGTGGGTGCTATGCGTATAGGCGCTCAAGCACATGCACTTGAAAGCCATGTCGTTACCGGTTTTCAACAACATAATATTTCAGAAGTTGCACTGGATCAGCTTGAGAATGAATTTGACAGCATCAGCGGTGAAATCGAACAACTACACATTCTTCAAGCTCAGCGGCATCAGGAGAATACGGCTACTTCAGCCAAACATAGCCCAGCCAGTGATGGCGACCCGGTGATACACCAAACTGAGCAAGATCTTGATAAAGCGCTTTCGCTGCAATCTAAAACGATTGTTCGAATCAACTCAGATTTGATTGACCGTTTAATTAATGAATCAGGGGAAATGAACGCACTGCGTTCAAAAATTGAAATGCAATTAAATGCTTTTAAATTTTCCCTGCAAGATCTATCGGAAAGTGCAAGCCGTTTACATGATCAGCTACGCGAAATAGAAATTCAAGCGGAAACTCGTATTCAGGCACATACCTTACAGTCTCGAGATCACGATCATGCCTTTGATCCGCTCGAATTGGATCGATTTACACGTTTTCAGGAACTTACACGATTAATGGCCGAGAGCGTCGATGATATCGTGACCGCGCAGAAAAGCTTGCGTACGACCCATCACATTGCAGAAGAAGCCACCGCACAGCAGGCTATTATGCAGCGGCAGCTACAGCAATCACTGATGCAAATTCGTACGATACCTTTTAGTCATTACGCTGAAAGATACTACCGCATCACCCGTCAAGTTGCGGAAGAAATGGGCAAGAAAGTGCGTTTGCAAATTCATGGTGCTGAAGTTGAAATTGATCGCAACGTACTGGAAAAAATCAATGCACCATTAGAGCATTTGCTCCGCAACGCTATCGCTCACGGTATAGAAGATCCAGCGCAACGAATCAAAGCTGGGAAATCCGAGATGGGTGAAATAGCCATTCATGTACGTCAAGAATCGAACGAGGTGATTTTATCGTTATCCGATGACGGTCAAGGTTTGAATCTCCCACGTATTCGTGAGGAAGCGCAACGGTTAGGCCTGATCAAGCAAGATGAAACCCTCGACGATGATGCGGTGACGTCTTTGATTTTCTCGCCAGGACTATCAACGACTGAGTCTGTTACCGGTATTGCAGGACGTGGTATTGGTTTGGATATCGTTAAAAATGAAATTACTGTGTTGGGAGGGCGCATTAGCGTCAATACAAGTTCTGGCAAAGGTACGGCATTTACGCTGAATCTACCGCTAACGCTTTCTGTAGCGCAGGTATTAATGGTTCGTGTTGAAAAACAACGTTATGCAATTCCAGCATTTATCGTAGCCAGTCATTGTGAAATTGAAGCAGAAAAATTGAAACCAGCGTACCAAAAACATCACATTGCTCTCAACGACAAACAGTATTTGTTTTCGCATTTAGCGCATTTGCTCGGCGAACCGAATCACGTTCCTGAGATGAACAAAAAAAGCCAAGTGTTGTTTTTGCATAGTGGTACACAATATTTGGCCGTTCATGTTGATGAGCTTATTAACGACACGGAAGTAGTCATTAAAAATCTAGGGGCGCAATTAACGCAAGCACCGGGTATTGAAGGCGCAACCATTACGGGCGATGGTGAAGTGATTCTGATTATGAATCCGGTTAAGCTATTGCAACGCAGTGATGTTCAAAAACTGCTGAGTACACCAACAAAAATATCATTGAACACAAATCAGCGCAAAAAAGCGAAAACCATACCAACCATCATGGTCGTTGATGATTCGCTGACAGTACGCAAGGTCACTTGCCGTCTTTTAGAACGCGAAGGTTGCGATGTATTGATCGCGAAAAATGGCGTGGAAGCAATGGATATCTTAAAAGAGACTATACCGGATGTCATGCTGATCGATTTGGAAATGCCCAAAATGAATGGTTTCGAATTGATTAGAAATATTCGTAATAAAGCCAGGACAGCCAAAATTCCGGTCATTATCATTTCATCCAGAACTGCTGAGAAACATCAAAAATTGGCTCAGGAACTGAATGTGAATGTATTTTTAGGAAAACCTTACAAAGAAGATACCTTGATCAAGCACCTTGCAAAATTTATTACCAAACCAACTTCGATTTAGGTCGATTTTTGTTTAATACAAGGAGACCTTTGCAAAATCACAGGTAGTTCTTATTTCAATGCAATTCTGGGTTTATTGGTAAGTTTTCAGAGTATTTTTCAGCTATTTTTCTGTAGTGAGTTGGAGATAATCGCCATAAACCGACTATTTCCGGTCGCAAGGGCGCAATAATCCTATATTTGCGCAATCATTTGACTCTCAGCGAAGCGTTTAGGAAGTCTTTTCAAGTTGTATGCTATTGCGAGTAACCTGTGCCAGGTATGGGTTTTGGCTAGACCGCAGTAACGCTGTGTTTTGGCATTGAGTCAACGCACTTGGTTGCCGAAGGTTCGCTCTACCCCATAACGGAATTTCGTAATGAGGCTGTTACGTTGCAACTGCCGTCGCGTCAATGAGTTATTCTTTGCGGCTTTATCTTGGATTCCTTTCTAATACCGCACGATTTCAAAGCATCGCGGTGCTTTTGGCTGCTATAGGCTTTGCCAGCATGAATGCGAGTTCCAGGTTGAATATTGGCTTTAAGGTGTCCGGACTTGTTGAGCCACTGCATTATTCTTATCCCTGCTGTGAATTAGGAAATAGACCACGGGTATTACCAGTAAGGAAAAAAGCGTTGATGCAAAAATACCGAAGATAAAACTCCAGGCCAGTCCTGAGAATATCGGATCGAGAATTATTACAAAGGCGCCGAGCATCGCTGCGCCGGCGGTCAGAAAAATGGGACGCAAACGGATCGCGCCGGCCTCGATCAAAGCCTCTGATAATGTGACATCGCCACGGTTGCGGATGCGTTCTATAAAATCGACCAGGATAATAGAATTGCGCACAACGATTCCGGCCAGGGCGATCATGCCGATCATGGCGGTGGCGGTGAAATAAATCGGATTGGGATAACCTTCGATGGGTGAAGCCATGACTAGATTGAGCAGCCAAAAACCAGGCATGATGCCGATAACCGTCAGCGGTATGGCGATCATCATGACGAGCGGCATGGTCAGTGAGGCGGTTTGACCGACCAGCAGGATATAAATCATCACCAGTGCTGCTGCAAAGGCCAAACCCAAATCGCGGAATACATCTACCGTAATTTTCCATTCTCCTTCACCGGCGAGTTCCACGGTATAGCCGTCCGGCAATGGCCGTTCAGTCAATGTATCCTGCAGATCAAAGATGGCTTCGACCGGACTGCGTCCCGCCATTTCGGCAACGACAAAATGTACCCGGCGTAGGTTCTTGTGATAAATAGGCTGATCCGTGTGTAACGGCACCGGTGTGATTATTTCACTCAACGGAATCAGCTCGCCCTGTGCGTTTTTTACCCGCAGCGCCAGTAAATCGGAAACTGAAGAACGCAACGCACGCGGCAGTTGCAGCACGATTTCAAGCGGCATGCGCTCGCTATCCGAATGCACGATCCCGGCTACGTGTCCGGCTGCGGCTATGCGCAAGGCTTCCGCAACCTGTGCGGTGTTGATGCCGGACAACGCAGCTTTTTCGCGGTTAAGCCGGAAATGAATTTTGTCATGCAGTGCTTCTGAAAAATCATCGGCATCGACGATACCTTCGATGGCCTCGATATCACCGCGCACACGCTTGGTGACTTGCACCAAATCGGCAATACCGGCCTCCGGCGGGCCGTAGATTTCTGCGACTACGCTGGCCAGCACTGGTGGGCCAGGCGGAATTTCTACGATTTTCAGATTTGCGTTATATTGCTTTCCTATTCTTTCCACTTCGGGCCGGATGCGCAACGCAATTTCATGCGATTGATGCTTGCGCATGTCCTTGGGTAGTAGGTTGATCCGAATATCTCCCCTATAGGTATCATTGCGCAAATAATACCGGCGTACCATGCCGTTGAAATCCATCGGTGAAGCCACCCCCGTATAGGTTTGATAATCGGTGACTTCATTGACGGTGGCGAGATAGTTTCCCAGTGCACGCGCGACTTCGTCGGTCTGTTCCAGCGTCGAACCGCGAGGCATGTCGATGACAATCTGCAGCTCGTTCTTGTTATCGAACGGCAGCAGCTTCAGCGGAACGGCACGGGTAACCGCCAGCATAACGGAAACCGCAAAAGCAACCAAAATGATCAGTAAGAAAAACCATGCCCGGCCGGGCGTTGCCAGCAACGGGTGCAGCGCGGCGTGATAAATCCGGTAAATCGGTGTTTGCTGAAGTTCGATAGGCGCTTCAAGTTGCGGTTTGTGATAATCGGTTTGCAATAGCTTGTAACTGGCCCAGGGAGTGACGGTAAAGGCCACGATCAACGAAATGAGCATGGCTAAGGGAACATTGAAGGCCATCGGTGCCATGTACGGTCCCATCATACCGGTAATAAAAAACATCGGCAGGAATGAAACGATGACGGTGAATGTTGCCAGTATGGTGGGTGGCCTGACTTCATCGACAGCGGTTAACAGGGCTTCCAGCGGCGATTCCTTGCGCAACTGATAATGCCGGTGAATGTTTTCGACATCGACAATCGGATCATCCACCAGCAGACCCAGCGACAGAATCAGCGCAAACAGTGTGACGCGATTGATGGTGTATCCGGTGAGATAATCGAGCAACAGCGTCAGCGCCAGCGTCATCGGTACCGCAATCGACACGATGAATGCTTCTTTCGGGCCGAGCGAAAACGCTAGCAGCGCCATGATGATCACGATTGCAAAACATAGATGCTTGACGAGCTCATTGACCTTGTGATTGGCGGTTTCGCCGTAGTCCCGCGCTACCGTCAGCAAGACATCCTGCGGAATGAGCGTGCCATGCAGCTTGCCAGCCATTGCCAAGATACCTTCTGCCACGGTGACGGCATTGCTGCCCTTACGCTTAGCAATGGCAATCGTTACCATCTGGCGTTCCTGTCCAGCACGGGGCCATTCACCCGTTGCTTGACCGGCCGTGATCATATTGTCCACTGCAGGGCCGAAGCCGATACGCGTGTAATGACTGACATCGGCCGAGCCATCGACAATGCGCGCCACATCGCGCAGGTAAACCGGCCGGTTGTCCAGGTTCCTGATAACAACGGCGCCCACTTCGGCTACCGAGCCGAAATGCGGACCGGCCTCGAGCAGAATTTCGCGGTTGCCGCGCTCGAAACTACCGACCTCAAGATTGACATTGGTTTCAGCCAGCACCCGTACGATCTCGTTTAAGGTGACGCCATGCACTGCCATGCGTGCCGGATCGGCATAAATCGACACACGACGCTGTTCACCGCCGACTACCCAGCTTTTGCCGACATTATCGACACTTCTGAACGCAACAATCAGCTCATCCGCGATGCGACGCAGAGCCATGGAATCATGGTGACTGCTTTGCGCCGATAGCGTCAGCAAAACGATGGGGACATTGTCGATTTCGACCGGATTCACTCTCCAGCCGGTAACACCCGTTGGAATCAGATGTTGATTGGATAACAATTTGTTCCAAGTTTTGATCAGGCTGTTTTCGTAATTCTGACCGACGTAATAACGTACGGTGATCACCGCGGCACCAGGCCGGGATACGGAATATACATATTCCACCCCTTCGATCTGCTTCAGTAACACTTCTAGTGGTGTAGCCGCCAGTTTTTCCACTTCCTCGCTCGAAGCACCGGGGTACTCAAGCAGCACATCCATCACCGGCACGACGATTTGCGGATCTTCCTCGCGCGGCGTCAGTATCAGTGCAGCCGCACCTGCCAGTATCGATATGATCAGAAACAGCATGGAAAGCTGAGAGGTCGTGAAGACTTTGACAATTTTGCTTGTCAGACCATGCTCGGTATCCTGTTTATTGGCGTTGCCCATCACTGACTCTGCCTGAAATCGGTGATGACGGTCTCGCCCGCACGCAGACCGGAAATGACTTCAATCCGGTCACCAAAGGTTTTACCCGTTCTGACATGGCGTGTGGACTGTTGTCCATCCGACAGTACCCGGACGATTTCCAATTGGCCGAGATATTGCACGGCACTGAGCGGTATCAGCAATGCGGTATGTTCTTCGCAGGCCTGTTTTAGCCAGCCAAAATACCCCGGCTTCAAACCATCGATCGCAGGCAGCGCGATTTTAATCAATTGCGAATGCGTCTGGACATCCATTTCGGGGATGATCTCGTCAATCGTTGCGTCAAGAGTCCGGTCGAGCGTATCAATCCGTACCACCACCGTTTCTCCGATGAAAAACCCTCCGGCACAGGCAGCCGGAACTTCAACTTCCAGTCTGAGACCGCGTGGTATTTGCAAAGTCACCACGGGTACTCCTGGCAATCCCATGTCTCCCGGTTGTTTTAGGCGTTTGACGATGATTCCGTCGAAAGGGGCCAACAGCAGAGTATCGGCCAGTCTCACCCTGATTTCATTCAATGTGCTGGCTGCCTGATCGGCGCGTGCCTGCGCTTCTTTTGCCAGCGCAACCGCAGCATCATAACGTTCGCGCGTTGCAGCCTCTTTTTCATACAGACTGCTTATACGCTGTTTGTCGGCCCTGGTTCGGGTCGTGTGCGCATTCGCGCCCGCCAGCGCGGCAAGTGCTGCTTTCTCTTGTGCTTTCAAATCGCGCTCGTCAAGGCGTGCGATTACATCGCCTTTCTTGACGGTATCCCCCGCGTTGACTTTGATTTCGATGATCCGGGCCGTTAGTCTGGGTGAGATATCGGCGACGGTCCTGGATTTTACGACTCCGGGCCAGGCCAGTATGTCCCCCACCTGCTGTTGCGTAACCACCGCCGTATGACCGACTGGCGAATTGATTTCGTTTGTCCATGAAGTCGTTCCCGGAGAGACTTTGCCGACAAAGCCGCCCTGCATGTAAATCAGTAGCAGGATCAGAGTCAGTGTCACTGCAACAATCATCATGATTTTTTTGATATTCTTTTTTCTATGTGTCAAAGACATGGGCATTCCTTTATTTCCAGTCGCCAACCGCTTTTTTTAACGCTATCTCCGCGCTCAGCGCATCGTAATGCACTGCGATGGAATTGGATCGCGCTCTATTGCGGGCGACTTCGGATTCAATGTAGCGCGTCACAGTCGCCATCCCGGCACGACGCTCTTCATGTACCAATCTTAAAGCCTCTTCAGCCGCTCGCATCGAAGTTTCGGCAACTTGCAAACGCGCCAGCGCCTCTTGCAGCTTTAAAAAAGCAGTTTTGACTTCCCGTTCGATTGCCAACTTGGTTTTCCGCTCTACTTCGCGCATTTCTTTCATTTTTCTTTCTGCAGCGCTGACACGTTGCTTGGTATTGAAGCCCGAAAATAGGTTCATTTCGACGGTGACCCCGACGGTGACATTGTCCTTCTGTCCGGAGAAACCGGGCGTTTGACTGTTCTGGCCATAACTGACAAACGCATCGGCCTTGGGGAGATACGCACCCAGCTCGGCTTTTAGTTCGCGTTCGCTGATTTCGATCTGCCTGGCCACCGCCTTCAATTCCGGACGCCCGGCCAAGGCTTGTTCAATCAACTCGCTCAACGAAGCTGTCAGGTTGGGTCTGGTCAGTCGGGATACTGCAGCAATGGTAAATGTTGCAGAACTTTCGAGTCCGAGCAAATTGGCAATACTGGTTTTGGATAATTCAACACTATTGGTGGTCCTGATTTCGGCTTCTTTAGCCTCTGCCAGTTTAACATCCAGCGACAGTACTTCGGATTTCAGCGTGGTTCCTGTTTCGTATTGCAGTTTTGTTTGTTTGAGTTCGCTGGAAATAGCATTGATGGATTCCTTCGCGACTTTCATCGCTTCTTGTGCCGCCAGGTAGGTGTAATAAGAAGCCGTCACAGCTTCTATCAGTGCATTTCTTACCGTTGAACGCTCGAATTCGGCAGCATCGATGCCCAGTTCGGCAGCTTTGCTCTTTTGATAATCCTGTCCGCCACGGAAAAGTGATAATGTGCCGATAATCTCCGGGCGGAAATTCTGCCGGTATCCGGGGCTGTTAATATTCTGCATTGCGTTGGCATCGAAATCCCGCTGCGCCACAATCATGGCAAACACCTGTGCCGGATTGTTGGAGTGCTCGTAACTTGCTCTGGCCGATATCTGTGGATAAAATGCGGAAAGTGCGATACCTAACCGGGCCTCAGCCTGTTGAATGCGTTCAATGGCGATTTGCAAGTCAGGATTGTTGGTCAAAGCATAATCAATGGCTTGGTCCAGTGTAAATACTTGTGCCGCAGATTTTCTGACTGCCGCTTTATCGCTATCCAATCCGAAAACAGCAGGTTCTTTCGCCGATAGAGGCGATGTCATAGTGACCAGCATCAGGACTAATACCAGTTTATTTTGCATTGTTTTTGGCATATTTTCACGCATTAGTGATAGCCAATAATGGCTACCACTGGAACGGAGAAATAGATTCGGCTCGGCATAGACAGCATAGGAACGCCAGAAACCTTTATTCTTCCATTTTTCGTTGACTCAAGCCTCCATTAATTTAAGCGGCAATCGTGTGGTAAATAAGTTGTCAGAAGGCGCTGCCCGCTTTAATACCCAATCTTTTCAGGATCATTGCCATCGAACAGAATCCTGTGAATGCCGACTGTAACAAATTTGTAACGACAAAGGCGGTAAACCACAATCAATTGCTCGAATGAAAATATGCCAGCACCAGACTAAGTAATATAAAGCTGCTTGCAATCCCCATTACGTTCTATCGAGTGTCATTTTATTCACTTTCTTCTTTTAATCTGGTTAGTCCCATTAGTTTGAGGATTAATTTTTCATAATAGGATTCACTGATACCTTTGCGTATTTTACGCATAAAGTATTTTTCAAAACCGATTTTAGCCAGATGTACCCACCTTCCTTCCGATGACCATGTTGTATTACGCGGAGGAATTTGCGGTTGCGCCAGGAACGCCACGCCGGTATCACCCAAATCGGCTAGGCACAGAGCATTCCATGTGGCTTTGCACGACGGCTCTTTACCCGATAGCTCTGCGGCAATATTATGGGCGGCTGCGGTCACCATCGATTCAATCATATAGCCTGTTTTCGGCGCACCGACCGGTAGCGGTGTTTTTTCAACTGGCGGAATAGCGATGCAAACGCCAACGGAATAAATATTTTTATAAGCAGTATTACGCTGATATTCATCCACCAGAACAAAGCCGCGCGGATTTACAAGGCCTTGCGCTTTAACATGGCGCACCGCGTCGACGCCTGTAAAAGCAGGTAACATCATGGAATGTTTAAAGGGCAGTTCATGCCTTTTTCTCTCATGACCGTTTTCATCAACCTCGGTCACAAAAATCATTCCGGGTTCAATCTTGTCGACGCGGGCATTCGTTATCCATTTGATGGTTTTTTCGCGTAGAGCGCTTTCCAGTAAACCTTTAGTGTCGCCGACACCGCCCAGCCCAAGATGGCCGATATAAGGCTCTGAGGTAATAAAGGTCATCGGTACTTTATCGCGTAGCTTCCTTTTGCGCAATTCGGTTTCAAGAACCATCAGATACTCATACGCAGGACCGAAACAGGATGCACCCTGAACCGCACCTATAACAATCGGACCTGGGTCTTCAATAAACTTGCGCCAGTCTTCCGCGGCGACGACAGCATGATCAACATGGCAAATTGAAGAAGTATAACCGTCCGGTCCCAAACCGGGAATTTCATCAAATGCCAAACGCGGTCCTGTGGCAATAATCAGGAAATCATAAGCAACGATAGACTGATCTTCGAGAAACACCCGATTATTATCCGGATCGATGGAGGATGCCGCTTTCTGAATAAATGTAATATCCTTTCTTTTCATGACAGGCGCGAGCTCAATTTTCAGCGCTTCTGCAGTGCGCCATCCGGGTGGGACCCACACATTTGATGGCACAAAGTGAAACGTTGGTGTGTTCGAGATTACGATCACTTCATGATGTTTGCCAATAGCTTCCTTCATTTCATAAGCCATCGGTACACCACCGATACCTGCACCCAAAATAACGATGCGTGCCATTTGCGCCTCCTTGAATGTTATTAAATATCACACCCAACCACACAAAAATCGGACCGGGATTCCGGTTTTTTAAAATCACTAACCGATTATTCTTTAATTAAAATTAAAACAATATATTAAAAAAGTAAATAATAATTTTTAAGGGAAGCGCCGACTAATTTGACGAACACGATGAAGTAAAGTGTGCGTCAAACAAAATAATTTCTGTATATTAACATGATAAAAACCTCTGCATAACTGGTTATATTGGTTGCACAAGATTTATAAGTATTTGATTTATCAATGCTGAAAGTGATCTAAAAAACTCAAAAAAAAAACAGTTATGCAGAGGTCTTTGATATGTAAGAAACCTCAAAGTTGTTTACAAAGAGGTTGATTAAAATACGTGGCGAGTATTTCATAAGGTGTAGCATTACTCAAATCTTTAGGAGGGTTCACGGTATTGTAGAAGTTAATGAACCTCACTAGCTGAATACGCCGATCGACGTTGTTTTTAAAGGAAATCTGACGGTGTCACATGTCCATTAGCGTGCGAATGACGCGCTCAGTTTTACCGTTAGTTTGCGGGTGATTGACGCGGGTAAATTTCTGACCGATACCGTGTTGCCTGCAAGCTCTGACGAAAGCATGATCGCTGGTTCCTTTATTTAAATTCGGTACCGTTGTCGGCGTAAGCGCGGTCAATCTGGTTTCGAGTTTGATAAAGTCGCCAGATTTCCCGGGGGTCTAATAAAGTTAAGCGAGTGCGTTTGTGTATTGTTTATGGACAGTATTCTCTTAAAAATACTGTAAACAACGCTAGGAATTCTTACACATAACCATAGTAATCACTTCTACCATATCCTGCCTGGAATTTAAGCAGGATACGTGAATTACCTGGTCAATTTCTGACTGGCGTCAACATGATTTAAAACGTAATTGTATCAACTGATCGATAAATTGCGATGTAACCGTGCAAAGGTTTTTTTGTATTTATTTTGTCCGTGAGATTTTTTGTAATTAAGTTATCGTCAAATGCTCGATTCCTGAAGCGAAATTCTTTTCTTTTGCTTCATTGCCACTCAGTTTGATTTGTAGGCGAAGCTCATTCATCGAATCAGCATTTCTCATTGCATCTTCATAACCTATTTTGCCCGCTTCATACAATTCAAAAAGCGCGGTATCGAATGTTTGCATTCCCAGCTCACGGGATTTTTTCATAATTTCTTTGATTTCATGGACATCGCCTTTAAAAATCAAATCAGCGATGAGCGGCGAGTTAAGCAATACCTCGATAGCTGCGACCCGTCCATTACCACTTTTTGCTGGTATTAACCGTTGCGCAACAAGCGCTTTAAGATTTAAAGACAAATCCATCAATAATTGTGTGCGTCGTTCTTCCGGGAAGAAGTTGATAATACGATCTAGTGCTTGATTCGCACTGTTAGCGTGCAAGGTACCCATGCAGAGATGACCAGTTTCTGCAAATGCGATCGCGTGCTCCATGGTTTCACGATCTCGTATCTCTCCAATCAAAATAACATCGGGTGCTTGCCGCAAAGTATTTTTTAAGGCGGCTTCCCATGATTCGGTATCAACACCGACTTCACGCTGGGTAATCACGCAATTGATGTGCTCATGTACATATTCCACCGGGTCTTCAATGGTGATGATATGCCCATAGCTATTTTTATTCCGGTGCCCTATGAGCGAGGCCATAGAAGTCGATTTGCCAGAACCCGTGCCGCCAACAAAAATCACCAAACCTCGTTTGCTCATCACCACTTCCTTAAGCACTTGCGGCAATCCTAAGTCGTCAAATTCTGGAATTTTAGTAGTAATGGTACGCAGTACGATTCCGACACGTTGTTGCTGGATGAAAGTATTGACACGAAAACGCCCGATATTCGGTGGATTAATCGCAAAATTCGCTTCCTTGCTTGCTTCAAACTCGTCAGCTTGTTTTGCATTCATGATTGCACGCGCGAGTATTTCTGTATGTTGTGGCGATAACGATTGTTGTGAAACTGGCGTCATTTTTCCATCAATTTTGAGGGCAGGCGGAAACCCGGCAGTAATAAATAAATCCGAAGCCTTTTTGCTGAGCATTAACCGCAATAGGTCATGCATGAATTTTGTTGCTTGTTCTTTATCCATAGTGTCACCGAGATTGATTAATGCAGTTAATTGACAATTACTTTTTAATGTCTTATTAAGCCGCTCTAAAGTTATCTTTATTCATGGCTTGAGTGCGCGCTTCAGCAACAGAAACAACATTGCGTTTAACTAAATCGGTAAGATTTTGATCAAGCGTTTGCATACCTGCGCCTTGCCCTGTCTGGATGGCGGAATACATTTGCGCGACTTTGCCTTCGCGGATCAAATTACGGATAGCAGGCGTCCCAATCATGATTTCATGTGCGGCAACACGTCCTTTGCCATCTTTGGTTTTCAGCAATGTTTGTGAAATAACCGCACGCAATGATTCAGACAACATGGCGCGAATCATTTCTTTTTCTTCCGCAGGGAAAACATCGATAATACGATCGATAGTTTTTGCCGCCGAGCTGGTGTGCAAGGTGCCGAAAACCAGATGCCCGGTTTCTGCCGCAGTCATCGCCAAACGTATTGTTTCTAAATCACGCATCTCGCCTACGAGAATAATATCGGGATCTTCGCGCAAAGCAGAGCGGAGTGCATTGGAAAAACTCAACGTATCTCTGCCCACTTCTCGCTGGTTAATCAGGCATTTTTTGCTTTCATGCACAAACTCGATTGGGTCTTCCAAGGTTAAAATATGACCGTAATCATTTTCATTGATATCATTGATCATCGCCGCCAAGGTCGTTGATTTTCCAGACCCTGTTGGTCCTGTCACCAAAACAACGCCGCGCGGTTGTTTAGCAATTTCCGCAAAAATCTTAGGTGCTTTAAGTTCTTCTAAAGTCAATACTTTGGAAGGAATGGTACGCATCACTGTAGCAGCGCCTCGCTGCGTATTGAATGCATTCACACGAAAACGCGCCAAGTTTGGAACCGCAAAGGAAAAGTCACATTCCAAATGTTCTTCGTATGCTTTTCTCTGACTATCATTCATGATGTCATAAATCATACTGTGCACTTCTTTATGTTCCATTTCAGGAAGATTGATTCGGCGAATTTCACCATGCACCCGAATCATAGGTGGCATTCCGGAAGAAAGATGCAAATCCGACGCTCCATTTTTAACTACGAAAGCCAGTAATTCCAATATACTCATGACGTTTTCTCAAATGATTAATTGAACAAAAAGTGTCAGCACTCAAACGTTTGATCAGTTGCTATTGAATTTCAATACTTTTCTAGTTAACGGGAGAGTGGAGTAAATAGTTAAGAAAAAATACACAGAAAAAAGCAGCGATTATTTTTGTTATATTACTCAGATAGATCTGAACTCAATTTAAAGCCTTACAAAAAACCGTGAATGGTAGATTGACATCAAGCGTTTCGTTTCCACCTTTAGAGCAAGCGTTAAAAGAACCGAATGGGTTACTGGCTGTAGGTGGCGATCTTTCGCCACAGCGATTATTAGAAGCTTATCGTAACGGAATCTTCCCGTGGTTCAATGAAGGTGAGCCTATTCTTTGGTGGAGTCCAGATCCAAGAATGACATTATTTCCTAATGAGTTGAAAGTTTCGCATTCCTTATCCAAGGAACTGAAGAAAAAAAATTATCAAATTCGCATTGATCATAGCTTCAGTGAAGTCATGCAGGCTTGTGCCGCGCCGCGCAAAGGCCAAGCCGGAACATGGATTCATCCTGAAATGATCGCAGCGTATCGTACCTTGCATGAAATGAAGTTTGCGCATTCGGTTGAAACTTGGGTCGATAACGAGCTGGTAGGTGGGCTGTATGGCATTGCGCTAGGTAAAGTCTTTTTTGGCGAATCGATGTTTTCTCGCAGAACCAATGCCTCTAAAATTGCATTTGTTCATTTAGTCAGACAATTAAACGAATGGGGGTTTGGTTTAATCGATTGCCAAGTTAAAACCAATCATCTTGCTTCTTTAGGCGCGCGCGAAATACCAAGAACAGTGTTCGCTCACTATTTAAACGAGCTTATTATAGAGCCTCTGCATGGTGTAAACTGGCAGTTTGATAGCTGTTAAAGAAAGCAGTCACATACAATAATGATCGGCTAACATGTTTAAATTTCATACCACGGGAGTCTATAACTGTAGTTATCTACCCGGCAAATTAGCTTGTTCTGAAGTGGTTACACCGGACAATCAAATTGATACACAGATATATGGCAAATTAGTTCAAGCGGGATTTCGCCGCAGCGGGCATTACACCTATCGCCCTAACTGCCTCCAGTGTCAAGCTTGTTTGTCTGTGCGGGTCATCGTCAACGATTTTTTACCCAACCGAACGCAGCGCCGCACCTGGAAACAACATCAGCACCTCACGGTCAATCAGCTACCGTTGCATTACAACCCTGAACATTATAATCTCTATCAACGATACCAAATACAGCGTCATGCGGGTGGCGGCATGGATCATGATTGTCTGGAGCAATATCACAATTTTCTGTTACAAAGCCACGTCAATACATTATTGATAGAATTTCGCGATAATAAACAACTTCGCATGGTCAGTATCGTCGAAGTTTTACCAAATGGACTTTCTTCGGTGTATACATTTTTTGATGCTGAAATAAAAAATGCTAGTTTTGGGACTTACAATATCCTTTGGCAAATCGAGCAGTGCCGGCTGCGCGCATTGCCGTATCTCTACCTTGGCTATTGGATCAAAGAAAATAATAAAATGCGTTACAAAGCTAATTTCCAACCGATAGAAGTACTGCAAAATAACCAATGGAAGCTACTTGAAGAGAGTGATCGTTTTTAATCACATCAATCAGAATTTTTCTACGTATTTATTTCATGTTGTATCAACTTTTCCGACCATTATTATTTAAGCTTGATCCCGAGAATGCGCATTGGCTGGCTTTTCATGCCTTAAATCAAGCGCATAAATTAGGCTTATTAAAAAATCTTGTTAATAGCAGTGTAATTCATTGCAAATCGCGTACTGTCATGGGATTGAGTTTTTCAAATCCAGTCGGTTTGGCAGCGGGCTTGGATAAAAATGGTGAATATATCGATGCATTGGCTTCTTTGGGATTTGGATTTATCGAAATAGGTACTGTCACACCGCGCCCTCAGCCAGGCAACCCACGTCCGAGGATTTTTCGCATTCCTGAGGCCAACGCAATTATCAACCGGCTTGGTTTTAATAATTTAGGAATTGATCATCTGCTGAATAATGTCAAAAATTCAAGCTATCGCGGCATTCTTGGCATCAATTTAGGAAAAAATTTTGATACTCCGTTAGAACATGCCATAGACGATTATTTGATTGGGTTACAAAAGGCATATTGTCATGCAAGTTATGTCACAATCAATATTTCATCCCCCAATACTAAAAACTTACGACAACTACAAGGTTCTCACGTATTAGACCAACTGCTGGGTCGACTTAAGTTGGAACAGACTCAATTATCGCAAACGCATAGCAGATTTGTACCGATGGTGATTAAAATTGCGCCCGATCTTAATGACGAAGAAATCAAATTGATCGCAGATTTGCTATTAAAACATCAGATCGATGGCGTCATCGCTACCAATACGACCATTTCCAGAGAAGGCATAGAACAATTTACGGTGGCCGAAGAATTGGGAGGATTGAGTGGCGCTCCTTTAACACAGCGAGCTACTCAAGTGATCCGCCAACTACATGCCATACTACAAAATGCCATCCCAATTATCGGAGTAGGGGGCATTATGTCTTCTAAGGACGCTCAAGATAAGTTAGATTCGGGGGCCGATTTGATTCAGCTTTACACTGGATTGATCTACCAAGGCCCCGATTTTGTAAATGATGTTATACAAACCGTTTGTAACAACGAATTCAATTACATGAATTAATATGAACCCGCTACTATGATAGACAGGTTGATCGATCAAGAATTAGTTAAAAAGATAGATGCAATTTTACCGCAAACGCAATGCAGGAAATGCGGTTTTTCTGGCTGCAAGCCTTACGCTTACGCTATCGTCAGCGGACAAGCGGATATTAATCAGTGTCCTCCGGGTGGCAACGATGGAATTCGAAAAATTGCTGCATTGTTGGGAGTTTCGGTCAAACCGCTAAACTCAGCTTTTGGAATTACACAACCGAAGATGGTTGCGTTAATCGACGAAAGTCATTGTATTGGTTGCACTTTCTGTCTACATGCTTGCCCTGTCGACGCTATTGTCGGTGCCGCTAAGCAAATGCATACTGTGATTGCTACCGAATGTACCGGTTGCGAACTGTGTATTGCACCTTGTCCAATGGATTGTATCGAAATGGTTCTTGTTAAAAATACAAACATTGCTCATGATTCTGTCGAGCTTGCTAATAAAGCACGTATACGTTATCAATCCAAACAGCAGAGACTTTTACCTGCCAATAATTCTGATGCTAAGGTGAGTGATAGCTTGCAGCGTCAGGAAAAGAATCAAAGCCAAGACAAGAGTGCGACAGAATCGGAGCAGCGAAAAAAAGCTATTATTCAAGCTGCAATGGAACGTGCGGCCGCAATTCGCAATCAAATATCCAAATGCGTTTGAATATTTGAAATAGCTGGATAAGATTTTTTTCTATGAATGCCACGAAACGTTATGAAATTTTTGCCTGTTTTCGATCAAACAATCCTCATCCTACGACCGAATTGGAATATCAAACCACGTTTGAATTACTGATTGCCGTAATTCTTTCCGCGCAAGCAACGGACAAAAGCGTCAATCAAGCTACTCGTCAGTTATTCCTACGAGCCAACACGGCGGAAAAAATTTTAGCTTTAGGTGAAGACGGTTTGGTGAATTTTATTAAACGAATTGGCCTCTATAAAAGTAAAGCTAGAAATATTTTAAAAACCTGTCAGCTATTGATGGAACAGTATGATGGTCAAGTACCACGCGAGCGTCAGCAATTAGAAGAGCTGCCGGGAGTTGGGCGTAAGACTGCAAATGTTGTTTTGAATATAGCTTTTGGTGAAGCTACGATAGCCGTCGATACACATATTTTTCGTGTGGCCAATCGTACCGGAATTGCGCCTGGAAAAAACGTCTATGAAGTAGAAAAAAAATTAATGAAATATGTGCCGAAAGAATTTAAGCAAGACGCCCACCATTGGTTGATATTACACGGTCGCTACGTGTGCAAATCTAGAAAACCCGATTGCGGCAACTGTCCTATTGCGCACTTATGCGAATATAAACAAAAAAAACATCTGTTATCGATTGAAAATTAAATGTTTAATCCTTCACGTGAGCAAGTTCGTCAATTATTTTTTCATACTTGGAGAAAATACCAAAAGCACGAAATGCTATCAGGTATCGAAACAATTGTTATTGAAGTCATACTATTGCATCCAGAGTATCATTCCATTCTCAATAATCAAGAGAGATTTCTAGATCAAGATTACTTGCCGGAAATGGGCGATACCAATCCTTTTCTTCACATGAGTATGCATGTAGCAATCAAAGAGCAGTTATCGATCAATCAACCGATTGGAATATGTGATCGCTTTGATCGGTTGTTAGGAATCACTGGCGATGAACATGATGCGACTCATCAAGTCATGGAATGTTTAGCAGAAATGATTTGGCATGCTCAACGACACAATGCTGCACCCGATGCCACTATTTATCTGAATTGTTTGGATCAGCAAGTAACGAATTAGCTTTCATAAAAAAACGGGATAGACAAACTGATCTATCCCGCTTTAATTTTTTATCTTTTATTACTAGAAATAAATTATTACTCTAATAATAAAAGCGATTTATTGATTTGCTAATATTATTTTTTTGAACTCAAAGGACCTTGTTGGCTTGAGTAGTAAAAAGCTAAATTTTCAATATCGGCCGGAGTCAGAGCAGCTGCCATTCCAGCCATGATAGGATCTTTACGTTCTCCAGATTTATAATCTTTTAGTGTTTTTACGATATAGGTTCTATATTGCCCACCAATTTTAGGGAAAGCGGGTGCTGGACTATTGCCGTCCAAACCATGACATGAAGCGCAAACTTCGGCTGCTTTAGTTTTTCCTGCTTCGATATCAGCAGCCACAACTTGACCGGAAAGTATTAAAGCGGCTCCGCTCAATGCGGCTATCACATAATTCTTCATAATTTCTTCCTTGCGATTTATAGACGAGACTTAATTCATTTTGGCATAGTAAGCTGCCAACTCTTCAATGTCTTTTTGCGACAAAGTTTTTGCCAAAGCTGTCATGGTAGGGTGGCTACGAGTGCCGCTTTTATATCCTTCCAAAGCTTTTACAATGTATTCGGCATGTTGACCACCTAATTTCGGAACATGGTAAGCGCTTGGGAAAGCAGTTTTATAACCAGGAATTCCGTGACAGCCAACACACATCGAGGCTTTGTCACTCATGGTAAATTTGTCATTCGATCCAGAATCAGCGGCTTGAGCAACGCCAAATACTAAAAAAATACTTAAAGCTAGCACCAATTTCATCATATTCTTGTGTTTCATCTATTCCTCCTTCTCTCAAAAGTTGAACTTTAAACGATGTGCCCGATTTGGTCAATGAAATCTGTAAGCATGTCCATGTTGTTTATGGGGAAATTCCATTCGAACCCTTCATTGACACAGCTATTTTTTTACTGATTTTGATTCCAATTCTTCCCATCTAGAAAAACAGGCCATCAATTCGTCTTCAATGGCGGCAAGGCGGTTTTGTAATAATTTCACCTCACCCGAATTCTCGCGATATAGCGTGGGTTCGTTTAACCGCAGCGCGATATGTTTTTGTTCTTGTTCCAGCCCATCAATTTTACCAGGTAATGCCTGCAATTCTCGATTTTCTTGATAACTAAGTTTCTTAGTAACGGAAGAAGCCACGCTGGAGACAGTTGCCTTCAAAACAACAGTGGCCTCTGGTTGTTTAGGTAACGCTTTAGAACTAACTGGTGTTGTTTGTGCCGCTTTTGTTCTAACCCAATCTTGATAACTGCCAATATACTCACGAAGAGAACCTTCTCCCTCAAACGCAATGACTTGTGTTACGACATTATCAAGAAATTCCCGGTCATGGCTAACCAGAAATATTGTGCCGTCATACTCTTGCAACAACGCTTCTAGTAATTCCAGTGTTTCAATATCCAAATCATTAGTTGGTTCATCGAGCACCAACACATTCGCGGGTCGAGTAAACAAACGCGCCAATAATAAGCGATTGCGTTCGCCGCCGGAAAGCGACTTGACCGGGGAATGCGCGCGTTCGGGTGGAAATAAAAAATCTTCTAAATAGCTGATGACATGCTTGCGTTTGCCATTAATTTCGATGAAATCAGAGCCTTGGCTAATGGTATCGACCAACTTCATTTCTTCATCGAGCTGCTCGCGCATTTGATCGAAATAAGCCACCGATAACTTCGTTCCTTGTTGAATGTTACCGGAATCCGGTTGCAATTCACCCAGCAGCAACTTCAACAAAGTAGATTTTCCAGCGCCGTTCGGCCCCAACAATCCGACTCGATCGCCTCGTTGGATACGGCAAGAAAAATTATTAATAATCATTTTGTCGCCAAAACTTTTCGTGACATTCTCCAATTCAGCAACGAGTTTTCCTGACCGCTCTCCCACTTCTACCGTGATATTGGCTTTGCCAACTTTTTCGCGTCTTGCAGCACGCTGTAAACGCAATGCTTCCAACCGTCTTACTCTACCTTCATTGCGGGTTCGTCTGGCTTCGATGCCTTTACGGATCCATACTTCTTCCTGAGCCAGAAATTTGTCAAATTTTTGCTGATGAATGGCTTCCACTTCGAGCATTTCGTTTTTTTTGTTTTGATAATCCGTGAAATTGCCATTAAAAGTTTGTAACATGCCGCGATCCAGCTCAACGATTCGAGATGAAACATTATCCAAAAAGCGCCGATCATGGGTAATCAACAAAATACTACCGCTAAAATCGCGTAATAAATTTTCCAACCATTCGATGGAAGATAAATCCAGATGATTGGTAGGCTCATCGAGCAATAGCACTTCGGGTTCAGTGACCAAGGCACGCGCTAACGCTACTCTTTTTTTCATTCCACCTGAAAGATGTTCAATCAACACATCGGCTTGCAAATTCAACCGATCGATAACGGTTTCTATTTTTGCTTGCAGGTTCCAACCATCGTGTGTTTCTAACAAACCTTGCAGCTTTTCTAACTGTGTTAATAATTTTTCAGTATCGGCTTGATGGTGGCTCAAAGCATGTGACACTTCATGATATTCCAGCAATACTGTGCTAACCGCACCTAATGCACTGGAAATTTCTTGGTAAACCGTATTGGCAGGAACTAAAACAGGTTCTTGAGGAACATAGGCCAGCTTTAAGTTCGGTGCTTGCCAATATTTGCCATCATCCAGCTTTATTTCGCCGGCGAGAACGCGTAGCAAGCTGGATTTTCCGCCTCCATTTCTACCAATGAGTCCTACCCGTTCATTCGGGTCCAGTTGTAAATGGGTATGATCGAGTAAAGCATGATGGCCAAAAGCCAAACAAGCATTTTCTATGGTAATCAGCGGCATAGGTTTTTAAAAGTATCAGCAGCAGGGACAAAAACGATGGATTTGTGCGATTATCGCACAATCAACGAACTCGGATGATGAATCAGCAGGGTGTAATAATCGTTGTTACGCGATACCCAGCCGCGAATTGCCAAAGATTTGCCTAAATAGCTTGAGAGCGGAGGAAATGATTTTAGGTTATTGTTAGCAACCCGAATATCAACTTTATCGTTAATGAGCAAGCGGGTCAGAATAATTTGAATTCCAGATGACTCAAAAAAGAAATCACAAACAATCATGACGACAACACAAAAGATTATCCAAAAAATCTCGGTGACTGAATTGATCTTAATTCTTAACCGTGCTGCAGACGAACAATGGACCGATTTGGCGTTGCTGGGTTCGGGGGTATTAATTCATGACGATGAAAAGCATTGGCCAGAATCTCTTAAAAAACATACCCACATTTATCAACTATCTGAATTTATCAGCAACCTTGGGATAAGGTTTAGCAAGCTGACTAACCTCGCGTCGCTATTGCTTTGGAAAAATCCGCTTAATGATAGCGATGTTGAGTATCTATCCAGCATGATGAACTTGACGTCGCTTGGGTTGATGGGGAATCAAATTGGGGACACTGGCGTCATGCATCTATCCAACCTAGTGAATTTGACGTCGCTTGAGCTGAGTAGCAATCAGATTGGAAACACTGGCGTCATACATCTATCCAGCATGAAAAACCTGACGTCGCTTGGGCTAATGGGCAATCAGATTGGAGACGCTGGCATCATGCGTCTGTCCACCCTGGTGAATTTGACGTCGCTTGAGCTGAGTTGGAATAAGATAGGGGACACTGGGGTCATGCATCTATCCAGCATGAGAAATCTGAGGTTGCTTGGGCTGAGTTGGAATAAGATAGGTGAGACTGGGGTAATGCACCTATCCAACATGAGAAATTTGACTTCACTTGGACTGATGGGCAATCAGATTGGAGACACTGGGGTAATGCACCTATCCAGCATGAGAAATCTGACATCGCTTGAGCTGAGTAACAATCAGATTGGAGACACTGGAGTAATGCATCTGTCCGGCATGAGAAACCTGACGTCGCTTAATCTGGGTAACAATCAGATTGGAGACACCGGCGTCATGAATCTATCCAATCTAGTGAATCTGACGTCGCTTGGGCTGATGGACAATCAGATCGGAGACACTGGGGTCATGCATCTATCCGATATGAGAAGCCTAACGTCGCTTAATCTGAGTAACAATCAGATTGGAGACATTGGAGTCATGCATCTATCCAGCATGAGAAATCTGACGTCACTTGAGCTGAGTAACAATCAGATCGAAGACATTGGAGCCATGCATCTGTCCAGTCTGGTGAATTTGACGTCGCTTGAGCTGAGTTGGAATAAGATAGGTGACACTGGGGTCATGCATCTATCCAGTATGAGAAATCTGACGTCGCTTGAGCTGAGCAATAATCCCTTAGCCAATCAAGATGGCAACAATTTGCAAGACACCAATCCCCTCAGACATCTTGTAGCCTTAACAAACCTTGCAAGACTTTTCGTTCGTCATACTGGCATCACGTCAATTGCTCCGCTGAGCGATTTGCCGCGTCTTCGATTGGTGGATATCAGTGATACATCGGTCAGTGATTTGTCGCCATTGAAACAATTATTAGAAAGTGGCATTGCGGCAAAATGGGAAGATAGCGAATGGCGTGATGGCATTTACGTTAAAAATTGCCCGTTGATTCATCCGCCCCCTGAAATCGTACAGCAAGGTCATGAGGCGGTATTGAATTATTTCCGCGAAATCGATGCGCAAGGCACCGCCACCTTGCTCGAAGCCAAAGTACTCATCGTCGGCGAAGGCCGTGCGGGAAAAACCAGTTTGCTGCGTCGCTTGTATCAACCCGATCAACCTTTGCCAAGCGAGGATGAAACCACGCGCGGCATCGACATTAATCCCTATCATTTCCAGCTTGGCGACGGCAGAACATTCCGCCTCAATGTATGGGATTTCGGCGGACAGCAAATTTATCATGCCACGCACCAATTTTTCCTGACCAAGAATTCACTGTATATACTGCTCGACGACACCAGCAAGGATGCCAAATCGGTTACCGATGAAAATTTCCGTTATTGGTTGGAGGTCATCGATTTGCTGAGTAAACACAGCCCGGTGTTGATTTTCCAAAATGAAAAGGGTGGGCGCAGCAAAGCCATCGATATCCAAGGCATTAAGGGCCGTTTCGACAATGTGAAGGAGGTTTACAACGGTAACTTGATGATGCCCGAATCGACGGAGAAATTGGCGCGGGCGATCGAATACCAGGTGCAGCAACTGCCGCATGTAGGCGAGCAAGTACCGGCCAAATGGGTGGATATTCGCCGAGCGCTCGAGCAAAAAACGGAAGAAAAAGCTTATATTTCCCAGCAGGATTATTTCGATCTCTATGAACAACATCTAGCATTCGATCGTGAAAAAGCCTTGCGTTTAAGCCAATATTTACATGATTTAGGTGTGTTTTTACATTTCCAAGACGATAAAGTGCTGCGTAAATCGGTGATTTTGCAAAACCGCTGGGCTACCGAGGCAGTATTCCGCGTGTTCGACGATGAAACGGTAAAATCGCACTTGGGCCGGTTTACCATCGCGGACTGCGAACGGATTTGGAGCCATTCCGAATACCGCGACATGCATGATGAATTACGCGCGTTAATGGAAAAATTCGAATTGTGTTATGCCCTTCCTGATTTACCAGAAAACGCGGAAACCTGGTTGATGCCCCAATTGTTGCCGCCTTCGACGCCAGCAGGGTTGAGTGATTGGGAAAGACCGGGCGATTTGGTGCTAACCTACCAGTATCATTTTTTGCCCAAGGGATTGATTAATCGCCTGATGGTCAGGAAACACCGCTACGCAAAACGACCGTATTTAGCCTGGAGCAATGGCGTGTTATTCGAAGAAAATGACAGCAGCGTGTTGGTTCAAGCGACTTCACGCAGAGACGAAATCGTGTTGCGTGCTCGCGGTTTGGAAGCAAAAAACTTATTAGGCATTATTGCAGCGGATCTGGATGCGCTCAACGCAAGCTTTAGCGGACTGGAAGACAAGTTGCAAAAACTGATTCCATGCAATTGCAATCAATGCGTTGCTGCGTCAATACCGGAAATGTATGAGTATAAATACCTATTGAAACGCAAGCAGGATGGCAAATTGAATATCGAGTGCCGAGCCAGCTATCAGGAAGTCAATATCATGTCGCTGCTCGATGGCTTCATTCCTGCCTCGATACCGCTCGAGAAGGAAAATCGAAGCGAAATCACGACCATCAAAATTTTCCTCGCCTCATCCGAAGAAATGCGCGATGATCGCGACGCTTTTGATCTTTATTTCAGGCAACAGAATGACCGCTTGCGAAAAAAAGGTATTTATCTTGAAATTATCCGTTGGGAAAATTTTCTCGACGCGATGTCGAAAACGCGCTTGCAAGATGAATACAACCAACAAGCGCGAGTTTGCGATATTTTTGTCAGTTTGTTCATGACCAAAACAGGCAGATACACGGAAGAAGAATTCGATGTCGCATATCGGGCATTTCAGCAGAACGGCAAACCTCATATTTATACCTATTTCAAAGATGCACCGACATCGATCGGAAAAATAGACAAAGTAGCCATGCAATCCTTATGGAAGTTTCAGGATAAGCTCAAGGAATTGGAGCATTTTCTGACTCCGTACAAGGATATTGAAGAATTAAAGCTGCATTTTCGCGCTCAGTTGGATGATTTTTTGGATAAATTTTACGATGATTGAGGCAATCGGATTTGTTCATTCAACTGCTCAGCACGGAAGCAGGTGATGCCACCAAGTTTCTTCAATTGCAGACATTGTCGGCCAAAATGTGCGCAATAGAAAAATTAGATCAGCTGATGAACCCCATCACTAAAGATCCCATGAGCAAACCGAATCAAGGAGAACTATTGCTGTGTATTACCGCCGGAGAAAAAGATTCAAAATTAGCCCAAAAAATAGCTGATCTTTTGGCTGAATTGAATCATGTGTCGTTCTCGATACCGCCGGTATCGGAAGAAGGTCAGCTTATCGAAGAATACAACGCTGGTTTTCGCTCGCTATTAAATGATGTCGATGGCATCATTCTCGCTCATAGTCAAGAAAACCCAATGTGGTTACAGGCCCAACATGTCCAAGTCAGAAAGGTACTGGAGCAAAGACCTCCCCCTTGGGGCGCTTTTGTTGATAGCTCTCCCCCGGACAGACAACCAATTCGCTGGAATGATCCGGGATTCATGTACTTGGATTGCCGCAATGGCTTAAGCGTTGAGCCTATTCAGCAGTTTATCAATACACTGCAAAAGAGTGTTTGACATGTTTGAGTATCGCGAAGTTGAACGTCCTTATCCCGGACTCAGACCCTTCGAACCCTGGGAAAACAGTATTTTTTTCGGCCGCGATAGACACATCGATCGCCTGCAAGACATTCTGAAATCTCGGCATTTTCTGACTGTCACAGGTCCTTCCGGTTCTGGAAAATCCAGCCTGGTACGTGCTGGCCTATTACCCGCATTACCACTTGGCGCTATCGGCACCGGAACTAGTTGGCGTTTGGTTATAATGCGTCCGGGAGATAAACCGATATCCAATCTGGCGAAAGAATTATTCGATCCCAACGAACTTGAGCCGGAACTGAAACAAATCGAAAAACTGACAAACAGTGCCCCAACACTTCCAACTCTCGAAGCTGAGTTACGCCGCGGCCCTCTAGGATTGATCGATCTGATCAGCGATTTGCGACGGTATTCTGAAGATTCCGATTTTAATTTATTGATTCTGGTCGATCAATTTGAAGAAATTTTTACTTACGCCGACGCTGGCATTGATCAAGCCGACGAATCCGATGCCTTTGTCAATTTGTTGTTAGCCGCCAGTCAAAAAAAAGACGCACGCATTTTTGTAGTCATCACCTTGCGCACCGATTTTCTCGGAGCCTGCGCCCGTTTTCAAGATTTGCCAGACGAAATTAATCGCTTTCTGTATCTAAAGCCCCGTTTAAATCGACAACAATTCCCAGGACACCTACTCAGAGCAATCCTTTGAAATGGTTAAAGAATTTATTCTGCAAAGCCGCAATGCCTCACGCTTTTTTAGACGACTTTGGTATTCATCAGCAGTATTCTTGCTCATCACTTGCTTGTCAACCGCTTGGTTTGGCTACAGTAGTTACCAACAAACGATTCGATCCGCTGCCAAATCGTTGTGGTTTCCGTTTCGTACTGACACAATCTTGACCGAAGGTAATGGTGCTAATGCGCTGAGCACAGTAGCCAAACAAGACAAAGATATCCGGCTAAGCTTCATCGAAGGGATTTTATCCGATGAAAACAACGCAACAATATTTTCCTCGAATCCAACTTTGTTTTTGAGAGCCAGCATTCAATCCGATTTAATCTTGAGGGATCGATTGTTACAGCGCTTGCGTGAAGAAGCTCACCACGTTGATTCGATATCACTCGCACGTATGCAAGCATTATTGGAATTAGATCTCAACGCAGGTATGCAGCAATTACTAAAGACAGTCAACTCCGCTGGAGGTTATAGATTAATCAATGCATTAGGTATTTCAAAAATAGTGAAGTACATCGCCAAGCTCAACAAAAACCAAATCAAGCTAGGAGTTGCACTCCTTGTAGAAATGATCATCAAGACAGCAGATGCAGGTCTGCTCGGGCCTTTGAGTCAAGCATTAGCACCGTTGGCAAACAAGCTTGATACACATCAAGTCGAACAGGTAGTCGCACACTATAGGAAAATGATCGACCAAACGACAGATGTTGTTCAGCTCAGAAATTTTGGTAATGGATTAGCTCAATTGGTAGGAAAACTCAACGAACATCAGGTCGAACAAGTAGTCGCACACTATCTCGAAATGATCGGTAAGTCGACGGATGCTGATCAGCTCCAGACTTTGATTGAAGGTAGCATCATTGGCGAGCAAGCTCAACGAGCTTCAGGTGGCGCAGGTAGTCGCACACTATTTCAGCATGACCCTGAAGACAACAGATGTTTATCTGCTCGGGATTTTGAGTAAACGATTAGCGCCTTTGGTAAACAAGCTCGATGACGATCAGGCAGCACAGGTAGTCGCACACTATCTCAAAATGATCGGCAAGACAACAGATGTTTATCTACTCCGGGCTTTAAATGAAAGTTTGACATCATTGGCAAGCAAGCTCAATGAGGATCTGGTGGCACAGGTAATTGCACGCTATATCGAAAGGATTATCAAAACAACATATGTTCAAAAGCTCCTGACTTTAAGTGAGGAATTAGCGCCGTTGGTAAACAAACTCGATGAGCGTCAGGCAAAACAGCTAGCCGCACACTATATCGAGATAATCGGCCAAACCAAGGATGCTGATCAACTCCAGGCTTTAAGTGGAGAATTAGCATCATTGGCGAGCAAGCTCGATGAGCATCAGGTGGCGCAGGTAGTCGCGCACTATATCGAAAGGATCGTCCAAACAACGGATAATCATCAGCTCCGGGCTTTGGGTAATGGATTAGCGAATATCACAGCTAGGCTTGATGACACGGTTGTCAAGTCACTTGCAGTTACGCTGCCAACCACCTTTCATGACGGACTAACCGGTGCGCAACAGGCCGCTTTGGCTGAGCCAGCCAATACAATCATTCCACGATTAGCGCTATCCGGGAATTTGGCCAAGACATGGTTGGCGATGTCAAATATTCCGTTTATTGATCGCGAAGCGGTCGCTGCGTCGATTCGCAAACATTATTCCGATGCGCCACGCGAAGAGGAAGGTATTTGGATATTTTTGCAGTGGGCTAATCATCATTTTGGCCTGAGTCGCCCGGACAGCGCCGAATTGGTACCGGCGATCATGTATATTGTTCTGCTGCCGCTGCTGGTATTGTTTAGCGGTAGAAAGTTGTTGCATATTGTATCGGGACGCAAACTGGTTGCGTTACAACTGAGCAAATTGAAGTATACTCGAGACCGGCAACCGTTAGATTTACGCTTTCGTGGATACACTGCCGATCAAGCTAACATTCATTGGGGAGCGCTGGGTAATGATGAACGGCTGTATGAACGGCGCTTTCTGGCTATGGATCTGATTTTTGCACCTATTTATAGTCTGGCATTTCTGTATGCGCTGTTGTTAGCATCGGAATATCTGGGAGAACCGTTGCCGTCAGCATGGTTCATGATACTGGTTGGCACGATGGTACTTGCCGATTGGCTTGAAAATGCCATTCATTTTCAGCAATTAAAGCGTTTGAACCCGCAAGGCGGTGGATTACAAAATAATTGGATTCTCATCGCCAGCCTCGCGACTCAAATTAAATTAATCAGCATGGCTTCGGCGATTGCGATGCTATTCTATTTTAGTGGGCAGTTAATGTTTTTTTGAGATCTTGCAACGACTGAGAAATCATCGCAGAAACCTTAACAACGAACCGCACCACACGGCCCCGCAGAGTCTCTATTCATAAACCACTTTTCTTTACAATCAACGAACTGGGATGTTGAATCAGCATGGTGTAATAATCGTTGTTACGCGATACCCAGCCGCGAACTTCCAAAGATTTGCCTAAATAGGTTGAAAGTGGAGGAAATGCTTTCAGGTTATTGTTGGCAACCCGAATATCAACTTTATCGTTAATGAGCAGGCGGGTGTATTTGCGGTTTTTCTTGATGGCGTGAGGCGTCGCACTGAAACGCCTCCAACCTTTGGTGTGGTTAGCAATCTTAGTGATGGGTTCGAGTTGATATTCCGGCATAGCCCAAATGCCTAGCCGCATTTTCTCGGCATGTTGCTGCGCTTGAATCAGTTTATCGCTATAACGACCGTTGGGTGGAATGATACTGACGGTGCCCCAACCATTTTCCAGCAACATGACATTGAGATGCTTGCCATTGGATAAAAATACGTGCGCCAACTGACGTTTATATTTATCGATTTTTACTTCGTCATACTCTAAATACACTTTTTTGTCGTGCAATTGCGCTTGCAACCATTTTTTGGCAGCCACTCCTCCGGGTTCTTCGGCTCGCTGACGGCTTTCAATTTCAGGTGTGTTAACTCCCAGCAAACGAATATGTTTGCCGTCTTCTAAAATAATCGTATCTCCGTCATAAACTTTCCGAACATGGCGCAACAGCCGACTGGGTTGGTTATGAATTTCAACCGCACGAGATTTACCCGAAGGTTGATCGGAGTAAGTAATCCGTCCTTGACTATCAACGCTGCGATAGATTTCCTTGGGGAAAGCAATCGAAGGTACTAATAAAAATAGTAGTAGCGCGCAAAGCGGTAGTTTCAATTGAACCATAGGGATAGAACGATTACGCAACATAATCCAGGTCGATCAATGGCATAAAGCCGTAAAATGCGGAATTCAATTAGATTGATATGAAACAGTTGTCATTCATTGGTACGAGAAAACAGCATAATATCAGTTAAGTGCAAGTTGTCAGTCATGAGTTGACTCTCGTTTCTACCTTTCTTCAACCCTGCACCTTTGAACAAAGCATAAAATAAAGGATGAAATTGTTACGTTTTGTCATCAAAGTAGTTTAGAATAAACCGCAGTTATTTTCTGCAATCTTTTGATAATCAAC
This sequence comes from Nitrosomonas sp., assembly GCA_044228295.1. Taxonomy (GTDB): domain Bacteria; phylum Pseudomonadota; class Gammaproteobacteria; order Burkholderiales; family Nitrosomonadaceae; genus Nitrosomonas. The sequence continues at coordinate 60,219 of JBGAVE010000010.1, forward strand.
ATCTCGATGTTCCGCCGTCTTTGCATCACCACTTTATTATTGATCCGTAGAGTTGATTATCACTGCAATTGCTCTTTACCGCTTTAACCATTCTGCATGAGTTCTGAGAATTTAATAGAAATCAACGATCTGAATTTTTCCTACAGTACGCGCGCTATATTAAAAGGCATTCACATGACCATGCCACGTGGCAAAGTGATTGCGATCATGGGCGGCAGCGGATCAGGAAAAACCACGTTGTTACGGCTGATCAGCGGCGAAATCAAACCGTCTTCCGGTCAGGTAAAATTTTCTGGCAACATCGTGCATGAGTTAAGCCGCGATCAATTGTTTAAATTGCGCCGTAAAATGGGAATGCTATTTCAATTTGGCGCGTTGTTTACGGATCTCTCAGTATTCGATAACGTCGCATTCCAAATGCGTGAACACACTAATTTAACTGAATCGATGATTCGCGATTTGGTCTTGATGAAATTGAATGCTGTCGGTCTCCGGGGCGCGCATCATTTGATGCCCAATGAACTTTCAGGCGGCATGGCGCGGCGTGTTGCGTTAGCGCGTTCGATTGCGCTCGATCCGATGCTTATTATGTACGATGAACCTTTTACCGGCCTTGATCCGATTTCTTTGAGCGTTATTGGCAATTTGATTCGCCGCCTGACCGATACATTGGGCATGACTTCGATCATCGTTTCTCACGATGTGCAAAAATCATTGGAAATCGTCGATTACGTGTATTTCATTGCCGATGGCGTGATAGCCGCCGAAGGCACTCCCGCTGATGTACTGGCATCAACCGCACCATTTGTGCATCAATTTATTCATGGCGAAGAAGATGGCCCAGTGCCTTTCCACTATCCTGCGCATAGTTACCGGCAGGATCTGGATTTAGGAGAGGTAGGTGTCTAAATATCTCGTATTGGCTATTCAAAATATCGGATATCGGGTTATTGAAGGCATCTGGCGCCTTGGTGTTGGTACTCGTTTCTTTCTGCTCGTTTTATTAAAATCGGGCACCAGTTTGCGTCGATTTAATCTGGTGATACGAGAATTATATTTTACTGGCGTGCTATCACTGATCATTATTGTCGTTTCCGGTTTGTTTGTCGGCATGGTGTTAGGCCTGCAAGGTTATGAAACTTTACAAAAATACGGTTCTGAATCTGCAGTCGGAACATTGGTCGCGTTATCATTGGTGCGAGAATTAGGTCCAGTCGTGGCAGCGTTGTTGTTTGCTAGCCGCGCAGGTTCAGCCATTACTGCTGAAATTGGTCTGATGAAAGCAACAGAACAACTGGCAGCGATGGGATTGATGGCAGTCGATCCTGTAGCGCGCGTAGTAGCGCCGCGTTTTTGGTCTGGCGTCATTTCGATGCCCTTATTAGCCGCTATTTTTTCGGTGATGGGGGTTTTTGGCGGTTACTTGGTCACAGTGGTGTTTATCGGCGTAGATCAAGGCACATACTGGTCGCAAATGCAAAGCGCGGTGGATTTTCACTTTGATATTCTCAACGGATTCATTAAAAGCTGTTTTTTTGGCGTCGCTATTACGGCCATCGCAGTATTCGAAGGCTATGATGCGCCACCGACAGCCGAAGGCGTATCGAGGGCGACAACCCGTACTGTTGTTACTTCATCGCTGGTAATTTTAGGATTAGATTTTATTTTGACCGCTTTCATGTTTAGAGGAGTAAGTTGATGCAGCGGACAACTTTGGATTTATGGGTGGGCATTTTTGTCATCGTTGGCATTGGCGCATTAATGATGCTAAGCCTTAAAGTCGGCAATTTAAATATAAATAGTTCGACGCAAAATTATGTACTTACGGGCCATTTTGAAAATATCGGCGGCCTCAAAGTTCGGGCGCCAGTTAAAAGCGCCGGCGTAGTAGTGGGGCGTGTTACCAACATACAATTTAATACCCAAACCTATGACGCAGTAGTCACCATGGCGATGGACAGTAGTTTTTCTTTTCCTAAAGATACTTTTGCCAGTATTTTGACATCCGGCTTACTTGGCGAACAATATATTGGATTATCAGCCGGTGGCGATGAAGTCATGCTAAAAGACGGCGACAATATTATGAAAACCAATTCTGCCATGGTATTGGAAGAATTGATTGGGCGTTTTTTGTTTAATAAAGCTTCTGAGTAATAATCGAGTCGTCGGATGGATTTGGGTTACTGAGTATTTCTTGCTGGCAATGTGATTGAAGTGACCCCGAATCAATTATTGCGTGTGGTAAGTATTTCGAGGCGCCAGCGTGGGTGAATGGTGAAGCTTTGTGCGGGTTGTGGAAATTGATTGTCATGTTGTAGTTGTAATAACCGTAAAGCACCCGTTAAAGCAATCATGGCACCGTTGTCCGTACAGAATTCTAATTCGGGATAAAAAACAGTTACTCCAGCATACCTGGCTTTAGCACTCAGTTTTTTGCGCAATTGATCATTGGCGCCGACGCCACCCGCCACAACTAATTGATGAAGATTGGTTTGTGATAAAGCAGTCAGTGATTTTTCGATTAAGACCTCGACGATAGCATCTTGAAAGGCCAATGCAATATCAGCGCGAGTTTGGTGTGTTAATTCATGTTTATTGGTTAAAGTCAATACCGCTGTTTTTAAACCGCTAAAACTAAAGTTGAGATCTCCACTGTTTAGCATTGGACGGGGAAGTTTGAAACGTCCGGGTTGTCCATCACGGGCTAGGTTTGATAATGCTGCTCCGCCAGGGTATCCTAATCCAAGCAATTTAGCCGTTTTGTCAAAAGCCTCACCAGCAGCGTCATCGACAGTTTCACCCAATAATTCATAGCGTCCCACAGAATCTACTCGCATCAATTGCGTATGTCCTCCCGATACGAGTAATGCGATAAAAGGGAAATTGGGCGCCGGTTTCGATAACAAAGGTGATAGCAGATGTCCTTCCAAGTGATGAATGCCAATAGCAGGAATATCCAGCGCAAAACTCAGTGCTGCCCCAATACTAGCACCGACCAGTAAAGCACCTGCTAATCCGGGACCTTGCGTATAGGCAATGGCATCGATTTGATTTAATGAGCGATCTGCCGCATGCAGCACCTGCTCAATCAGGGGCACGATATGTCGAATATGATCGCGTGAAGCCAATTCTGGTACAACGCCGCCATATTCACGGTGCAATTCAGTTTGTGAGTGTAGCGTGTGACCGAGCAGGCCTTCTTGTGTGTCAAAAAGAGCGATTCCGGTTTCATCGCAGGAAGTTTCAATACCTAGAACAAGCATGAGAAAAATAAGGAAAAATGTGTAGTTTTTCTTGGAGAGGGAACATTGTTGATGTTATAATTCGCAGCTTTTCGTCTTGTCGGTTTTCGCGTGTTTATATTATATATCAATTGATCTTAAAGGGGATTTATGACGACCATTAAAGTTAAGGAAAATGAACCATTTGAAGTAGCAATGCGACGATTTAAACGGTCTATTGAAAAAACGGGTATTTTGACTGAATTGCGTGCCCGTGAATTTTACGAAAAACCTACCACCGAGCGTAAGCGCAAGCTAGCTGCTGCTGTGAAAAGAAATTACAAACGATTGCGAAGTCAGTTGTTGCCTCCTAAGCTTTATTGATTTTGGTTGATAGCACCTCAATAAATCCCCGAGATTTGTCTGGATTAGGCCATTTTTTTTCCTGTAGCTTGTTTTTAATCACGCTATGAGCTTAAAACAAAAGATTAGTGAAGACATGAAAGCCGCGATGCGTTCTGGCGATATTAAACGGCGCGATACTATTCGCTTGTTACAAGCGGCGATCAAACAACGTGAAGTCGATGAACGTATTGTGTTAGATGATGCCGCAATCGTTGCGGTAATCGAAAAAATGCTGAAGCAGCGTAAAGATTCAATTACGCAATATGAAGCGGCACAACGAATGGATTTGGCAGACAAAGAACAAGAAGAAGTATCGATTCTAACCGATTACATGCCACAAGCATTGAGCGACGAGGAAATTGCAGCATTGTTAAATGAAGCGATTGCCGCATCGAACGCTCAAGGAATGCAGGATATGGGAAAAGTCATGGCTTTGTTAAAGCCACAACTAGCCGGGCGTGCTGATATGGGGAAAGTCTCTGCGCTGATTAAAGCAAAGCTATCGAGCTAACATCTACGTATTATAAATACAATCGGCTAATCTTTGTCATGTTGGCCTGAATGTCTTTATAATCTTTGCTGAGTATTATGAGTCCGTAAAATGATTCCTCAGCCTTTCATTGTTGATCTACTGAACCGTATCGATATTGTTGATACCATTGATCGACATATTCCACTGAAAAAAGCAGGTGCAAATTTTGTCGCATGCTGTCCTTTTCACAACGAGAAAACGCCCTCTTTTACCGTTAGTCATTTCAAACAATTTTATCATTGCTTTGGTTGTGGAGCACATGGCAATGCTATTAGTTTTATGATGGAATACAGTGGGTTAAGTTTTGTTGAGGCAGTTGTTGAATTGGCTGGTTATGCAGGAGTGCAAGTGCCTGCTCCAGAGGTTATCGCAACTAAACAGCCCGATATCAACGAAAATCTTGGGTTACTACAAGACACATCTAATAATCGAACAGATATTTCCTCACAAGATTTATTAAATGTTTTGCAAGTAGCCGCGAAGTTTTACAAATCACAACTTAAGGTTTCAGACAAAGCAATTAATTATCTCAAGAAACGTGGTTTATCGGGTCAAACAGCAGCAAAGTTTGGAATCGGTTATGCACCTGCGGGTTGGCAGGGATTAAATGTGGCATTTGTTGATTACAAATTGGAGCGTACGAAACATATACTGGCGCAAGCGGGATTGGTAATTGTCGATCAAGATAAACAATATGATCGTTTCAGAGACCGGATTATATTTCCCATCGTGAATTTAAAAGGAAATATTGTTGGGTTTGGGGGGCGAATTATTGACAAAGGAGAGCCTAAATATTTGAATTCTCCGGAAACGAGTCTGTTTGAAAAAGGGCGAGAACTTTACCATCTTTTCGCGGCACGCCGAGCTATTCGAGAAAGTGATCGCGTCATCGTCGTGGAAGGTTATATGGATGTGATTGCATTGTCGCAACATGGGATCGACTATGCTGTGGCAACCTTAGGAACAGCGGTTACCAGCTTTCAAATACAACGATTGATGCGCCAAACCGATAACATCATTTTTTGTTTCGATGGTGATAGTGCGGGCCGTAAAGCAGCTTGGCGTGCTTTAGAGAATAGTTTGGAATTTCTGTCCGATAATAAATACCTCAGCTTTCTTTTTTTGCCTGAAGGCGAAGATCCAGATAGTTATGTCACGGGCAAGGGAAAGGAATTTTTCGAACAACAATTAGCGTTAGCGTTGCCATTGTCTGAATTCATGTTCAAAGAACTTTGTAGCGATATCAATCTTCAAACCAGTGAAGGCTGCGCAAAATTAATCAACAAAGCAAAACCTTTATTGCAGCAAATCAAAGCGCCTGCGTTAGTTTCGATACTGTTGAAACGGTTAAAGGATCTGAGTGGCATTGATCAAAATCAGATCAATGGATTGGTGCAGTTAAAGGAGATAAAAAATACTCATCCTAAAAAAAACAATGTTGCCAGACAAATAACGACGCCTTACAAACGAATCATCATGATGTTATTGTCTCAGCCAGGCTATCTTATTAAACTTGATCGAAAACTGCTTGTCCAATGCGATGAAAATGATTCGGAACAAAATGCATTAAAAGCATTGGTTGATATGTTGGATACACATACTCATTTAATTGATGGCCCATTGACACATTCCATTTTGACTTATTTTAGCGATCATACGTACAAAGAATTTTTGGAAAAGATCGAAAGTGAAGTATTGGACTGGAGTGATAAGATTGATTTGGAGGAGGAATTCATGGGGGCGCAGCGATTATTACAGCAAGCACAGCTTAAACAGCGTAAAGCTGCGTTGCATAGCAAATCGCTAGCCCAGCTAACCGATGAAGAAAAACGAGAACTGCAACAATTAACTTCGTTGTGAAAGAGATTAAGAAATGCTGCAATGAATAATTCGCATGCCAGTATCAACTACATTTGCTATAATCAACGGCTTTTAATTTTTAAACATCCATATTAATTATTGGAATTCAATATGCCCAAAAAAAAGGAACTCAAAGCTAAAGGTGATGCAGCTGATGTTACTAAAAAAACAATAACTAAAAAGGCAAAAGATATTGATACTAAAATGACTAAAAAAGAGATGACAGCTAATAAAAAAGCGAGTGATAAATCGAGCGGAAAGCCTAAAATTTCTGTGAGAGCAGAAAAAGACGGAAAAATCAGCAAAACAGAAAAAACATCAAAGCTGTTAGTCGAAAAAAATAAAAAAAGAATTGTCGCGGATGATGCGATAGATTTAGATCATGGATGCATAGAAGTGGAAATGGACGCAAGCGTAGATAAAATTACCGATACTGCGTTTGATGAAAGCGTTGATGCGATTACCAATAAAAAAGGCAGGGGAAGAGCTGCTAAGAAAACAAAATCTGGTTCTGAAAAAGATTTAACTAATTCTTTAGATCCATCATTATCAGTCGAACAAAGCGCTGCTTTGCTGCAAGATGTTGAGGCACGTCGGATGCGATTAAAGATTCTGATTGGTTTAGGTAAAGAGCGCGGCTACCTTACTTACGCTGAAATCAACGATCATTTACCGGATGATATGCTGGATGCCGAGCAAATTGAAGGCATCATCAGCATGATCAATGATATGGGTATTTCAGTGCACGATGAAGCGCCTGATACTGAAACATTGCTGATGTCAGATGCTGCTACCGCGGTGGCTGATGAAGACGTGGCCGAAGAGGCTGAGGCGGCTCTTTCAACCGTAGATTCCGAGTTTGGCCGGACCACCGATCCTGTGCGTATGTACATGCGCGAAATGGGCTCAGTGGGATTATTGACACGTGAGAGTGAAATTGAGATCGCTAAACGCATAGAAGGCGGACTGCGTCACATGATTCAAGCAATTTCTGCTTGCCCCCCTATTATTGCGGGAATTGTTGCATTGGCAAATGATATCGAAAAAGATGTTTTGCGCATTGACGAAGTCGTCGATGGTTTGCTGGATGTTAATGCGCAGGATATTATGAATGAAGAATTTTCCGAAGACTCTCTGGCCCAAGAGCTAGAGGCAAGTGATCTGGATAGCGATGATGAGGATGAAGAAGGTGGCGACGCAGCTTCTATTGCAAGTGCTAATCTTTTGAAACTGAAGGCGGATGCATTAGAGCGTTTTACGGTTATTCGTGATATTTATAACAAAATGCAGTCGCTTCTTGAGAAAAAGGAACCTCATGATCCCGGATATATCCAATTACAGGAAGCAATCTCAGCTGAACTGATGGCTATTCGGTTTTCGGCCAAAATGGTCGAGAAACTATGTGATACGCAACGTGATCTAGTCAATAATGTTCGTAATTATGAACGTAAAATCATGGAGTTGTGCGTCACTAAGGCAAAGATGCCACGTAATTACTTTATCAAGAGCTTTCCTGGAAACGAAACAAATTTGGAATGGATCGATCAAGAAATCAAGTTAGGTAAGCCGTACAGCCAAGCACTTGAGCACTATAAGCCCGCGATCATGGAAGAGCAACAAAATCTATTATCGCTGAAAGATTCTATTGGCATACCGATTAAGGATTTGAAGGAAATTAATCGCAAAATGTCGACGGGTGAGGCGAAAGCACGTCGTGCTAAACGTGAGATGACCGAAGCCAACTTACGTTTGGTTATTTCTATTGCCAAAAAATATACCAATCGTGGATTACAATTTCTTGATTTAATTCAAGAGGGAAACATCGGCCTGATGAAGGCAGTTGATAAATTTGAATACCGACGTGGTTATAAATTTTCGACTTATGCAACATGGTGGATACGCCAGGCAATTACCCGTTCAATTGCCGATCAAGCACGCACCATTCGTATCCCCGTGCATATGATCGAAACCATTAACAAGATGAACCGTATTTCGCGTCAAATATTACAGGAAACCGGTCAAGAGCCTGAACCGGCAGTATTGGCTGAAAAAATGGAAATGCCCGAAGAGAAAATTCGTAAAATTCTCAAGATCTCTAAAGAGCCTATTTCTATGGAAACCCCTATTGGAGACGATGAAGATTCGCATTTGGGTGATTTCATTGAAGATGCCGCTACGATGGCACCTTCTGATGCCGCTGTTTATGCGAGCTTGAGAGGCGTTACCAAAGACATATTGGATTCTTTAACACCGCGTGAAGCGAAAGTGTTACGGATGCGTTTCGGCATTGAAATGAATACCGATCATACGTTAGAAGAGGTTGGTAAGCAATTTGATGTGACTCGAGAACGTATTCGTCAAATTGAGGCTAAAGCTTTGAGGAAATTGCGCCATCCTGCGCGTTCTGAACGTCTGCGAAGCTTTCTAGATACGGGTAATAATTAATTTTGTTGTAAGCAAGGGTCTGTAGCTCAGTTGGTTAGAGCAGGGGACTCATAATCCCTTGGTCGCTGGTTCGAGTCCAGCCAGACCCACCAATAAATCAAGAGGTTAGAGTGTTTCTCTAACCTCTTTTTTCTTAGGGTGTGTCAAATTTGTGCCAATAAAGACATTTGAAACCAGTTCGGCATGCTGTAAAAGTTGGGGTTTTGATAAGTGAGCATACCGCCTGACCATCTCTTCCGATTCCCAGCCTCCAAGCTCCTGCAACACATTCATGGGCGCACCTTGTTGGGCTAACCAACTTGCCCATGTATGGCGCAGGTCATGCCATCTGAAATTATCTATTCCGGCCCGTTTCAAAGCATTTCTCCATGCACTGGTATTTGCCCAAGAAATTGAGCGACCTTTATAAGTAAATACTCTGCTTGGATGCTTGCCACTTTGCCGAAATAAAACAGCCAAAGCTATTGAATTTAGCGGAACATGGATTGCCTTTCTTGCTTTTGCCTGATCAGGATGAACCCATGCAGCCTTGCGTTCCAGATCAACCTGGCTCCATTCCAAGTTAATTACGTTTGATTGTCTTAATCCAGTTGATAAAGCAAAAATCACCATATCCTGTTGATGAGCGGGTAATTCCTTAAGAAGCATTTTCACCTGCTCAGGAGTTAACCAACGTACTCGATGTTTAGGTTCCGGAAATAATCTAATTTTCGGAACCTTGTCAGTCCACTCCCAGTCATAGCATGCCTTGCGCAAAATTGCCCGTATCAGCGCTAAATGCCGATTAGCAGTTGATGGGCTAGTTTCTTTGGCCTTGGTATGTGCAATATGATCTATCAGCATCCGATCAATCTCATTCAATAGCTTTTTACGTAAAAACTGCTGTAGCCATCGTAATTTCTCCTTGTCGCGTTCATGCGTCGCTTTGTGCTGTGTTTCTAACAAAAATTTGCATGCCGCCTCATCCCAAGTCCGCTTTGGCTTATTCCCCAGTCTTGCAACTCGCCAGGATTCCGCTTTCAACTTATCGTGGAATTCTTGCGCCTGGGTTTTATCTTCAGTTGCAGCAGAGCATCTAACTCGCTCGCCGCTTGGTGTGGTGAAACTAATCCACCACGTCTTACCACGTTTACAGAGTGACATAATTGTTTCTCCTCATGTCCCACTTGCAACGCT
>JBGAVE010000011.1:0-69739 GCA_044228295.1 Nitrosomonas sp.
GCCCATCGTGATCGGCGAGATCGGGATGAAGGTGGAGAAGACGCCGATCGCGGGCGGCGAGGCGCAGATCCAGCTCACGGTCATTTGCCGGGCGGGGCGCCTGGCGCAGGCCTGCCCTACCGCGCAGCTTCGGCTCTACAACGCGTTCCCGGAATACCTGAAGTCGGCCGCGCCTTGAAACGAAAAGGCCAGCCCGAAGGCTGGCCTCTTTCGCTGGAACTGGTGGCGAATCAGGGATTTGAACCCCGGACCAACGGATTATGATTCCGCTGCTCTAACCACTGAGCTAACTCGCCAATATACATAAAGGTGCGATTTTGCCTACCTATATACACGCTTGTCAAGACATAGAAAAATACTTGGCGATAAACTTGTGCACAAGTTATATAAATTTCTGGCGCTTTTCCGCTTTGAACAAGCCATAATGTGTTTGTTCAAAGAGGCAACATAAGCACTTGTGAATTGAGAACTGCACTTATTACGTATAAAAAAATTGTTTCATCAGCGAGTTAACCCAATAAAGATAAAGATTATTTTTCTTTAAGTAATGAGTAACCCGAGTTTTGATAGACTGAAAAATTATCGTTTCAGTCAATTAATTGTGCTAAGTTGGATTTCCAATGCAAAGTAGTCACCCTATAGATTTTCTAAGGAAATTTGTTCGCTCACGATTAAACAGCAACTCTATGTTATGGAAGAATATTCTTTATATTAAAGATTTATTCCAATCAATTGCATCACATACATTGCTACTCTACGATCACCTATTGTTTTCTTTTCAGCGAGATCGTACAAAAAAATCTTTGGTCAAAGCGAGCATATTCACTTTGCAACATATTGCATCAATCTTGTTCGAAGATCTGATAAAAAATAATTTATTGAAGAACAATTCAATAACATTAATTTTAATTTAAGAATGTTTCCGGCATTTGATTGCACCATACTCGATCCTGTGAGAATGGCTAACCAAGGAGCTTATCCCCCGATAATCAAGACCCGAATTCCGGAAAAGCGTATCGTCAGTGCAAATCGGTGTTTATTTATCACATTTGGAGATTTGGAAAAAGGCCGCAAAATCGGTTGATAAAGTTACTTTTATTTTGGAGGATGATGCGTTGATTATTTGCGATTCACCTACTTTACAAAAATATATGCGCCACATCCCAGAAGACGCGGACATTTTTTTTATCAATCATCGAAAAATAGAAGGCAACATATTAATCCCTATATCTCTAAATTTGTTGGTCGCTTCTGGGGACTTACTGCTTATTTCATAACACGGAAAGGTGCAAAAAAACTTCTTCAGCTTGCTATTCCTATTCATATGAGTGCTGACGATATGGTAAGTCAACTGAATGAACAAGGATTGATTAACTGTTATTGCTCACGCCAGGAATTGATTGTTGAGTATAGCAACGCGAAGGATAACAAGAATTTTAGTTTTGCCAGTGACATTCTAGATCGAACTCAATAAGTAATGACCTTATATGGTCTCTCGTAATTTGTAATCAGAGTTGCCATTTCCCTTACCCCCCCAAGAGACTTGCATTTCATAAAAATATCTATATAATGAGAATCATTCTCATTACACAAGAGCTAGATTATGAACTCCTTAAGTATTTCTCAAATAAATCGTGAAAATTTTAATTCTTATCAACAAGAAGTGATGAACACTAGAAAAACTCTAGACAGTGAACTATTATTTAGCAATGGTGATATCGTATTCATACGGCATAAAGGAGAACAATATTCTTTGCGTCGCACACGTAATGGAAAATTGATTTTAAATAAATAGTACGTGGATTTAAAGTAAGAATCAGGTATATTAAGAAAATTGTACGAAATGATAATACATAGCATGTTCCTATTTTGAATTGCTACTCATTAAACTAACATCTAGTTTATTCAGATCAATACATTATTCTTTGTTATGAATTTATATTTTACCCATAACGCCATACCTGTTAGGAGACAACAATGAAAGGTGATAAAGAGATAGTACGCCATTTAAATCAACAGTTATTGCACGAATTGACTGCTATCAATCAGTATTTTTTGCACGCTCGTATGTATAAAAACTGGGGATTTAACAGTTTAGGTAAACATGAATTTGAAGAATCATGCGAAGAAATGAAGCATGCAGACAAATTAATCGAGCGGATTCTTTTTTTGGAAGGATTACCTAATTTACAAGATTTGGGTAAATTGTTGATTGGTGAAAATGCACAGGAATGTGTTGCATGTGATTTGAAGCTCGAAATTACTGCTAGAGAATCATTGTTAAAAGCTATTGCTGCTTGTGAAAAAGCAAAAGATTTTGTTTCACGCGAATTATTTGAGCATATATTGGACGATACTGAAGAACACATTGATTGGTTAGAAACACAACTTGATGTGATGCAAAAAGTCGGTATCCCCAATTGGTTACAGAGTCAAATGTAGGGCTTTCCAATGCTGCTGGAGTTCTCTTCCTTCTCCAGCAGCCTATTTAGCCAGCCAACCTAATCCTCCCAGGTCAGCGAGCCAATCTTTTTTACTGCAATAATTTGCAGGGGGAAATGATCATGAAACTGCTAAAAAGGCTCGCACTTGTCAGTCACGCTAGAATCGATATGGCTTCATCCTTTGAAAATTCAGAGCCTACATCTATCGATATTATTCTTGCTTTTCTTACTGGAGAATTGACGAAATTTCGTCAGCTAATAAGAAGCGAAAAGATTCGGTATCAATCTGAGCTTCAAAATCCAAGAAACGAGAAAGCGGCACATAGCAACAGCGCTAATCGCAATTACCCTCCCATTATCAAAGCAAAAACCATCCTTAAACATCATGATATCAATGCACAAGCAAACAGTACTCGGTTAGATTTAGTTGATAAATCTGTTCTATGTATTGGTGGTCAACTCAAATTGTACTCCCAATATAATCAGCTTATCGAAGACCTTGGTGGTCGATTTATAGCATTCCATGACATTGTTAATGGAACGTCTTTAAAGGAATTACTGCAACTTTTGCAAAAAGCCGATATGATTATTTGTCCGATTGATTGCGTAAACCATGAGGCTTTCCTAATTGTTAAGCAGTATTGCGAATCTTTCGGCAAGCTATGTGTATTGCTTGATCGATCGACCGTTGCCACTTTTCATCAAGGGATTCATGAGCTAATAAGAATGACGAAAAAAGTTGAGTCGCTGCTTTCCAATCGAACGCGTAGCGGTTAGTTTATCCTTAACGAAAACTTATTTGATGTAAAAATGATGCGCCAATGCTTTAGAAAAATCTTAGCCCTCTTATTTTTCAACTTCACAGTTTTATGTTCACTCTCAGTGCAGGCGTCCGTTCGAGAATACTGGATTGCTGCTGAAAAAGTAACTTGGAATTACGCTCCTTCCAATAAAAACTTGATTCATCCCAATGATAGCTTAGATGTTTGGGGAAAAACCTTAAACTATACCAAATACCGCTATATCGGGTACTCCGACGGAAGTTATTCAAAACCGCTACCACAACCAGAATGGGTGGGAATCCTTGGACCACAGCTACGCGCCGCAGTTGGAGATACGCTTAAAGTTCATTTTCTCAATAAAACAGACCGTCCCGTTTCTATGCACCCACACGGTTTGAAATATGATAAAGATAATGAAGGCGCAGATGGGGGTAAAGGTGGCAGTATTGCTCCTGGTAAAAGTTTTACTTATACCTGGGTGGTTGATGAAGATGCAGGCCCTGGACCAAAGGATTTGTCCTCCGTGGTATGGTTGTATCATTCGCATGTGATGGCAGAAGACGAAACGAATCTCGGTTTGATTGGCACGATTGTTGTGACGCGTGCGAACAAAATTCGTTCGACGGCCAACCCAACGCCTCGGGACGTAGATCACGAATTTACTGCTTTATTTATGATTTTTAATGAAGAAAATGATGAAGAAAGCGGCATGAAACATACCATCAACGGACGCATTTTTGGCAATCTTTCTGGCTATGAAACAACCATTGGCAAACGTGTTCGCTGGCACCTCGTTGCGCTGGGCAACGAAACGGATAATCATACCGTTCATTGGCATGGACAAACGGTGCTTAATCAAGGCCACCGAACGGATGTGATTGAAATTCTGCCTGCGAGCATGATATCAGTCGACATGACACCTCGATCCGCGGGTGATTGGTTGTTTCACTGCCATGTAGATGACCACATGATCGCCGGAATGGCTACTCGATGGCAGGTTATGCAAGCAAAAAAATAAAACACGCTGCTGTTTTTAGCGTTATGATCAAATATTCTAACTCTCGTTTACAGATTTTCACCAAGGAGAATGTATGTCTAAAAAAATCACCAAACCTGTTTCGATCGTATTAGGTACCGCCCTCGCCTCCACTCTGACAGTAGGTAGTTTGTCAGCCAACGCTGAAGCAAATAATGGCAATCCTTTTGCCATGAAAGAATTATCTGGCGGCTATATGCAATTAGCACAAGCAGACGCTGCAGAAAAACCCGCATCTGATAGCCAGCATGACAATAAAAAACCTGGTCAAGAAGGTAAATGTGGCGAAGGCAAATGCGGTAACAAAGGCGAAATGAAAAAAAATATGGAAGGAAAGTGTGGTGAAAAGAAATCGGAGAAAGAAGGTAAGTGTGGTGAAGGCAAATGCGGCAGCAATAAAAAATAATTCATTCAAATATCGCGTTGCACAATAAAGATTTTCCTGTTTATGGCGCAGGATTGGGGCTTCGGCGAGCGTTCATACGCTCGCTTTCCGAATATGCTACCAATCAAGTTAATTTCTGGGAAATTGCACCGGAAAATTGGATTGGTGTCGGCGGTTATTTTGGCAAAAAACTCCGTGCGTTAACCGAACAGCACCCCTTTATTTGTCACGGTTTGTCTCTATCGATTGGCGGCCCTACGCCAATCGATCAAGCTTTTTTACAAAAATTAAAAAAATTCCTACATCAACACAATATTCGCTACTACAGTGAACATTTGAGCTATTGCAGCGATGATGGACATTTGTATGATTTGATGCCCATCCCGTTTACCGAGCAAGCAGTCAGTTATGTTGCCAATCGAGTCAAACAAGTCCAAGACCATCTTGAACGACGTATCGCAATCGAAAATGTTTCGTATTACGCAGCACCCGGCCAAGAAATGGAAGAAATCGATTTCTTGAATGCTGTGTTGCAACAAGCAGATTGTGATTTATTACTTGATGTCAATAATATTTATGTCAACAGCATCAATCACAATTACGATGCCAAGGCTTTTTTACAGCAATTACCTATCGAGCGCGTTGGTTATATCCATATCGCCGGACATTACAACGAAACTGACGATCTGATTATCGATACGCACGGTGCCGATGTGATTGATCCGGTCTGGCAGTTATTGGACATTGCTTACGAACGTTTCGGCGTCACTCCTACGCTACTGGAACGGGATTTTAATTTTCCACCATTGCCAGAATTGCTCAATGAAATTGATATCATTCATACCAAACAATCGCACTGGCAGGAATGCAATCGTGGCCTCCACCAACGACAAGAATAATTGCTGCAATTTCATTGCGCTGCAATATGCTTTCGCAGCCCATATCCGCGATCCTGAAAAAAATCCTCGCCCCAAAGATATAGAACTGCGTCGCATGAAAATCTACAACGATTTGTTTTATAACAATGTTGAAGATTTCATCGCCAACACTTATCCGGTGCTACGGCAAATCTTATCGAATAATCATTGGCACGCATTGATACGCGATTACTTTGCCAATCATAGAGCGCACACGCCACTTTTCCCCGAAATGCCGCGAGAGTTTCTCAAATATTTGCAATACGAACGTCAAGCTCACCCTGATGATCCGCCTTTTCTGCAAGAACTCGCTCATTACGAGTGGATTGAATTAGCAATATCGATGTTAGACGTGGAAATCGATCCAACAATATTTGATCCAGAAAAGGATCTGCTAACAGATATCCCCACTGTCTCGCCACTCGCTTGCACGCTGAGTTATCAATTTCCGGTGCATCTGATCAGCCCTACTTTTAAACCACAAAAGCCTAACGAGAATCCCATTCACCTTATCGTTTACCGTAATGATGATTACAACGTTCGCTTCATGGAAATTAATACCGTAACCGCTCGCTTAATGGAATTACTCACAAATAATACCAATCAAACCGGAAAACAGTTGCTGCAACAAATTATCACGGAATTGAATCATCCAAATTCTGATGAAGCTATGCAAGGTGGCATAGAAATCCTCAACAATTTAAAAGAACATCAAATAATTCTTGGGACTCACCGCCATCACTGACGAATATCAAATCAACTTGTGATTCCCCCGTGATCTTTCCACAGGATTGTTTATTTCTGTACTTTGTTGTTTCCTGATGGAATCTTTTTTGTCAAATTAAGTTAGCTTGACAACCTACTAAATCATCATTTAACTATAATAGAAAAAGTGATAATGTTACTTCTATCGAATAACGATATTAAAACTTGTTAAGAAGATAAATAGAAAGTCTTTCGATAACGCATTACACCTAAATTAATTACTTTTGACAGCTTAGAGATCATGACAGCGCATAACGAAATATCGACGTCTGTCGATAACACCAAGCAAAATAACTCAAATCAAAGTCCGCCATCGCAAAAACCAGGCTCGGCTGCATTTCAATCACAGTATTTAGTACGTGATCTACAGGGTGGCATTATCACCGGAGCCATGGCCATTCCTCTGTCGGCCGGCATCGCGATGATGTCACATTATCCGATCAAAGTTGCATTAGCCACGGTAGTTTTTGCTTGTTTCATTGGTTGGATCAATGCTTGGATTAAACCAGGAAATTATATTGGTGCGCCAGGTGTTGCTGCAGGTCTGGCCCCTGTTCTAGCTATGGGCGTTGCAAGCTTTGGTATCGACAATATGGCTTTTGCTATTTTCTTAACCTCTTTCATTCAAGCGGTTATTTGGAAATTTAATCTACAAAAATATATTTTAGTAGCCGTTCCAAGTTATATGATCGAGGGCCTATTGGCAGGTGTAGGATTAAAAATCACGGTCAATTTTTTCGTAATGACCTATGAATTACCAAAGGACTCTGTGTCCGTCGAATTCTGGAACCTTGCGCGCATTCAAATGGTAATGATATCGCTCGGAGGATTTGCGCTATTTTTGTATTTGTTTAGTAAATATCAGGCGAAACAACCAGCTGTACCTTATTTTGCCTTAATTATAGCGGGCGTAGTCATTGCACAATTCTTCCATATGCCTATGTTATACGTAGAAGATGTTCCACTCTCACTAGCACTCCCTATTCCTCATTTTAAAGATGCATTTACCTGGCTTCAGGTTATTGGTTTCGCGCTCATGCTTGCGATCATCGATGTCATAGAACAGGTGATGAGCAATGCTGCGATTGAAAAAATTGATCCATTAAAACGTAAATGCAATACTAATAATAGTTTACTGGCCATTTGGATTTCCAACATGGGCGCTAGTTTCTTTGGAGGAATGACCAATTTGGATGGTTTAGCAAAAAGCACTACCAATAAATTAGCAGGGGCTTACACTAAATTCTCGGTATTAGTAATCGGTTTTGTCCTTTTATTTTTTGTATTAAATACCCAGTATTTAGAATATCTGCCTAAATTTTCGTTAGCAATCATCATGATTTTCACTGGCTGGAAAATGATTGCCGGATTGTTGCACGTTGCTAATAACGGTCAATATGCCTTGATGTTGGCAGTATTTTGCGCCTTGGCCGTATACAAACTAGGCATATTTGAGGGATTATTATTGGCCATGATGCTACATGGTATCGTTAATTATATTGTTTTCAAACATACCGGGAACATGAAACCCTTGGAAATTATAAAAAAATATTTTGAACGTTTTGCCGGCCCCCGCGGTGTAGATTAAGCATATTTCAAAATTTTCTTTATTATCACTTCGTTTACAAAAGATTGCAGTATTAGCAATCTTTTGTTCCTTTATTAGAGATTACTAAATCCCTACTCTTCCGACAATATCCGATAAGCCAATAATAGCTTTCGCATTGGTTTGCGAAAAAACTTTCTCACAAGCTTGCTGCCAAGGCAACCAAATGTAGTTAAGGTGCTCGCGAGCGGCAATTTTTATCGGCATGGTTTCAGGCAAACACAAACCGAACGCATGTTCGGTATTGATTGTAACTCCAGGAGGATAGCGCCAGCGCCATTCTTCATAGATTTCATATTGATTTGATGTTTGCCAATCGCACAAATCATATTCCAGCGCATTCAAGCCCGTTTCTTCTAAAACTTCACGTATAGCCGTCTGCCGTAACGTTTCACCGGCATCTTGACTGCCGGTCACTGATTGCCAGTAACCGGGATGGTCCGCTCGTTCTAACAATAAAACCTGTAAATCTTTGGTATAAATAACAACTAAAACTGAAACGGGAATTTTGTACATAATCGTACAAAATCTTTAGCCACCAGCTTCTGGCTTAATTTCCGTCTGGCGCAATCGAATATTCAATTCGCGCAATTGCTTTTCATCTACCGTGCTTGGTGCCTGCGTGAGTAAGCACTGCGCACGTTGCGTTTTAGGGAAAGCGATGACGTCACGAATCGATTCTGATCCAGTCATCATGGTCAAAATGCGATCTAGCCCGAATGCAATGCCGCCATGAGGTGGCGCGCCATATTGGAGTGCTTCGAGTAGAAAACCAAATTTTTCTTGTGCTTCTTGTTCAGCAATATTCAATGCTCGGAATACCTTGGATTGAACATCTTGACGATGTATCCGCACCGAACCTCCACCAATTTCAGAACCATTCAACACCATGTCGTAAGCCTTCGAAAGCGCTCGGCCAGGATCATTTTCAAGTAAATCTTCATGACCGTCCATTGGTGAAGTAAATGGATGATGTAATGCTTGCCAGCGATTTTCTTCTTCGTCACGTTCAAACATCGGAAAATCAACGACCCATAAAGGTTTCCAGTTTTTCTCGGCATGGCCATGTTGATGACCAATCTTGATGCGTAGCGCCCCTAGCGATTCATTGACGATTTTAGCTTTATCTGCGCCAAAAAATATCAAATCGCCTTCTTGCGCTTGAGTTCGCGTGAGAATGGCTTGAATTGTATCTTCAGGTAAAAATTTAAGAATTGGCGATTGCAATCCTTCTATCCCGTTAGCAAGGCTATTGACCTTGATATACGCCAATCCTTTCGCGCCATAAATGGCAACAAAGCTGGTGTAATCATCGATTTCTTTGCGCGATAATTCACCGCCTTTCGGGATGCGCAATGCCGCGACACGTCCACCGGATTTTTCAGCCGCTTCTCGAAACACTTTGAACGAAACCTCTTTCATCAAATCCGTCAGCTCGGTAAATTCTAATGGCACTCGCAAGTCGGGTTTATCCGAACCGTATTTAAACATTGCATCGGCATAGGTCATGCGCGGAAAAGGATTGGGCAAATCGACATTAATAACTTTTTTGAATAAGCCACGAATCATTTCTTCCATCAACGTCATAATTTGGTCTGCTGACAAAAATGATGTTTCGATATCGATTTGGGTAAATTCAGGTTGCCGATCGGCACGTAAATCTTCATCACGAAAACAGCGCGTAATTTGATAATAGCGATCGAACCCTGAAATCATTAGTAATTGCTTAAACAGTTGAGGCGATTGCGGTAGCGCAAAAAAATGTCCCGCATTCACGCGAGAAGGCACTAAATAATCACGTGCGCCTTCTGGCGTCGATTTTGTCAGCATGGGGGTTTCAATGTCGAGAAAACCCTGCTGATCGAGAAATACACGTACCGCCATCGCAACTTGATGACGCAAGCGTAAGTTCGATTGCATAACAGGGCGTCGTAAATCCAAATACCGATGTTCTAGTCGTACAATTTCACTGATATTGTCATCGTCCATCAAGAATGGCGGCGTCATAGAGGTATTGAGCACCTCAATTTCCGCCACTAAGATTTCTATCTCGCCACTAAATAAAGCCGAATTAACGGTGCCTTCCGGACGTCTTCTGACTTTACCTGAAATTTTCAACACATATTCATTACGTATCTTCTCAGCAGTCTGAAAAGTCGCGACATTATCAGGATCGCAAACAATCTGCACCAAACCTTCGCGATCACGAAGATCAATAAAAATCACTCCGCCATGATCTCGGCGCCGGTGTACCCAGCCAAAGAGTGTGACGGTTTTATCAAGATAGCTTGTATTAATGGCGCCGCAATAATTGGTACGCATATTTTTTGATGATTAAAAATTGAAAAATTTTGATTTTTTGCCTAATCAATGACCGCAGTAGTTTCATCGACAATCGCGTCGCAAACTAATCACTTGATGAAGCAGTAGAAGTCGAACCACTGTCTTTTTTAGTATTAGATTCCGGAGCTGATGCAGATGCTGATGGGCTAGCCTCTCCCGCTTGTGTCGCATCACTTTTGGTAGTTTCACTAGTCGAATGTGTATTGGGAGATTTTTTATTGTTATTTTTAAAATCAGTCACATACCAGCCACTTCCCTTCAATTGGAATCCAGCGGCAGAAATACGTTTGATGTAGTTATTGCTCCCACAAACGGGGCACGCTGCGATCGGAGCATCACTGATCTTCTGTAAATGCTCTTTCTCCGCACCACAGGAATTGCAAAGATATTCGTATATAGGCATAAATCACCCATCAATGGTATTGAAAAGCCAGCGATTATAACTTAGTAACCGATAACTTATATAGATAACAATGAGGTCGCTACAGAATGGCATGAATCTGTCGCTTATTTTAATGAATCCTTTTGTCAACAATCTTAAAACTTCTTACACACAAGATTGGCAGACCATAGCCAATAAATGATCCGCCAACCTCAATTCAAAGTCTCTACATTAATGTATTAGAAACCAGCGGATGATTTAAAGTTACTCCCAAATATGCTTGTAACTTTATTTGTTGATGCATCAAAGAAAACCCTAATAAAGCGTACACCGCTATTAGCATTACTCAACCAAGTATAACTCACGACAGGATCTGCTCTAATAATCTCACCTGGGTCAAACCTGCAGCCTATGACTTGATTGACTTGATCTAGCGTCATGCCTGGTTGAATCGTATTATATTTATCAATGGTAAACATTTCTGGAGTACAACTATCAGCAACACCGTCAATTGGAATAGCGCTTCCTACTCCTAAGACCTGAAACTGATCAAGACGTACGGTAACGTTAAGGTATTTGGTATTACCAAGTGTTACTGCATCAATCGTTAATATTTTTGTTGCCGGATCATAGTTATCTACTGCGAGAGCGAAATTTGGCAACAAGCTTCCAATTAACAAAATCTTCAGCGATAAAATTACTTTCTTTAACATTCTTACAACCCTCCCCCATTTAAAAATTAAAAAATACATCCGTTGCAAATCGCTTGCAAAGATGCAATATCTTCATCTCTGTCTTTGAAAAGAGGGTTAGAAAAAATTTTAAAATTCCTTCGCGAGTTAAACCGAAAACGAAGACCCACAGCCACAAGTACTCGAGGCGCTAGGATTCTTAATGACGAATTGCGCACCTTTTAGATCTTCTTGATAATCGATTTCGGCACCGAGTAAATATTGGAAACTCATTGCGTCCACCAGTAATTTGACGCCATTATTTTCCATCACCATGTCATCTTCATTAATGCTTTCGTCAAAAGTAAATCCATACTGGAAGCCGGAACATCCGCCACCATTGACAAAAACTCTGAGATTAAGATTATGATTTCCCTCTTCTATAATCAATTGCTTAACCTTAGCCGCAGCATTATCACTAAAAATAAGCTGAGATTGGTGTTCATTATTCATAATAATTGTATCCTAATAAATATGAGTCAATGACATAACTATTTCTATTCGCCATTAGAATCTCAGCATTAGCTCTCTGGCTTCGAGGAGATAAGTGGAACTTCTTTTTCAGACTGTTGTGTATGATTATTCTGCAAATGAATCATTTTCCCTACCACTAACGCACCCAGGTGAATTTTTATCGTACCGTAATCAATGTCACCATGTACCTGCGACTTTTCTTGAAGTTCCAGATAGCCTTGCGCATGTATCGGACCAGAGACTTTACCATTGATAATCACATGCGTAACCCTGATCGCGCCATCAATGCGCCCTTCGCTACTTAAAACCAAAGTACTGGATTCGTTATCTGGTGCAATCACATCGCCTGTTACATACCCGTCAATCCTTAATCCTCCACGAAAGTGAATATCTCCTTTGACGTTTGTATTGGCACCGATTAACGTATCGATATGATTAGGCGGATTATTTTTTTTATTACCAAACATAGTGACCTCACTACAAGATGGGTTTCGTCGTTTGCGTCAGCAATACATCGCGGTGATTATTTTCATAGATCTGAATCTGCATATTTTTTACCGAAATACCTTCTGGTACTTTAAAAGTGTCCTCTAATCGATAAAGAAATTTGAAATCAACTGAGAAATCCACTTTTGATTCACTGTTTACTAGCGGCACAATCTTAGTTTCGTCGTTTTGATATAAAGTAATATAAAACCTAACCCTTCCCTTAAAATCATTAGGCCTTTTCCCGCCTTGCGTCAAGGTCAAAGTATAGCGATATTTACCAGGAGTTTCTGTTTCTTTAAGTTGAAATTGATAAACCGAAACGCCACTCTTAGAATTGCCTGACATAAGATGCTGGAAGAAAACCGCTTTTTCTTTCAACTGATCATTTTCGTAGGTCAGTGTTTTAATCTGTTTTAATAAGCTTTCATTAACAGTGCTATGAATCTGCACTTGATGAATCAGTTCCCCTATTTCAGTACAAAGCTGTTGTCGCTTGGTTTGACGGCAAGTGGCGGGATCATATGACAGATTATTATCAAACTTTTCTTCGGTGAAATCTTCCACCACCAAGTTATCCCGTGATTGCTTTCCCGCCTCAAACATGCCCCAAGAAACTAAAAATAGCACTAAGCAAAAAACCAATATCACCACAATACGATACCGCCAGGATGGATAGGATCTTACGATGACTCGTGAAGAAAGAATTGGCGTATTCTTGGGAAAGATTCGCTTCATTTGAAGTTAATTCATCCAGAATATCAATTAAAAATTAAAATTGAAGCAAACGACGTCAAGGCAGCAAAGCAATCTGGTCTATGCCCATTGTTTCGGGTAAATCAAACAAGATATTCATATTCTGTATCGCTTGTCCCGCCGCACCTTTTACCAAATTGTCCGTTACCGAAAGAATCACAGCAGTGTCACTATTTTGTGGTTGATGTACCGCAATACGACACAGATTTGAACCTCTTACAGACCGCGTTTCCGGATGCTTTCCCGCAGGAAGTACATCAACAAAAGCTTCTTTCTTATACCGCTTTTCATATAATTCCTGTAGATTCACTTTTTTAGTCATTCGAGCATAGAGGGTTGCATGAATACCGCGAATCATCGGTACCAAATGAGGAACGAAAGTAAGTCCCACTGTTTTTTTCGCAGCAATTGAAAGTCCTTGTTTGATTTCCGGTAAATGACGATGACCGGTAACACCATAGGCTTTGAAATTGTCCGACGCTTCCGCAAGCAATGTATGCACTTCCGCTTTTCGACCGGCACCTGATACGCCTGATTTGACATCCGCAATTAAATAATTGATATCAACGGCACCATCCTCAATCAATGGTAAAAAACCCAACTGAACAGCGGTTGGATAGCAGCCTGGATTGGCAATTAAACGCGCTTTTTTGACTTGCTTGCGATTAATTTCTGGTAGCCCATACACCGCTTCAGCAAGCAAATGTGGGCAGGCATGTTTCATGCCATACCATTTTTCCCATTCCGCCACGTCTTTGATTCGAAAATCAGCCGCTAGATCGATCACTTTTACATCTGTTTGCAACAAAGATTCTACTTGTTGCATAGCAATACCATTTGGTGTTGCAAAAAATACCACATCGCACTTATTCAGTTTAGCATCAGCCGGATCACTAAATTTTAAATCAACTCGCCCACGAAGATTGGTAAACATTTCCGAAACATCCATGCCTGCTTCACTACGTGAAGTAATTGCTTTTATTTTTACTTTAGGGTGCTGTGCCAATAAACGCAGTAATTCCACACCCGTGTATCCGGTCCCACCCACAATGCCAACTTTGATCATGACTACTCCTGAATGTTTTTGGATATATTAACCAGCAAATAAAAAAGCCGCCAGTGTAAAAAGGCGGCTTTTTTATTATAATAGTAAAAAACTATCGTTTAGAGAACTGCTTGCGACGACGCGCTTTGCGTAAACCAACTTTCTTCCTTTCTACCTCTCTAGCATCACGGGTCACCAAACCCGCTTTACTAAGCGTTGGTTTTAATGTCTCATCATAATCAATCAGTGCACGCGTAATACCGTGCCGAACCGCACCTGCTTGACCGGACTCCCCCCCCCCGTGAATATTGACGGTAATATCAAACGTATTGACATGATTGGTCAGTTCCAGCGGTTGTTTAACGATCATGCGACCGGTTTCACGCGAAAAGAAAACATCCAGCGGCTTATCGTTGATAACGATCACCCCTTTTCCGGGTTTGATAAAAACCCGAGCAACTGCACTTTTGCGTCGTCCTGTTCCGTAATTATATTGTTGAGTAGCCATTTTTAAGCTCTGACTTCAAGCGGTTTGGGTTGTTGTGCGGAATGAGGATGCTCATCCCCAGCATAAATTTTAAGTTTTTTGATCATCGCAAATCCCAAAGGCCCTTTAGGTAACATTCCTTTAACCGCTTTTTGGAGTGGTCGTGAAGGAAATTTTGCGTGCATTTTTCTGAAAGTTGTTGCATAAATTCCGCCCGGATAGCCAGTATGACGGTAATAAATCTTATCGTCCATTTTATTACCGGTAACGCGCAACTTATCAGCATTGATCACAATGATATAATCGCCTGTATCAACGTGCGGTGTATAAATGGGTTTATGTTTGCCACGTAACCGATGGGCAATGACTGAAGCCAATCGACCTAATACTTTGTCAGTTGCATCAATCACATACCAGTCATGATTTACTTCGTGGGGCTTGGCTGAAAATGTTTTCACGAAAACCTGTCCTGCATATTCAAAAAGAGCCGCAAATTTTAAGTCAGAAGGGTTTAAAAGTCAAATTTGAGTGAATCTTCCAATCATCGTTATAATCGCAAGAAATTAGAGTGATATCGACATCACTCCCTAATGAAATTGCTAAACTGTCTTTTGTTTATTATTAATGTATTATACCGTCTCGAGAGCGCAATTTTGAAAGAACAACCTAATCACCTCCCTGTTGGATCACTGTCCACTCCGCCTTCAAATTTTATTCGCACCATCATTGACAATGACAATCATTCGGAGAAATGGAATGGTCGCGTTGAAACACGCTTTCCGCCCGAACCCAATGGTTATCTACACATTGGACACGCCAAAAGTATTTGCTTAAATTTTGGTATCGCCAAAGACTATGGTGGTGTATGCCACCTACGCTTTGATGACACTAATCCAGAAAAAGAAGCACAGGAATATGTGGACGCGATTTGCGATAACGTTGCGTGGTTAGGTTTTGATTGGGGCAAGCATCTTTATTATTCATCCGACTATTTTAATCAATTATATGAATTTGCCGAATATTTAATCACTGAAAACAAGGCCTATGTTGAAGAACTGTCCAGTGAGGAGATTCGCGCATACCGCGGCACGCTAATTAGTCCAGGCAAAAATAGCCCTTATCGCGATCGTCCTACGACTGAAAGCTTGGATTTATTTCGCCGCATGAAAGCGGGTGAATTTTCCGACGGACAATACGTATTACGAGCAAAAATCGATATGGCCTCGGCCAATATCAATATGCGCGATCCAGTTATTTACCGCATTCGTCATGTACATCACCAACGTACTGACAATCAATGGTGCATTTATCCCATGTACGATTACACGCATTGCATCAGCGATGCCCTAGAAAAAATTACACACTCCTTGTGTACGTTAGAATTTGAAGATCACAGGCCATTGTACGACTGGGTTTTGGACCAATTGGCTGACAAAGTGCCCTGTCACCCGCAGCAAATCGAGTTTGCTCGGCTTAATTTGACCTATACCATTATGAGCAAACGCAAATTGATCGAACTGGTATCCAATCAATTAGTCGATGGCTGGGATGATCCACGTTTGAGTACCCTAGCTGGTGTTCGTCGACGCGGATACACACCGCGATCGATACGATTATTTGCGGAGCAAATAGGTGTCAGCAAAGCAGATTCCTGGATTGATATGAGCGTACTTGAAGATTGCTTGCGCGAAGATTTAAATGAAACGGCACCAAGACGTATTGCGATCCTCAAACCCTTGCAATTGATTATTGATAATTACCCGGAAGATCAAGAAGAGGATTGCTTCGCTCCGAATCATCCGCACCAACCGGATTGGGGTAAGCGCACCGTACCATTTACTAAAGTGCTGTATATCGAACAAGATGACTTCATGGAAACCCCTGCCAAAGGGTACTTCCGGCTGTCGCCTGGCACAGAGGTTCGATTAAGGTACGCTTTTATCGTCAAATGCGTTGCTGTGAAAAAAAATGCACAAGGTGATATTGAAGCCATTCACTGCACCTATGACCCCGAAACCAAGAGTGGTACACCTGGCGCCGAAAGTCGTAAAGTAAAAGGTAATATTCATTGGCTTTCCGTCAAACATGCCAAAGAAGCCGAAATTCGTTTGTATGACCGCTTGTTTACCGATCCCTATCCCGATAGCGGTGATAAAGATTATAAAGAATCCTTAAATCCGGATTCTAAGAAAATCATTACGGGATATATCGAGCAAGCTCTACTTGACGCAAAATCTGAAGAGCGCTTTCAATTTGAACGAAACGGCTATTTCATTGCGGACAGGTATGATATGACGGCAACAAAACCAGTATTCAATCGTGCCGTGACGTTGCGTAATTCTTGGGGAAAAACAACGAAAACTTAATCAAGCAAAAATTGCCAATTGGAAAAAGCTGCGGCTTGTCCAACCGTTGCCCCGTCGCTGTCACGCACGGTCCAGATAATCGCATTGCTAACCCGAAAACGTTTTCCGGAATTAGAAATTCGTACCCCCTGATAATCGGAAATATAACCTTGATTTTTCGCTTGCGTGAGCATACGTGAGCGTTCTTTACGATTCATTGGTTCTGCGGTAAGTCGAGAAGGCGTTTGCGTGAATTGTCCCCAACTCATCTCCCACAGCGCTAATGCAGATTGATTACCATAATTTAAAACGGGATCGTTTTCTACGCCATGTGAAACGACGACCATTTCAGAATCGAATAATCGTTGCGCCTGAACCAATGAGGTGCCATTTCGTTCAACTAATTCATTCTTTGTCCAATACGCATAGCTATTCAACAGTTGCTGACACCATGCTATCGTCTGCGGATTAAACCAAGGCGACTGCATCATCGTTTTTAATGAGGCGCAAATTCCAAGCAACCTTCACGCCGAATTAAATATGATGAATTGCGCCTGAGTAATTCCCATACAACTAATAACACGAATGAAAATAAACCAATTATTCGCACATAAAATCTGAAGGATGGTGACATTTTTGCTCGGTAATTTCGGAAACATCAGTATTGTATGCTAACGCAAAATACTTTCTTTTGGGAATCCGCGTTAAAAATCAGAAACAGAAAAACTGAAAATTCAAAAATGAAATATCATGTTGCTTTATTTCAGATGGTTAATGGTAGTTAAGGCTACAAACACGATCATGAGCGATTTCATTCATGATACAACGCTTTCTGATCATCGAATGCACGCAACCAGAAGTATCGGCTTCTTTATCGTACCCATTTTGGTTGCCGGCCATGGCAAACGCGTTAGGTGGCTGGAATTATCTATCGCGCTTTTCAACAGCCTGCTAGAGATATGCGATTCCCTGCTGAGAAAGTCCGACGAGGTTGATATTTTGCATGTTCACTCCACTATCGGCGGCAATAGTAGCCAAGCCCGCTGTTGAGATTTCGCCGCTGCCTAGCATTTGTATGTAGGGCGATTTTTCAGCTTCGGAAGGTGCACTGCCAAACAAATTGGTCCACAAGGTCGTAACGATTTGTTCGTGAGTCGCAAGACCTTTGGCACTGAGTGCGTAATTTGCAAGCTGTTGATAATCTCCTCGAGCATCCGCTTCGACCAGCCCTATCCCAACATATGCCTGATTTGCAACGGAAGCGGCTCCAAATACTGCACCTACCAGTTTAGCAACCCAACCCGCGTGATTATCTAAATCCAATGCTAATTTTACGTCATTGAACTTGAGCCGCTCGATACTGTTTAATTGATCTTGATTGTTAGCATTGCTGATTTCTGCACTACGATAACTCTGATTGGATATTTTGTTGATCGAATATTGCGCAAAATTCGCCGGAATGATGACAGTATCTATTCCCATGTTACCGTCTAATAGGTTTGCAGCAGCATTTCCAATTAAAACATCATTCCCGCCACCGCCAACCGCGTTTTCTATCGTAACACCATTTGCAATCCACACATTGGGAATGGGGCTTCCGATTTTGACTCCATTGGATTGGAGGTAGATAGGTTGCCCCAAGAAAGAACCGGACGTAGCGTTGAGATTGATGCTAGCAGGCGCTGCCCCGATAAATTGAATGGTATCGACGCCTGCCGCATCCCACAGTGTTTGATGATAATTTCCGCCATCACTGTAGCTGTAAGTATCATTTCCCGCATGGAAGCTGATATTGGCACCATAAATATACTGTATCGCAGCAATATCCAAAACCATTGGCGTTGTGGGATGAAAAGAAAATTCGTTACCCTTTTCTCCTTGTAAATTACGATAGGTGTAGCTCATCAAGGTGTGTGTAATATCGTCTTGCGAAGCTGGCAATACTGCGGCGGTCGGTTTATCCGCGTCATAAAAAGGATGCTTGAGACCGAGCGCATGACCAATTTCATGTAATATTGTTTCAAATGAAATGGTTCCCGGATTCCAGTCCTGATTATTGAGCAATCCTAACGTGTTACCCCAAACATCGCCGGCTCGAACGCTACTACTCGGCAAATAAGACCAAGCCAATGTCAATTGGCTGGGATCTTTGGTATAGGCAGCACGGATGTCCCCGACAGCGTTCGCAGATTCGAATATTCGAGTGAAGCTAATATTGGCCACATTAGCCCACTGCTGCAATGCCTGTTCAAAATTCAGCTGATCTCTGTTGGTCAGCCAATCGGTTTCGCTTTGCCAAGGTTCTCCGTCACCAGTCTGAGCACCGTATCCTATTTGCTCATCAGTCGACCACCAGCTATTCCTGTCCGGGAAGCTGTACGAAATGGTTGCATTGAGCCAACGTTTACCGCCTACCAAGGAATCAATCGAATTAATATTCGCGGGATTAACTGATGTTAAGGGGCTCGATACTAAAGGTGTCGGCATAATGGTGAATTCTATAAGGTTATCGGTTGATTTTAAAAGGAGGATTCATAATCGAATACAAATTCGAAGTGATTCAATAGCCGTTAGATCATCCTATTGCACTAAAGTGCATTCCTTAAAGCGCAACAAAGATCGAAAAGTTGCATAATTCCGCTGATACACTTTGACATATCCCTAGACCAGCTTGCTGTTCGCACGTTAGAATTCATTTATTTAGAATTTCCTTGGTTGGTCTTTATTTCCCAGTTATGCATCATACTTGGCGAACATCTTTCGCATGTTCTAATTCACCGATTGCGCTTACGATTGGAAATTTTGATGGCGTCCATTTAGGCCATCAAGCCATTTTGCATCGCTTAAAGCAAGCTGCCAATAAACTTAACATTCCCGCTTGTGTCATGACATTTGAACCGCATTCGCGAGAATTTTTTGCACCAGACCAAGCGCCTGTCCGGTTAACCCATTTGCGCGAAAAACTGCAGCTAATGAATCGCATTCATATCGATTGCGTACATATCTATCGATTTAACAGCCATTTTGCCAAAATCACTGCAGAACAGTTTATCCAGCAAATTTTAGTCGAACAATTATCGGTTCGCTGGTTATTAGTGGGAGATGATTTCCGTTTCGGTGCTAAACGCCAAGGCGATTTTGCCATGTTACAAGCCTATTCACGACAGCATGGCTTCGAAATTGAAGCCATGCCTAGCATTCTTACCGAGAATCAGCGGATTTCGAGCACGTTGATTCGCCAGGCATTGAATGATAACGATTTGATAACGGCCCAAAAATTTCTGGGTAGACCTTATAGTATTACAGGCCGCGTCATAAAAGGTCAGCAATTAGGTCGAAAACTGGGATTTCCCACAGCAAACATCGCCATTCATAACAATCGACCGAAGCTGTCCGGTATTTTTGCTGTTGCGGTACATGGTGCCGTGCCATCGTCATCGGCTGCTGTATTACCAGCCGTCGCTAGCTTGGGTGTCCGGCCGACGATACACAAGAATGGCAAATTATTACTCGAAGTGCATTTGTTCGATTTTGCTCAAGATATTTACGGAAAGCAGCTACAAGTTGATTTTTTGTATAAACTACGCGATGAAGAAGAATTCGCGGATCTCGAAACGCTTACCGACAAAATTAACAACGATGTCATTCAAGCCAAACAATTTTTCCTCGAACAACCCATTGTCGCCGACAGGTTGTGTATTGCCCGTTAAATTATCGATGATTGATTTTCATGACTGATTATAAGCAAACCCTCAATTTATTGGATACCACTTTCCCAATGCGCGCCAACTTGGCCAGCCGGGAACCGGAAATGCTACGTGCGTGGCAGCAAAAAAATCTGTACCAAAAAATTCGCGCTGCTAGCCGAGGCCGTCCAAAATTTGTTTTGCACGATGGACCACCCTATGCCAACGGCGATATCCATATCGGACACGCCGTCAATAAAATACTCAAAGACATCATCATTAAAAGTAAAACCCTTGCAGGCTTTGATGCGCCTTATATCCCAGGGTGGGATTGTCATGGCCTGCCCATTGAACACCAAATCGAAAAAAAACATGGCAAGCATCTGCCCGCTGACCAAGTTCGAGAGCTTTGCCGTGCCTTTGCGCAACAACAGGTAGAGCGTCAAAAAGCCGATTTTATTCGTCTTGGCGTATTAGGCGATTGGGATCAGCCTTACTTAACCATGAATTTTAAAACCGAAGCCGATATTATTCGTAGCCTAGGCCAGATCTATCAAAATGGTTATATTTATCAGGGAAAAAAACCGGTTAATTGGTGTATCGATTGTGGTTCAGCGCTGGCAGAAGCTGAAGTGGAATATGAAGACAAAACTTCACCGGCAATTGATGTCGGTTTTGCGGTTCAACTATCCGATGGCGATAACAATCTGCAATTGCTCAATACGGCATTGGGTACTTCCTTGACTGTCGACGCCAAAGTTTATGTCACCATTTGGACCACTACTCCTTGGACATTGCCTGCCAATCAAGCGGTCAGTGTTCACCCTGATTTTGACTATGTACTGCTAAAAACACCGCGTGGCCTGCTGATCGTTGCCGATGAACTGAAACAATCGTGCTTGCAACGGTATGAATTGAACGGGGAAGTATTGGCGACTTGCAAAGGCAAGCAACTAGAACATCTTGTGCTGCAACATCCCTTCGAATCGCGAACAGTGCCGATTATCTGTGGTAAACATGTCACGTTAGAAGCGGGCACGGGCCTTGTGCATACCGCACCCGCGCATGGTTTGGATGATTATTTCGTCGGGCAAAACTACCATTTATCCAGTGATAGTCCGGTCGATGGCAACGGTAAATTTATTAGCGATACCTCGCTCGTCGGCGGTTTATCGGTTTGGAAAGCTAATGATGTGGTGATTGAAACACTCAAAAGCAATGAAAATTTGTTTTGCCTGAAAAAAATTGAACATAGCTATCCCCATTGCTGGCGTCATAAAACGCCGATTATTTTTCGCGCGACCCCGCAATGGTTTATCGGGATGAACCAACAAAGCCGGCAAAGCGATAAAAATCTGCGTGACTTGGCTATGCAAGCGGTTGATCAGACGGCTTTTTATCCATCGTGGGGACGCGCGCGTTTGGAAGCGATGATTAAAAATCGCCCGGATTGGTGTATTTCCCGTCAGCGCAATTGGGGTGTTCCGATGACTTTCTTTGTGCACAAAGAAACCTACGCGTTGCACCCACGTTCAATGGAATTATTAGAACAAATCGCGCAAAAAGTTGAACAACAAGGCATTGAAGCATGGTTCGCACTAGAACCCGCTGAATTACTCGGTAACGATGCGGTTGACTACCAAAAATTGACGGATACGTTGGATGTCTGGTTCGATTCTGGCACGACGCATGCAACGGTGATAGCGCACAATACTCAATTACAATTTCCGGCCGATCTATATCTTGAAGGCTCCGATCAGCATCGCGGCTGGTTTCAGTCATCTTTGTTAACCAGTTGCGCTATGAACGGCCGTGCACCTTATGATGCGCTCCTGACGCATGGATTTGTGGTCGATGGTAGTGGCCATAAGATGAGCAAATCCAAAGGCAACGTCATTGCGCCGCAAAAAGTCATGGATACCTCGGGTGCAGATATTTTGCGATTGTGGGTAGCGTCGACAGATTATTCTGGCGAGCTTTCCATTTCTGAAGAAATACTCAAACGCGTGGTTGAAAGCTATCGGCGCATACGCAACACACTGCGTTTCTTATTGGCCAATCTGACCGATTTTAAATTTGAACAAGATGCCGTTTCAGTCGATGATTGCCTTGAGATTGATCGCTATATGCTGGCGTTGACTGCCACCTTTCAAGAAAATTTAACGCAAAGCTATCAACGTTATGAATTTCATCAAGTAGTGCATCAATTGCACAATTATTGTTCAGAAGATTTGGGCGGCTTCTATTTGGATATTCTAAAAGACCGTTTATATACATCAGCAACGCAAGGTTTGCCACGGCGTTCGGCACAAACCGTGCTGCATCATATTGCGCATAGCTTAGTACGATTGTTTGCACCTATTTTGAGTTTTACTTCTGAAGAAACTTGGGAACATCTAACGGGTGACAAGGAAGGAAGCGTGTTGTTACAACAATGGCATGCGTTTCCTCAGCAAAACGATACGGAATCGCTGCAACAACGTTGGCAAAGTATTCGATTATTACGTACCAAAGTACTCAAAAAACTGGAAGATTCTCGCGCACAAGGGGATATCGGTTCTTCGCTTGCGGCTGCCGTTGAGATTCATGTGAATAAAGAAGATTTTACGTTGTTAAATGCTTTACAGGATGATTTGCGTTTTGTGTTGATTGTTTCGGCCGTGAAACTGGTTTGCGTGACTGAGGCCCCAGAGGAGAAAATTATCGTCAGCGCTAGTACGGATCAAAAATGCGAACGATGCTGGCATTATCGCCCAGATATCGGGCAACATGCCGATCACCCAACGATATGCGAACGCTGTATCAGCAATCTACATGGTGCGGGTGAACACCGCCACTATGCCTAATAGCTATTTTATTTACGCAGCAATCGACTATCGAGTACCAATTAATTAATGGAATTTTTATGATGAAGCTTTACAACAGCTTGGGTATTGCGTTTGTTGTGTTGGTTTTGGATTTGGCTAGTAAGTATTGGGTGGAATCGGCATTGCAATTTGGCGAACAAATTCCAGTCACCAGTTTTTTTAATTTGGTATTAACTTACAATCCTGGCGCGGCGTTTAGTTTTTTAAGCGAACAATCGGGTTGGCAGCGTTGGTTTCTAGCCAGTATTGCGGCTATTGCGGCTATTGTCATTGTCTTCTTGCTCAACAAGTATCAACATGAAAAACTCTTTTGCTGGTCCTTGAGTCTAATACTGGGGGGCGCCATCGGTAATTTGTATGATCGCATTATGCTGGGTCATGTAGTGGATTTTCTGGATTTCTATGTTGGGACCTATCACTGGCCTGCGTTCAATATCGCCGATTCAGCGATTTTTGTTGGTGCTGTATTAATGATTTATGACAGCTTTAAAAACAAAAAAGAACCCCAGAAACAGCCATAAGCGCATTTCTAATCACTTCTGATCGGAAATACGTAACGGTGTCTTATTAATGTTTCAAATCATCTTGGTATCGCTTCCCACAGTTTTTGTAACCGTTTCGCTGAAACCGGTTGTGGGGTTTTTAACTCTTGCGCAAATAGCGATACCCGCAACTCTTCGAGTTGCCAGCGAAATTCTTGCAGATTTTCGTCATGTTTCAATCGATGCAGGTTCTTTTCTATGTGTTTCAAATACTGTTGCCAGAACGTACTAATCTGCTGCCGGTTTTGTCTGTCTCGCTCGGGATTGATCGATAATTTTTCTAAGCGTAACTGAATCGCTTTTAAATATCTCGGAATATGTTTCAATCGTTCCCACGGAATTTCGCTGAGGAATCCAATGAAAATCAAATGCTTCAATTGCTCATCCAATTCCAATTTTATATCTGGATGACGCAGCGTGGGCAATGACGAACAAACACTCTGATATTCCGTGCCCAACTGTCGCAATAAGTCTGCAAATTGTTGCGTCACTTCTGCTAATCGCTGTTTCGCTCGCTGTTTTTGCGCGGCAAATGCTGTTTCATTGCGTGGTAATGCAGCATCTCCGATTAAGGCGCGATCTAAAATAGCATTCAGCAGATCTTGCTTCAGATCCCCTGGATTCATACGATTTGCAAATTGCATTGCCGCAACTTTGAGTCCAGGCAGGTTTTTTTCTAATTGCTTGATCTGCTCCTTTAAAGACAAATGAAGCAGGCGTTTCACCCCCGCACGCATCAAATCATTCGCAGCTTCTTCAGTATCCAGCACGCGAATAGCCGCGCAATCGTTGTGATCGACTAACGCAGGATAACCAACCCAGTCACGACCGTTACGATGAAACGTAATGGTATGAGGCAATTCACCAAAGTCCCACTGCGTAATCTGCTCGCGTTCAATGCTGTTTTTTTCACTATCGTTGTGCGTTTTTGCGAAAGTTGCTTGCGCCTGATGGCCAAATTTTTCTTGTAACTTAACCAGATCACGGCTCATTTCCAGTTCTTCACCGTGATCATCGATCACTTGTATATTCATTAATAGATGCAAAGGAATGGCCTGCAAATCCCAGGTATCAGGAGAAACTGATATCGCAGTTTTTTTCTGAACGAACTGCGTAATGGCATCTTGCAGCCGTGAAGAAATTGAATAGCTGGTACCTTCCAAAAAAGCCGTGACCGATTCTGGCAACGGTACCAGTATGCGACGAACTGGTTTAGGCAGCGTTTTGAAATACCAGGTAACCTTCTCGCGGATCAATCCTGGTACCAAATAATCCAGTTGTTTCGCATCAAGGCGATTGAGTAACGGCAATGGCACGCTCACAGTCACGCCATCCAATACATGACCGGGATCAAAACGGTAAGTCAGCGGTAGTTGGCTGCCATCGGCAAGCTGTAAATACTCAGGAAACTGCACTTCGGTAATCTGATCGGCATCATGCCGCATGAGCATTTCACGCTTTAAATACAGCAAATGCGGATTTTCTGATTCCGCCTGTTTGCGCCACTTCTCAAATGCAGCACCGTTAACAATATGCTGCGGAACAATTGCATCATAAAAAGCAAAAATTTGCTGTTCATCGACCAACACATCTTGCCGTCGTGCTTTATGTTCAAGCTCTTCTATCTCGTGCACCAATGCTTGGTTATGGGCGAAAAATGCCGCCTGAGTCACGAATTCACCTGCCGCCAAGCCGGAACGGATAAAAATCTCACGCGCCTCTAGCCGATTGATCGATCCATAATGTACCGGACGCTTGGGTACGATCATCAAGCCATACAATGTGACACGTTCATACGCGATCACTTGCGCTTGTTTTTTCTCCCAATGCGGATCAAAGTAGTGCCGCTTGCACAAGTTGCCGGCAATCCGTTCCAACCAGTTTGGATCGATACGAGCTACGCAACGGGCATACAATTTGGTTGTTTCGACTAATTCCGCAGCAACTACCCATTTGGTTTTTCCTTTTTTTAAAGCGGAACCTGGAAAAATCGCAAATTTAATGCCGCGTGCACCGAGATATTCGCCTTCCTTTTCGGTTTTAAATCCAATATTGCCAAGCAATCCCGCTAGCAGTGCACGGTGAATTTCATCATAACCTGCTGGTACTTCGTTGGGTTTTAAGCCTAATTCACTGATCAACACATGCAGTTGCCCGTGAATTTCACGCCACTCGCGCAGTCGGCGATACGACAAGAATAGCTCACGGCAATGCGCAATTAATTTTCGGATAGATTTTTTATGCTTAATTTGATCATCAAAAAATTCCCATAATTTGAGATACGACAAAAAATCAGAGCGTTCATCGATAAAACGACGCTGCGCCTGATCAGCTGCGGCTTGATGTTCAAAAGGACGATCGCGCGGATCTTGCAAACTCAAAGCAGATGCGATGATCAGATGATCATCAACCGCCCCAAGCTCTGCCAATAATTGATAACCATCGCTAATCATGCGCGCCGATGGCGCTTCCAAGAATGGAAAATCCTCAATATCACCGATTTTCAACGCTTTCATACGCAGAATGACTGCCGCTAATGAAGAACGCAAAATTTCTGGATCGGTAAATTCCGGCCTGCCCTGAAAATCTTGTTCGGAATACAATCGCATGCAAACACCATTGGCAATTCGGCCGCAACGACCTGCGCGTTGATTAGCAGACGCTTGTGAAATCTTTTCTACCAATAATTGTTCGACTTTATTGCGATAACTGTACCGATTGATACGCGCCAAACCAGCGTCGATGACATAATGAATCCCGGGAACCGTGAGTGATGTTTCCGCTACATTGGTCGCCAGTACAATGCGCCGCGTGTTTCCTTCCGGTTGAAAAACTTTTTCTTGCTCCGCAACCGATAACCGAGCAAAGAGTGGTAACACATTAATGGGCGAAATCCCCGATCGACTATGATCAAAATGATGTTTACGCAAGGATTCTGCAGTTTCACGAATTTCACGCTCACCCGGCAGAAATACCAAAATATCCCCCGAGCCTCTTGCCATCAATTCATCCACCGAGGCTAAAATGGCCGACTGCAAATCGCCATCCTCTTCGTCATCGGCCATCAAAGGTCGATAGCAAATTTCAACCGGATACAACCTTCCGGTTACTTCGATCACTGGCGCATCATTAAAGTGCTTCGAAAACCGCTGCGCATCGATCGTCGCCGAAGTGACAATCAGCTTGAGATCAGGCCGTTTGACTAGTACTTGACTCAGATAGCCCAGTAAAAAATCAATATTCAGACTTCTTTCGTGCGCTTCATCAATAATTAACGTATCGTAAGCTTGCAGCAACGGATCGCCTTGCGTCTCGGCGAGCAGAATGCCATCGGTCATCAATTTGATATAGGAATCAGAACTGACTTTATCGGTAAAGCGGATTTTATAGCCAACAACCTGGCCTAACGGGCTATTCAATTCACTAGCGATTCGCGCCGCCACAGTGCGCGCGGCAATACGGCGCGGTTGTGTATGACCGATTAAACCATTCACGCCCCGTTTGAGTTCTAAACAAATCTTAGGAATTTGAGTCGTTTTCCCAGAACCGGTTTCACCACAAATAATCACAACCTGATGCTGATCAATAACCTTCTTGATTTCCTCTCGGCGAGCATGAACCGGCAGATCATCTTGATAAGTCGGATTTGGCAGACGTTCAAGCCGCCTTGCGATCACATCGGAGGAAAATTTTTTCATAGAAATGCTGCAGAATCAGATCGTTTGTTACTAAAAACCATCTCAAATGATCTTCACAAATTATCCAGCGGACTGATAACGCCCCTGCCGCCTTTATTCAAAACATGCGTATAAATCATCGTTGTTGAAACATCGCTATGCCCCAGTAGCTCTTGCACCGTACGGATATCGTAGCCAGCTTGCAAAATATGCGTGGCGAAGCTGTGGCGTAGCGTATGGGGCGATGTTGGCTTTACAATACCAGCCGCAAATGCCGCTTTCTTGACATAGCGTTGCACTTGTTTTTCGTCAATATGATGGCGGCGCTCAACTTGGCTACGTGGATCAATCGAATATTTTCTGGCGGCAAATATATATTGCCAACCCCATTCCCGAGGTGCATTGGGATATTTCACCGCCAGCGCATCCGGCAACCAGACACCCGCCTTACCTGCCCGAATATCCTCATCGTGCCACTCGCGGCGTATTGCAAGCTGACGGTTCATCGCTTCCAATAAACTGCCGGGCAACATCGTTATCCGATCCTTACCACCCTTGCCATCACGCACAATAATCTCTTGGCGCGTGAATTCCACATCCTTAACACGTAATCGAACCGCTTCCATCAGTCGCATGCCGGTGCCATACAAAAGCCTGACGATCAGACCCACCGGTTCCGGTGCGGAGGATGATTCACGCAGCAATGCCTGAACTTCCAACGGTGTCAACACGACTGGCAAACGCTTGGGCTTTTTCGATCGCTCAAAACCGTCCAACCAAGGCAAATCCAGCGCCAACACATCGCGGTACAGAAACAGGATAGCCGATAATGCCTGATTCTGAGTCGCACTGGATACATGACGATCATTGGCCAAATAAGTCAAGAACCTTTCCACTTCAACTGCGCCCATATCAGCCGGATGACGCTTGCCATTAAACACAATATAGTGTTTAATCCATGAAATATAAGTCTTTTCCGTACTTATGCTGTAATGCTTGAAGCGAATTTTTTCCCGTACTTGATCCAGTAATTTTTTAGCAGGCGGTGATGTCGTATTTTCCGGAGTCATCGTCTATTTATTAAAATATACATTAATATTATCATGAAGATAATTACAAACGAACAAGATTACACGACATTATCTGACAGATTATCGGACAAAATGTCTTATACATTACGTTGGGCCTCACAATAGGACTCCTCATCACATGGACGTCAAGATTGTCGTATTCCCCGAAACAAGAGTTGCTGCCATTGAGCATCATGGGTCGCCGGCGCTCGAATACGATACCACACGTAAGCTCATCGCTTGGAAAATTGAGCACCGCCTTCTGGATCAATTGAGATACAGAAGCTATGGCGTTCATTACACGGATCCGCGCACTACGCCAGCCTCCCAGCACCGCGTTGACTTCTGTCTGTCCATCGAAGACGAGGTTGGCCCCAATCCTTACGGCATTTTGACCAAGGTAATCCCGAGCCGACGTTGCGCTTTCGCGCGCGATGTCGGTTCTCGCTCGAACAACAAGGCCGCTGTCCATCTCTGTGAGACATGGTTGCCCCAGAGTGGCGAGTTACCCGGAGATTTCCCGATCTTCTTTCACTACGTCAACGTGGGTCCGAACGTGCGCGAAGAAGAAATGATCACTGATGTTTACTTGCCGTTGAAGTGATCCGCATGCAATCCCAATACAAGTGCGGCCCAACCCATCATTCCACCGGACCTGCGCGAAAAGCCGCGCAGGCCGGTGAATTCAGACGTTAGGCGTCACCATGCCGCTGAGTCAGTGCATCTACTGCGGAAGTGAGTTTGACCCCGACTCTCAGTCGAACTTTTCCGCCTTCAATTGCTCATTTCACCCGATGCATCCCAAGAGCATCGGGAACACCGATCCTCGCGGAGACTACGCTGAACTCTGGGTCTTCCCGTGCTGCGGCAAGGGTCATGTCGGAGGAATCGATAGCGGGGGGTCTGATGTAAGACCACCTCAGTCGCCCGGCTGCGTCAATTGCTTCCATGCAGCGTCCAAAGCAACGTTCTTCATTTCCTACTCTCGGGCCGACCAACAGTTCGTGAGCTTCCTTGAAGCCGAGCTTGAGCGTCGCGGCTATGTGATCTGGCGCGACACATCGCACCTGCTCGCAAGCGAAGACTGGCAAGCTGCGATTCGGTCTGCCATTGATACGTGCACGCACGTCGTACTTGTGGCTTCGAAGTCCTCACTCTCGCGGCCGGAAGTCAATCGAGAGATTGGAGCGGCCGTACAGGCCAACAAGATCATCATTCCAATCATCCTCGATGATGTTGACCTTCCGGCATGGGTGCAGCGCCTCAACTACATCGATTGGCGTACTGAGCAGGACTACTCATATAGCGCCAAGTTCGAATTGATTGACAACGCGATCGCTGATCCAGTGAGGATGCGCTTTCTACAGCGTATCCGTCTCGGCGCGCAGCCCGGACAAGCCCAAAGTGACGCCTAACCCGGCGCTCAACCTCGCTCCCTTCGGTCGCTGGACGCTGCGCGATAAAGCCGCGCAGCGCCGGTGATTTCAAACGTTGGGCATCACAAAGTCACCAAATCGTGGAGGTCATATGAAGCCTTTTGCCAATGCAGAAGTTGCCGCGAAGTTCAAAGCGTATCCGCCCCATATACGTCCAAAGCTATTGGCCCTCAGAGAGCTCATACTCCAAACTGCTTTAACTACGGAAGGTGCAGGAGAACTCGAAGAATCGCTGAAGTGGGGCGAACCAGCCTATGCCACAAAAAATAAAAGCGGGAGTACGGTTCGAATCGACTGGAAGAGGAAGGAACCGGATCACTACGCGATGTACTTCAACTGCAAAACCAACTTGGTCGAGACTTTCAGAACTTTGTTTCCTAATGATTTCAGGTTTGAAGGAAACCGAGCGCTCGTGTTCGGGCTAGAAGACAAAATACCCAAAGACTCCCTGGCAATGTGCGTAATGGCATCTCTTACGTATCACTTGGCAAAAAGAAATTCAGCGGGTGCAAAGTGATGCCCAACCCCTCGTTCCAGCCGACCGCCCAAAGCTGCGCTTTGGGTACCCTCGTCGCTTCGCTCCTCGGCGACGGCCGAACTCAAACGTTAGGCAACGCAAAAGACCGCGAACGAAAACAACCGCAGAGGAAATGACGCGTGAAAGCAATCGTCTATGAAACCTATGGACCGACCGAGGCTCTTCAATTGAAGAACGTTGAAAAACCATCGCCCAAGGACAGCGAAGTACTGGTAAGAGTCCTTGCGGCATCCGTGAATGCTGCTGACTGGCGGATGCTGAGGGCTGATCCATTTCTGGTTCGCCTGTACGCCGGGCTATTGAAACCGACAAAATTCCAGACACTCGGTGCGGACATCGCCGGGCGGGTTGAGACGGTGGGCAAGAATGTCCACCGGTTTCAACCGGGAGATGAGGTGTTCGGGGATGTATTCGTAAGTGGCTTTGGCGGTTTTGCCGAATATAAATGCGCTCGCGAAAGTGAGTTGGTTTTGAAACCGGCCAACATTTCCTTTGAGGAAGCGGCAGCCGTGCCATTGGCGACACTCGCCGCTTTACATGGTCTGCGCGATAAGGGACAGATACAGCCGGGGCAAAAGGTTTTGATCAATGGCGCTTCCGGTGGTGTCGGCACGTTTGCGGTGCAACTCGCCAAGTATTTCGGGGCTGCAGTTACCGCCGTGTGTAGCACGGGAAAGGTTGATTTGGCGCGCTCGCTCGGTGCCAATCATGTGATTGACTACACACAGGAGGATTTCACCAGAAGCGGCCGGCAATACGACCTGATCCTTGCGGTGAACGGGAATCGATCAATCTTCGATTACAAGCGAGCTCTAACCCCCAATGGCACTTATGTGATGGCCGGGGGCAGCACGGGGCAGCTATTTCAAGCCCTGCTGCTGGGACCTTGGATTTCCCTGATTGGGAAGCAGAAAATGGGGGCACTGAGCTCGATGCCAAACCAGAAGGATTTGCTGTTCATTAAAGAACTTCTGGAATCCGGTAAAATAAAGCCCGTTATCGATAGACGTTACCCGCTGAGCGAGGTATCCAAGGCGATCCGCTACGTTGAAGAAGGACATGCCAAGGGGAAAGTAGTAATAGTTTTGGAGCGTGGCGAATGAACCTAGGAGTGCTTGGTCACGCATGCAACTATCTCAAACGGCGTTGCCCAACATCGCGGTCAATACGGGTGCTGCGCGATAAAGCCTCGCAGCACCGGTTATACCTCTACGTTAGCCCCTTTCGCCGCATCACGCGGCGGCCCTTGCAGCATAGGTATTGCTGTTGAATGAAACGAGGAGATAAGAAGTGGCAGCGCCGTTCACTTTCACATTATGCAGTTGAGATAGTACAAACGTAATTATGGAGAAATATTATGGCTTATAGAGTGATAAAAGGTAAGGTTGCCATTGATGGCAAGTCTCCCGATGGAGATACTATTGCATTTCGTATTGACAATCCCACCGAGTGGATTTGGCCTAAAACACAAGATGGGCGTTTTCCGAAGTTCAATATGCAGTATCAAACGAGCATCCGGTTTGAGGCAATCGACGCTTTAGAGCTGCATTATGAAATATCGAATGTTTATCCAGGGGTAACTGTTCATCAACCTTTGACGTTTGCAAAACGTGCGCGTGATCGTTTGTTGGAGTTGTTCGGATTCGATATGACGAACGTAATTGAGAGGGATGACTTTACCCTTGTAGATCCTATGAAGCAAGAAAAGCCTGCAATACTTGCGTATAACGGGATTGATCCTTTTGGAAGGATTATCGGCTTTGTGTTTTCTGAAGATATCGGGCTTGAGGTGAGTGACAGAGAACCTATGGTTGAGTTGCATCCTGAGCATATAGAAAAGTCATTGAATGCTAAATTGTTAGCAGAGGGCTTGGTTTATCCTACTTATTATGGTGGATTGTATCCGGAACTTAGGAAATTCTTGAATGAAGTTACCGATGTGGCGATTGCAAACAAAATTGGACTGTGGAGCGAACACTCCAACGAGTTTATTTTTTCGAGGCAGCCAAGTATTTCAGATATTGAGAGCAAAGTAATGATGCCAAAGCTATTTAGGCGGCTATCCGAACATATTGCCAAGAATGGCGCTATATCGAATTTTCGCAATGCTCTGAGAGAAGGAAAGGATTTAACAGTTGATTTGAATGAAGTCCGCCTTACAGATTTTTCGTCTTTTGTCCGAACCCAAAAGATCAATCAAAATGATTATAAATTATGGCTTAGTCATAGCCCAGGTAGACTGGTTTTTGTAGCCGGATAATAGAAGGCAAAGTGGATTGTGAGTTCTACTACTATTCAAATTTATCGGCGCCATTCATGACTAAATCCACCGTTACTTATTGGAATGTGTTAGATCCACAAGCGCAAAAACATTGGGTGTCCGTCAAAGGGCTAGAAGGCATGGTTGAAGAACTGACTCTGAGCATAGATGGAAAGTCTGGTGAATACACGAAATTGACCCGATTTCTTCCTGGCGCGGATACAAAATCCTTCGGCAGCAAAACACACTGCTACCCTGAAGAAGTTTTCATTGTCAGCGGTCGCCTTTATGACGAAGCATTTGACATGTGGTTGGGGGCAGGACACTATGCCAGTCGACCTCCCGGAGAATGTCATGGACCATTTAAAACTGATATTGGCTGTGTTGTATTGGAAATATCGTTTCCAAATCGAATGGGTTAGCTCAATACCGCCTAACTATCATTTCACTAGATTGTATACTGCGGGATAAAACTGTTCAGTGTCGGTGAATTCAAGCGTCAGGATTACACCGAATATGAAAGGATGGCATCGTGCTGATAAATAAATTTGTTTGCGTCGTGATTGGCTTTATCAGAGGGAATGGAGCAGCTCTCACACGTCATTTTTCATAAACCGGTCATAAAGTGGTTCTATTATCACGTACGTTAGGCATCAAAATTACCATTATCGATACGCTATGCACCATAACTCCCACAATATAAAGCACTGGCGATTGGACTATGGGTGGGCGCAGCGCGGTGGAAAGTGGTCTGAGTTTACCGATGTGATGCTCGAGGGTGTTTTGCAAGGGAATCGAAAGTGTCTCGATGCATTGCGTGCGTGGGTTAGCTCGCAAGAAAAAAGCAATGCAACTCTGGACGGTGAGCCTATGGAAATTTTCTACGTAGGCGGCATCCAGGGATATCTCAAAGAAGTGAGCGATCCCGATAAACTGTTGTTGCGACTCCATTCCAGAGGTGAAGACGCATTCGACAGTTTATCGCACTACTCGCAAGTGGTTGCTACCGTGCTGCGCAAATGTAGCGGCAACTGCACGTTAAACTGGATTGAACATCGCCATGACCGAAATCACGATAGACTGGTTTGGCCATTGCACACTTGATTTGATACCTCATCGCTCGCTTATAATGACAGCGATCCTCGATTAACCGATAGGAATTTTCAATGACTCAATATATCGCTTGGTTTGATCAATTAACGATGAACGATGTCGCTCAGGTGGGCGGTAAAAATGCCTCATTAGGGGAAATGATCAGCCATCTTGCCAAAGCCGGTGTTAATGTACCGACAGGCTTTGCTACCACAACCGATGCATACCGGGAATTTTTGAACGGCAATGGATTGACCGAGCGGATCAATCGGTTATTGAGCGAATTGAATGTTGACGATATTCAGGCGCTAGCCGCTGCCGGAAAGACCATCCGCGGTTGGGTTTTGAATGCCACGTTGCCGGATACGATTTTACAGGCCGTATCGCAAGCTTATGAGAAACTAGCCACCAGCAGCGGCGCTAACATCTCCTTTGCCGTACGTTCTTCGGCAACTGCGGAAGACTTGCCCGATGCCTCGTTTGCCGGCCAGCAAGAAACACTGCTCAATGTGCAGGGATTGGATCAAATCATCGCAGCCATCAAGGTGGTGTTTGCTTCGTTGTACAACGACCGTGCGATAGCGTACCGTGTGCATCAAAAATTTCCCCACGAAAAGGTTTTTTTGTCCGCTGGGATTCAGAAAATGGTTCGCAGCGACCTCGGCGCTAGCGGTGTGATGTTTACGCTCGATACCGAATCCGGTTTCCGCGAAGCGATTTTCATTACTGCCGCGTATGGATTGGGTGAAACGATTGTTCAGGGTACTGTAAACCCTGATGAATTCTACGTGTATAAGCGCGGGTTAGTTG
This sequence comes from Nitrosomonas sp., assembly GCA_044228295.1. Lineage (GTDB taxonomy): Bacteria > Pseudomonadota > Gammaproteobacteria > Burkholderiales > Nitrosomonadaceae > Nitrosomonas. The sequence continues at coordinate 34,963 of JBGAVE010000011.1, forward strand.
CCGGGAAACCCGCTATCTTGTCGCGGCGGTTGGGCACGAAAGCCATAGAAATGGTGTATGCCGATAAGAAAAGCGGTGATGATGTATTTACTATTACGCGCGATGTCGGAATAGAACGACGCACGCGTTTTTCCTTGTCGGACCAGCAAGTCGAAGCACTGGCGCGTCAGGCGATGATCATTGAACAGCATTATGGCCGTCCGATGGATATCGAATGGGCTTTGGATGGACAGGATGAACAACTGTACATTGTGCAGGCGCGCCCCGAGACGGTCGAAAGCCGCGCTACATCGATCATGGAACGCTTCAAACTTAAAGATAAAAGCGTCGTGCTGGCGGAAGGCCGTGCGATAGGTAGCAAAATCGGGCAGGGAACGGCGCGGTTGATCCGTGGCATTGATCAAATGCATGAAGTTAAACCGGGGGATGTGCTGGTGACCGACATGACCGATCCGGATTGGGAACCGATCATGAAGCGGGCGTCGGCGATCGTTACCAACCGAGGGGGACGTACCTGTCATGCCGCGATTATTGCGCGCGAAATGGGAATTCCCGCCGTGGTCGGCTGCGGCGATGCGACAACGCAAATTAAAGCGGGCGCGATGGTAACAGTATCTTGCGCGGAAGGCGATACCGGATATGTTTATGAAGGCCTGTTAGCATTTGAACATACCACGGCGGATACCGGAAAACTACCGGATTTGCCGCTGAAAATCATGGTGAATGTGGGAAATCCATCGCATGCTTTTTCATTTTCCCGTACACCGAATCAAGGTGTTGGTCTGGCTCGTTTGGAATTTATCATCAGCAACATGATCGGTATCCATCCGAATGCATTATTGGAATTTGAGCAATTACCCGATGAACTGAAAAAAGAAATCAGTCATCGTATCGCGGGTTACGAGAGCCCCGTCAATTTTTATGTGGAGAAACTGGCCGAAGGCATCGCTACGCTGGCAGCGGCGTTTTATCCGCATCCGGTAATCGTGCGCACTTCCGACTTCAAATCAAACGAGTACGCTAATTTGCTCGCAGGCAATCGTTATGAACCGCATGAAGAAAATCCGATGATTGGTTTTCGCGGCGCGTCGCGTTATCTTGATCCGGATTTTCGCGATTGTTTCGAATTGGAGTGCCACGCGCTGCGCAAAGTACGTAACGACATGGGGCTGACCAATGTTGAAATCATGATCCCGTTTTGCCGCACCCTCGAAGAAGCCGAGAAAGTGACCGATTTGCTGGCATCGCAAGGATTGGTTCGCGGTGACAACGGTCTGCGCGTGATCATGATGTGCGAAATTCCTTCCAACGCATTATTGGCAGAAGAATTTTTGCAATATTTCGATGGTTTTTCGATTGGCTCCAACGACATGACACAACTCACGCTCGGCGTTGACCGCGACTCCAGTCTGGTTGCGCATGTGTTCGATGAACGTAATCCTGCTGTCAAGAAACTGCTGACCATGGCCATCGACGCATGCCGCAAGCAAGGCAAATACATCGGCATCTGCGGACAAGGGCCATCGGATTACCCAGATTTCGCCGCCTGGCTGTACGAACAAGGCATTAGCAGCCTGTCGCTGAATCCCGATTCGGTGGTCGATACTTGGTTGCACATCGCCAGCTTGCACAAACCATGAACAAACAAAAACGCACCGTTTTTTATCTATCCGATCGTACCGGCATCACCGCAGAAACACTGGGACACAGTTTGCTGACGCAATTCGACGGCATCGAATGGGAAACCATCAACGTGCCGTTTTTAGACGATCTTGAAAAAACCAAAACAGTATTAATGCAAATCAATCAAGCCGCCGAGAGCGATGGGTACCGGCCGTTGGTATTCAGTACGTTGTTGAAACCAGAGATTCTTGAAGTAATCAAGCAGGGAAACTGCCGCGTTTACGACTTTTTTGAAACGTTTACCCGTCCGGTCGAAGAAGAATTGCATCGATTGTCGGCGCGCAAAGCCGGGCGTTCTCATGGCTTGCAGCATCATCCAGCGTATTTCAAGCGCATCGACGCGATCAATTATGTATTGGCGCACGACGATGGCGTTAATCCAAGAAATTTCGCCGAAGCCGACATTATTCTGACGGGGGTTTCGCGCTGCGGAAAAACACCGACCTGTCTTTATCTTGGCCTGCAATACGGTATTGCTGCGGCGAATTATCCGCTAACTCCGGATGATATGACCGTCATGCAGATACCGAAGGTGTTGGAAAACGTGAAAAACAAATTATTCGGCCTGACACTGACCCCCGAACAACTGCACTTCATCCGTCAGGAACGCCGCCCGAATAGCGAATATGCCTCGCTGGCGCAATGCCAACGGGAAACTCAATGGCAAGAATCGTTGTTTCATCAGTTTAATATTCCTTATCTGGATACCACGCGTATTTCCATTGAAGAAATCAGCGCCATCATATTAAATCGTTGTGGATTGAAACGACAGCTGTATGGTTGAATCTGGTTAGGTTGATGAGGAAAAATTTTATATCCGAGATCTTTGCACAGTTTCGATCTTTGTCGATCAATCAAGTACCACAATAGCTTTTTAAAGCAATAGTATTGAAGTAAAAAGCATGAGTATTTTTGTAGGCTCTAGACTAACCGATTGTATCCGCTAGTCTAGAGTCATTTTGAATATGAATTGGCATAATATGCTGCTCAATAGAACCAATAGCAGCCTCGCTCAACACATCATTCCACCAAACTGCCTAGCGATAGTTGATAAATTTAAACATTAATCGCTACCAGAAACTTCGTATCGTTCCATCATGATCTATAAAGAAATTTTTAGCACTGTTGCGATAATACTCACTTTGGTAGCATTCTATCCCTATCTTCGCGGTATTATTCAGGGCACAACAAAGCCCCATGTGTTCTCGTGGATTATCTGGGGCAGCACAACATTGGTTGTTTTTCTAGTACAGATTCAGTCGGGTGGTGGTGTTGGTGCATGGCCTATCGGTGTGTCTGGCACTATCACAGCATTTATCGCGGTGCTGGCATATGTAAAACGAGCAGATATCACCATCACTCGCACAGACTGGCTGTTCTTTATTGCCGCTATGTCGTCTCTACCGTTGTGGTACTTAACCTCCGATCCCACTTGGGCGGTGATTGTACTAACCATTGTTGATCTTCTAGGGTTCGGACCAACGGTTAGAAAAGCATATGTGGCGCCACATACAGAGTCGCTGGCATTCTTTGGTCTGTTCGCAGCGCGAAACAGCATGGTGGTTATGGCACTAGAAAGTTATTCGATCGCCACTGCCCTATTTCCGGCCACCATTGCCATAGCCTGTATTCTTCTTATGCTACTCATCATGTACAGAAAACGTAAAGTGACAGCTACACCAGTCAAGCAATTTTTTTAGTATTTTTCTTTCTGTTTCATAGTAATGTAGGCTTTTGTACATCCAGGCAAATAAGATAAAAACCGTTCTATTTCACTCGGGTACCATTAAACAAAATACAATGTTCAATCCATGAGATATAAGTTTCTTACGCACTTCAGCCAATAGTGTTTGCATTTGATTTTCTAACAAACTTAATTTAGTAACGTTCTAGCCGATGATATTGTCGTTATTACTTTGTAACACTTGAAGTTTCCAGAATACAAAAAACAAAATGACCGGAATAACAAAATCATTTTTGTTTGCAATGTTTGGCGGTGGCATGGGCATTTACATCGGCAAGCGTAAGGCGAAATTTCAAGAAAACCCCACACCTAATCCGATAGTTCACACGGACGCTACATAATGAAAAAACATAAACCGGATAATTCAAACGTTAGCAATCTCGCTGCCATGCGATCATTATTTTTTCTTTTAGTTGCGCTGATCATTTCTACGAACGCATCCACTGTCACAGCCGATCTGAAGCCGTTTGAGTTTCAAATTGAAGTGAAGCAGCTGAACAGTCCTGCGCAAAAGTCTGAATGTAGCTTTTCCGAGCTTAAGCTACCCACGGACTTTTCGGTATTCGCAGCAGGTGCGTATTCAGGGCGAAAGATTTCATTCCAAATTGACCAGAGCGGACATGACGGTACTCAAATTGACGTCGCTGTTAATAGTCCCAATAAGCCTGTAGTGCTAATGCTGGGTGCTTACGAGCCCACTATTTGGAATATTGGATGGTCAAAGGGGACAACGATCTTGGCGGTACTTGTCAGCGGTTACCACCGGCAAGCTGTCGCTGGGTTAGAGAAGCATGTCCCTCAGTTAAATAGCTCCTACGATAATCGCGGCCCATGCGGCTATTTTTATGTGGCCAACGAAAACCTCTCGGCGCTAAATCCGATGGCAAAGCGTGTTTTCGGTCGGCCTGTTGAAATGGTCTTCCTAGCTGAGAAAGGTCGGGTAGTTGTGGGAGAATCTTTGCAAAGCGATACGAAATTGGTTACTTCGTCTGAAACAACACCAACATTGTTCTACGACAAAGACGCTCCTATTGCTGGTCCAGCAGGACTAGCGGACGCCGCTCGAAAAGGTTTACTGAGGAAAGCAACAGCAGCTGATGCTGACGCGTGGGTTGATGCAGTTATTCGGGCTTTCCCGCAACGTGATCTCCCACCGGTAGCGGGCAGAGGTATTCCCAAGCCACCAAGGCCGCCCATTTATAACGGATACATTGTTCTGAAATCATTTACATATCCGGCAGGACTTTACGGCGGTAACTCGGCGACCTTCATAATTCCAAAAGGTATTCCTCGACCAGATGGCAATCCGGGACACTCGACTATTTATGACTTCAATACACTCAATTGCCAAGGTCCATTGTGCAAGAATCGCTAAACCAGCGTTCGAGACGACCTGCGCAAAAAGGAGAGATCAGTGTCTCTATGACTATCGATAGATGTGCTTCTCGAACGTTCACATAGAACCGCGCTGCTCGCACTACCACTCGTCGTCATGGGGGTCGTATCTGTTGTAAACATACGAAATTTGAACAGAAGATAATGTGTCCATTCAAAAGGGGACAATTCCAACTCCACAGCTCCAGTTTGCTAAACTCCGTCTTTCGGCATAAGCTACCTAAGCGAATTTCAACGGAGAGATATCATGCAAATTAAGGCACTATCTACTGAAGAATTAATTGAACTGCGTTCTCAATCAGTCAATGCATTTGAATACCTTGGAACAGCATATTCAAGCCTCACACCGAATGATTTGCAACAATTAAAAGCAAGAATACTTAATCGAACTAGCCAGGATAATTTATCTAAATGTCTAAAAGAAGCCGCAGATCTCGCTGTTGCTGAACAAAAAGCGCTTTTCATTCCAGCCGGGCTTTGGCCAATACAAAGCGCAGAAGTCAGAGAAGGTGAAGGATGGATGATTGATGTTCTGCCTGGTGGCAATTTGCTGATTTTTGGAGAAGCAGGCACTCATATTCAGCGATTACCCGTCAATCAAGTGACGAATACCTTTAAAGGGGCTGCTTTAATATGGATCGCACACCGTCCGTCAGGTATTGTCCGGTTTCAAAACCTGTTGATTGATGGCAATGAATCAACATGTCCAATAGATCCTAATAATGACGCAGCTTACGAACATGCTGCCAATATTAAATTTTTCCCTCAGGGAAATGACGATGCCGAATTTGAAGGAATTCTTCTTCATGGCGTCACAATGACCGGATGCGTCGCCGATGGTCTAAACATCAACCTGCCCACACGGCAACTGTTGGTACATGAAAGTGAATGCTATGGACGCACTCGTCGTTTTAGAAGTGACATCACACTAAGTTTGGTACCTAGCGTTATCACTGATATGAATAACTTCATTGGAGACTCATTTGAGGTCGAGAGTAAGGGTGACCCAACAAGGCCGGCAGGACCTATTAGAGCCGTCAATAAAAACCATTTAATAAAACTTACTAATGTGCTACTGCGGGGTGCTCTGGATTTGGATGGTAAAGAAGGCACCCTCAACGTGATAGGGGAACGAATTCGGCAACTGGGTAGTACCGATGTCAAGATCAATGCTGCCAGTTTTTATAATGTAAGAGGATTCTTTAGCGACTGTCATTTTGTGAATGTCGATCAAATTAGCAAATGTGATGCTTCTTTCCTCCGCACAAAATTTACCGTTTATGAAAATCCCCAAATACCAGGGGAAGCGAAAGCGATATCTATCGCCTATCAGCAGGAGAAAATAGTAGCTTGGCCATCCCATATAAAATTTGTCGACTGCCATTTCTCAGCAGTGCCTGAAGTAACGAGCGGATGTTATATAAAAAATGCAGCAGCAACGAACGACGTAACCCAAGGCGCTAGTTTTATCGATTGTAGAAATGATAAGACACTAAGTCATTTTGCCCAAGTTGATCGATGCGGGACATTTATTTTTCACGGAGGCATCCTAAGTGGTCAAAGCGCTGTGATTGGCATTGCCCATGGTAACAATAATTATGTGACTCATATTATTATCAAAGACCCCTTCGAGTGGCTCTCGCCTTTAATGATGATTAACAACATCTCAGATAGCCCTCTCAACAAAGCTGTAATAGGTATGGAAGGAAAAGTCAAACAAGATACTGTTTTAGCCACGTTGGCTAACCCCCGAAATATTTCACCGAATATCGAGTGGCATGGCGGATTCGTTATGTACTTAGAGGATATCGATGATCCCAATGGCCGAATTGTTGGAATACCAAACCTCAAAATTTATGCTGATAGATCTAGTGCTATATCTGCGTGGATTTACGATGGCGGAGCAAATGGCAATGAAATTGGACGGACTTCATATCATTCCCTCTAAATCAAATTGATTAAATGAGATTTTTGCACGGTAAAAAGCGGTTTTGATTGTGCACTATACTATAACCGTACCTTAGCCTTAGAATACATTGAAGTAATCGGTAAACGTTTTTAGCGTTTGATGTAACGCGCCGCACCCACAAAGAGAATTTTATCAACAGATATCTGAATTACTTTTGGACAAAAGCCTGAATCAACAAGTGCCAGTTACCTATCTTTGTATGGTTTTATAATCAGCGTTGACTGCTCAATCTCGTTCAAGCTGGAGGAATTCGACTCATGCTCAATCATCATTTCATTAGTTATTCTGCAGTGGATGGCACCGAATTTGCGCTACGCCTATGCGATGAACTACAAAGCGGCCCCCCGGCTATCGAGGCTTGGTTGGACAAGCGCCGTCTGCAAGCCGTCAGTGACTGGGACAAGCAGCTCGTAGAGGCTATCCGCGACTGTGGAAGCCTGATTTTCGTCATGACCGCTGACAGCGTAGAAGATGCTTCAGTTTGTAAAAATGAGTGGATGCAGGCACTCAAATACAAAAAACCGATCTTGCTGGCTCGTTTTGATGACAAAGCCGATCCGCCCTTCCTCTTAAACTCCCGCCAATATCTCGATTTCACCAGCAATTTCGAAGTTGGACTGGCGCGGCTGCGCAAGGATTTACAAAATCTCTCGTCACCTCACGGCATTCTGAAAGCAATGGAATATCGGTTGAGTGATGCGCAGCGCGATCTGCGGCGCGCAGCCAATTCGACTGAAACAGCTCGTATCAGCGATGAAATCGCACAACTCAGAAAACGAATTGAGGGCCAAAAGCGTATTATCGACAATCCTCAGGCAGCTACAGAGCAAACCGAGCACAGCATTCAGGCAGGTTTAAAACGTGAACAACAGCCAGAAAAACCAACTTCTCGATTAGCGCATTCAAAGTTTATCAATCCACCACCCGACATCGCCCCCATTTACTTTCAGAATCGCCACATTGAAACAAAGCTGATCGGAGATTTCCTGAAAGACCCCAGCCGCCGCCTGTTGACCATTCTAGGCCGTGGGGGTACCGGCAAAACGGCGATAGCTTGCCGCCTACTCAAAGCGCTAGAAAATGGTCATCTACCGGATGATCTCGGTTCCTTAAACGTGGATGGTATCGTGTACTTGAGTGCTAAAGGCTCACATCGCATCAATACCAGCAACCTATTGGCCGATTTAGGCAAATTGCTGCCGGCGAGCAAATCACAGGAACTCGATGCGCTATACAAAGATCCGCAAATTAGTACCGAAGCAAAGCTGCAAGCCTTGTTAGCCGAGTTTCCGCAAGGCCGAACCGTAGTACTGTTAGATAATCTGGAAGACCTCATCGACCCAAAAACGGAAGAGATCAAGGATGCCGAACTGGATGAAGCACTCCGCACGCTGCTAACAACGCAGCCCCATGCTGTGAAAGTGATCTTAACCACACGTATCAGTCCACGCAAATGGCTGCTCATTCACCCCGAGCGACAGCAACAGGTCTATCTGGATCAAGGATTGGAGTCACCCTACGCTGAAAATATTTTGCGTGAAATGGATACGGACGGCAAAGTGGGTCTGAAACAAGCATCTGACTCCCTACTCAATCAGGCACGTATCCATACACGGGGTTACCCGCGCGCGCTGGTAGCCTTATACGGTATTCTGTCAGCCGATCGCTACACCACGCTTGAAGAAGTGCTCTCCAAACCCTTGCCGGAGCATGTGGTGGAAGTGCTGGTGGGTGAAGCTTTCGAGCGCCTAGATACCACATCGCAAAAAATCATGGAAGCGTTGGCCATCTATGAACGGCCAGTCACACCCGCCGCCGTTGATTACCTGTTACAACCATTTGACCCTGCCATCAACAGCGGATCGGTACTGAACCGTCTGGTTAATATGCAATTCGTGCGCAAGGAAGGCAACCGCTATTACCAGCATGCTACGGATCGCACTTATGCGCTGGCTCGTATTCCCAAAGGGGAAAAACAGGATACTCAAGCGATCCATACACCTTCACCACAACCCCCTTATACCCAGTACACCTTGCTGCATCGCGGCGCAGAATACTTCAAGCAAGCCCGCCAACCACGTGAAACCTGGAAGCAACTGAGTGACTTGACACCACAGCTCAACGAATTTGAATTACGCTGCGCGGGTGAAGACTATGACTCCGCCGCCAGTGTATTACTGGAAATCGATTTTCATTACTTGTGGTTGTGGGGCTATTACCATTTAATGATAGCGCTGCACGAACGATTGCAAGGAAAGATTAATGATGTAAATTTGATAAGTCCAAGTGTAGGCAATCTGGGTTCGGCCTACCGCTCCATTGGACAGGTTCAGAAAGCAATTGACTGCTATCAGGAAGCATTACGTATTAGCCGTGAAATCAGTGATCGTGGCGTCGAAGGAGTATGGCTCGGCAACCTGGGCAACAGCTATGCGAATTTAGGCCAGACCGATCTCGCCATCGACCATATCAAGCAGGCGCTTGCCATCGCACGTGAAATTGGCAATCGTGGCGACGAAGGAATAGAGCTCGGCCGCCTGGGCATCAGTTATGCTGATTTAGGCCAGACCGATCTCGCCATCGACAATTTCAAGCAGGCGCTTGCCATCGCACGTGAAATCGGGGATCGTAGGAATGAAGGAATATTGCTCGGCAACCTGGGCATCCACTATGCGAATTTAGGCCGGACCGATCTCGCCATCGACCATTACAAGCAGGCGCTTGCCATCGCACGTGAAATCGGGGATCGTAGGAATGAAGGAGCATCGCTCGGCAACCTGGGCAACCGCTATGCGGATTTAGGCCAGACCGATCTCGCCATCGACCATCTCAAGCAGGCGCTTGCCATCGCACGTGAAATCGGGGATCGTAGTAATGAAGGATTATGGCTCGGCAACCTGGGCAACCGCTATGCGGATTTAGGCCAGACCGATCTCGCCATCGACAATTACGAACTGGCGCTTATCATCGCACGTGAAATCAAGAGTCGTTTCTTAGAATCCGCTTGGCTCGTCAGAATCGGCGAATGTCATTCTGACGCAGCACGATACGATCAAGCCATTCTATCCTATCAGCAAGCCATACCGATTACCGACGAGATCGGCAATGTACAGAGTCAAAATGTAAGCCGTACAGGATTGGCTGCCGCCCATTTGTATCGAGACGATTTAATCGCCGCCCGAGCGAAGAGTGAAGAAGCGAGCAGCTATGATTTCCCGCCCAATATTCACCTTGCGGCAGCTTTGTTGGGTGTGATTGCGCTACGGCAAAATGACCGCTCTGCTGCTAAACAGTCGTTTCAGGAAGCTTTGACGCATGCGGATAAGCAATTGGAAGCAACGCCACAGCTCTACATAGCGCTCGACAACAAGGGCCTCGCACTGGCTGGATTAGTCTTATGTGGTGAGCCGATGCTCTTAGTGGAAGCAATTGAAGCATATCGTACTGCACGCACCATCAATAAGGATGCGGGTTATGTCAACAGTGCGCTGCGTTTGTTCGATGCACTGGCAATCATGGATAATAATGGCTTATTAAATGATGTGCGCAAAGCGGCAGCGGGTTAGTGCGCCACATATTTGAACATAGCGTTGCAAAACTCTGCGAAAGCATCATTATATCGTCCGACTGGACGAACAAGATCGAAACCGCGCAAAAGTCTCTTTATATGACCAATTACCTTCTTAAAATGATTTCATTCAACTTGCTCTTCCCCGTGGCCTTGCCACGAGGTTGTTTATTTAGGAATGAAGACAGCAATAATGCTATTTTTCCAGCGGCCAACCAAGCAATAACACCGTAATAGTCACAACTGCCGTTACAATATTCATCGGTATTCCGACCTTCAAGAAATCGACAAACCGATACCGTCCTGGTCCGTAAACCATCATATTAGTTTGATATCCCAGCGGGGTAGCAAAGCTAGCCGACGCAGCCATCATAATAGCCAACACAAAAGGGACATTATTCAAATCAGCCTTTTGCGTCATTTCTAATACGATAGGTAACATCAACAGTGCATACCTGCTGCCACCACAAACATACCGACCACAGTGATCAGCCCCGAATTACTAAAACCACTCAATGCATCACTGCTACTTAGGATTCCCGTCACTCTTAGAATGGTCAAAGCGCCAGCCATAATTAAATGTGGACCGACACGAGTCAATATCAGCGCAGCTAACACCGAAATACACAAACCCAATACAAACCAACCTTGCCACTCTATAAACTTTACCCCCTAAAGACAGAGCGTTGCACTATACCGCAGTAGTAGCGAGTCTTAGAAATAATAAAATATCATAACGATATGTTGATACGTTATAGCGAATGGTAGCGCATGCAATTGCTATCCTATTTAAAAAGAACCCAGTAGCTGACAGCGTATTTAAGCATTTACTCAAAATGATCAGATAAAACTATGGATGCAATCATCGGATATTTTTGCGTTTCTGAGAAAAGTATGCCATCTTCAAACCGTGCATAGGTTACCAACAATTAAAGTCAAGAAAACCCGCTGGTGGATAAAACAACATTTAGAATATGACGTTAATTATCTTGAGCATGGCCTTCTTCTGACTATCACGCATGCTGAATTAAATTGAGCGACTATTCTCAAATTGCTTGGTGCGAATCGAGCGTAGAAAAAACCGCGCGTTGGCGTTCCGAAAAAAACATGGCGCCACCTAAACGTGTTGAAATCATTGATGACAGAATCAACGCCGATACTGCTTATCGTTTGGCGTGTGAAGGCACTGGATTGTTATGGCGAGGTGATTTCCAGAATGCGCGCCAATTACTCAATGCCATTGCTACTCGAATCGATAAAAGCACGGCTAAAAAAGCGCCTATCACGGTAACATCACGAGAAATGTTCAATCGGTACCGGCAAGCACAATCGCAACGTGCGCGTATTCTCGACAAGCTATTGATTCCTTTTGAAGCAGACCATCGTATTCCATTACGACGAGCCCCAAACGTGCATTCTGCGTGTATGGAAATATATGGCGCTGATTGTGAGCCTTATGTCATCTCGTTAAGAGAAGTATTAGGGGTGATTGGCGCTCACGAATGGCGCAAGAAAGGCGTTGATGTTACGGTGCTCGGTCAAAAAATCTATCCGCATTACGGCGTATTTTCACCGATACGACAGGAATATCTTCAATTAGTAGCTGAAGCCCCAGTTTATGGAATTACCTCAAAAGAATTTACTGCCTTCGATATCGGCACCGGAACAGGTGTACTTGCCGCATTACTGGCAACACGTGGAATCCAACGTGTTTTTGCCACCGATCAAGATGCTCGCGCGGTTAATTGCGCGAGTGAAAATATCGAGCGCTTAGGATTGCAAAAACAAGTACAGGTCATTCAGTGCGATCTATTTCCCAAACAGCAACAGGCTGACCTGATTGTTTGCAACCCTCCGTGGATCCCGGCTCGACCCAGTTCACCTTTGGAGCATGCCATCTATGACCTCGACAATCGTATGTTGCGCGGCTTCTTGGATGGCGTTGCTAATTGTCTTAAACCTAAGGGCGAAGTCTGGTTGATCATGTCGAATTTCGCGGAGCAGTTAGGTCTGCGCATGCCCGATCAACTGACTACGATGATTAACTCTGCAGGATTAACTATCGTGGAAAAACGCGATATCAAACCTTGTCATCCACGCTCAGCGAATACTTTGGATCCCCTGCATGTTGCAAGAAAATCTGAAGTAGTTTCCTTATGGCGATTAATCGCACAGTGAAGAATTAATGCTGAAATAGCAATTCATTCTAATTTTCTAGGTCGTATGTTTTTAAATTATAACTGGTCATATTTTTTCGATTGTCCGATAGATTTTTCAATGGGATACTTTAATGCATTCTTTTTCATCTTCTCGAATACAATTTCCTTGACGTCCCAATCATATTTCGCAGCCATTAGAAATGCAAAAGCGAAAACATCGGCAAGCTCATCCTTGACTGCATCGCTATTAGCCTGTTCCGAAGATCTCCATAAAAATGTCTCTAATAACTCTGCCGCTTCGACATTCAATGCCAAAGCAAGATCTTTAGGATTATGGAATTGCGCCCAATCACGTTCATCACAAAAATTCAATAAAGCTTGGATTATTTCTTCAATATCACTCATTAAGAACTCCTAAAATGGTATGAAACTCCCAACTCATTCAAAAACAGCCTACATCACGGTGTTAAAACATAAAACCCGAAAAATTTTTAATCCCATCAATCTTCCATGACTGAATTTTCTGAGAAACCAAAAATACATTGGCAAGCGGTCCGGCAAGCTGCGCGATTTATTTCGCCTTATCGACTTCAAGTTCTTTATAGCTTAATCGCTTTGCTATTTACTGCGGCAGTCATGTTATCGCTGGGCCAAGGGATTCGCTTACTGATTGATCAAGGTTTTGCCACGCAATCCAAAGAATTGTTAGGTCAATATGTGACGATATTCTTGCTGCTCGTCGTTGCTTTGGCAACCGGCACTTTCACTCGCTACTACTGGGTCACCTGGCTGGGTGAACGAGTCATTGCGGATATTCGCAGCGCAGTTTTCAACCATTTAATTTATCTGCATCCTGGTTTTTTTGAGGCCAATCGCAGTTTAGAAATTCAATCTCGATTAACCGCTGATTTGACTTTACTGCAAACGGTCATTGGCTCATCGGTTTCATTTGCACTGCGCAATCTCATCATGATGGTGGGAGGCATTGTTTGGTTATTTCTTACCAATGTCAAACTGGCGAGTTTGGTCGTTGTCTGCGTACCGCTGGTGGTTGTGCCGATTCTTATTTACGGCAAACGGGTTAGGCAACTGTCGCGACAAAGTCAGGACAAGATTGCGGTAGTGGGCGCGTATGTGAGTGAAATTCTAGGACAGATTAAAACTGTTCAGGCTTACAACCATCAGTTGATTGATCAAAAACGTTTTCAAGCACAAGTCGAAGAGGCATTCGAGGTTGCAAAAAAACGTACCCAGCAACGCGCTTTCTTGATTACGCTGGTCATTACGTTAGTGATGAGCGCCATTGGTTTGATGCTATGGGTCGGTGGCATTGACGTGATCGAAGGTCAAATCAGTTCAGGCGAATTGGCCGCATTTGTGTTTTACAGCATTATCGTTGGCTCCGCAGTCGCATCGATCTCCGAAGTCATTGGCGAATTACAGCGAGCTGCTGGCGCTGCCGAGCGTACCTTGGAATTATTACAAACCGCTAATTTAATTCAATCGCCTGATAATCCGCAGCCATTGCCTCAAGTTCTGGGTAATATTTCAATCGAACACCTCAGTTTCGCTTATTCTTCTCGTCCAGAAGTATTGGCTATCGATCAATTAACGCTGACGATCAAAGCGGGAGAAACGCTTGCATTGGTTGGTCCTTCTGGAGCAGGTAAATCCACTCTGTTTGATTTGTTGCTGCGTTTTTTTGATGTTCAATCCGGTTCAATTAAACTTGAAGGGATTGATATTCGCCAGCTTAATCTATTCGATTTACGTCGCTGCTTTGCTTTCGTATCACAAAATCCGGCATTGTTTTTCGGCACGATCAAAGATAATTTGCGTTACGGTCGGCCTGATGCAACCGATGAGGAAATACAAAATGCAGCTCAAGCCGCATATGCGCATCACTTCATCACCCAGCTACCCCAAGGATATGATACGCATTTGGGCGATGCGGGCTTGGGTTTATCGGGAGGGCAAAAACAACGCTTGGCAATTGCCCGCGCGCTTTTAACCGACGCACCGATTTTATTGTTGGATGAAGCAACCAGTGCACTCGATGCACAAAGTGAATATTGGGTACAACAAGCGTTACAACAATTGATGCGCAACCGCACCACGCTGATCATTGCGCATCGGTTGGCGACCGTACAATCCGCTGACCGTATTGCTGTTATGAACCATGGTCATTTAGAAGCGCTGGGTACCCATAGCGAACTGTTACAATCCAGCCCGTTATATGCTCAACTGGCAATGTTGCAATTACAATCCAATTAAGCATAAAAAAACACCTCGTAAAAATCACAAGGTGTTTTTTCATAGCTGAGTAAAAACAGATCTAATCTAATTTGTTTTTCAATTCGATTGCTTTGTCTTTGGTTGCGGCACCAGCCTCTTCGATACGGTTTTTGGCTTTTAGTGCTAAACATTTAGCATCGCTGTCCATGCAAGTCGCTTCTTCGACACGGTTGACTGATTTGGTTGCAGTACGTTTTACGTCATTGGTAACCGCTTCTTTCTTTTCTTCTAGTGTCTCTGTTGCAAAAACTGGTGATGAAATAAACGCGACTAAACTCACTATAACTACTGTTTTTAGTAAATTCATTTTAGATATTCCTATTCTTTGATGATTAAAAATTTTATTGTTTCAGCACGATGCTGTTTCGAACGGCACGCACACCTTCGACGCTTTTGGCCAAACTTTCAGCTTTGTTGGCTTCCTCTTTAGAATTGGCAAAACCACTTAATTGCACCGTTCCCTTGAAAGTCTCTACGCTGATAGCGGTACCTCTTACCACCGGGTCATCAAACAGTTTGGCTTTAACTTTTGCTGTGATGGCTGCATCATCGATGAATTGCCCTGTACTTTCTTTCGTTTTAGTCGAACTGCATCCCACTGATACCGCAATGAATGCAATAAAGAATCCGACGATAATTGAGCGTATTAAGTTAGAAAAATATGGATTTTTTGTCATAGAAGGCCCTTTTATTTAAAAGTAATTAAAAACATACTGTTTTTCGATAATATCCAGAGTCCCAAGTGCTACCGCTCGTTTGAGCGTTAAAGTAAAAAGAAATTCAGTCAATTTAAATTACGATTTAAAACGTTTCACTAAATCCTCAAACTCTGCCGTAACACGTTTCCAGCCGGATTCAATATTATCGCGTATGTCTTCCCACACATCTTCACCCGCATCTTCCAGTTCTTCGAGCTTGTCGCTAATTTCATCGCGTTGTTTGGATAGTTGCTTCAGTTTGTCATCGATTGCAATTTTTGCATCTGCACTCGCAGCAGCCAGTTTATCCTTTAACTCATCAATGTCTGAATCCCATTCATCCAGTTTGCTTTGGATTTTTTTGATGTACTCATCACGATCACTCATTGAATTCTCCTTCGGGATTTATGATTTTAAATGGGCAAAATAACTTATAAGAAAGATAGTTCCTGTCCCGATAAGTTAGTTGCTGAGTAGGAGTTTAACTGAGTAACCACATGAGATGATTTAACTTTTGATAAAACCACTAGCAATTCCTATGTTAGGAAGGTTTTAATATTTTAATCATCGTTGGATTAACGATGGCCTCAAGATAGCTCTCATCAAAATCCGAAAATGCAACCAATGATTTGATGTCCAATAGCTCAATCGTGTTATGCGTCCGGGCTATCAATCCGATTTTATCCAATTCGCGAAAAACTCGATGTGCATGGATGTGGCTTAATCCTAACGCATCACTGAGCAGCAGTTGATTGAGCGGCAATAATCTTGCTTGTTCGTATGAAAATCCAGCAAGCCTTTGTCTTCTAAATAACTCAGCTAACAAGTGCGCCATTCGTTTTGTTGAACGCCGCCTGCCAACTCGTACGATTTGTTCTTCAAGAACGCGTTCGTCTTGGCCTGCCATCCACATCAGAGCAACAGCAAGCCGAGGGGCATTACGCATCGTTTCAAGAAAAAGACCTGACGAAAAATATCCTAACCGCATGTCAGTAATGGATTCCACCGTGTGTTCGGCATTCAAAAAAATCGGCGAATAAATACTAATGATGTCACCGGGCAAAACAAAATTTACAATCTGGCGATCACCGTTCTCAAGGGTCTTGTATTTAATTGCCCAGCCCTTCAATACAAAATGGATATATTGTTGCGCATGCTTTTCGTTGATGATGAAGGAATGCTCGGGAATATCTCGCTGCGTGACCAACAGGGTGTCGATGATACGAAAATCTTCTTTATTGAGTATCTCAAGTTGTTCTAAGCGGTAAATCAATCCATTCGACACACTAATTCCTTTTAAATTTTGTATCTTATTGTTTCGATTCAACTGGATGCATCGACTGCATTTAGATGTGTGTCATCGATAATACCGCCGCCTAAACATACTTTGCTTTCATAGATCACAATCGATTGCCCCGGAGTCACAGCCCATTGCTGCTGTGGAAAATCGACTTGGCAATGATCGGAAGACAATGCTGTGATAGCACACGGCGCATCGGTTTGTCGATAGCGTGTTTTCGCCGCGTAAACCCAATTGCAATGAGGAAGCTGGCCACTAATCCAAGTTAAGTCTATGGCTTGTACCGTCGAACGCAATAACTCGGGATGATCGTGACCTTGTACGACAATGAGTACATTGCGCCGCATATCTTTATTCGATACAAACCAAGGTTCCTCGCTGCCTTCGCGCGTACCGCCGATGCCTAATCCTTGCCGTTGACCGATGGTGTAGTACATTAAACCAATATGCTCTCCAATGACTTTACCATCGGGCGTTTGGATCTCTCCCGGTTGTTGTGGAAGGTAACGATTGAGAAATTCTCGAAAAGGACGCTCTCCGATAAAACAAATACCTGTGCTATCTTTTTTAGAAAAATTAGCTAATTTTATTTCTTCGGCTATTTTCCGTACCTCACGTTTATATAAATGGCCAACCGGAAATAATGTTTTCGCCAATTGCGCTTGATTCAAACGATAGAGGAAATAGCTCTGGTCTTTAGTGCCATCTTCCGCTTTGAGTAACTGGAAAGCATTGGCAACTTTTCTAACCTGTGCGTAGTGTCCTGTAGCAATATAATCCGCGTCCAGTTTTAGCGCATGTTCAAGAAAAGCTTTGAATTTTATCTCTGCATTACACAATACATCGGGATTTGGCGTACGACCAGCCTGATATTCCGATAAAAAATTAGAAAATACCCGCTCCTTGTATGCAACCGAAAAATTGACTACATCAATTGGAATATCAAGTACATCAGCAACGGATACGGCGTCCAGAAAATCCTGTCGCGAAGAACAATACTCTTCGGTATCATCGTCTTCCCAGTTTTTCATGAACACACCGATCACATCAAACCCTTGTTGTTTTAATAGATAGGCTGCTACGGATGAATCAACACCGCCCGACATGCCGATTACAACACGCTGTTTTTTGGGGATGCTAATCATAGTGTTTAATCATATCGAGTGGAAAACGCTTGCCCTGACGATAATCTAAAATGCATTGCATAACCAAAGGACTGCGATGACGATCGATTCGCTGCGATATTTCATCGAAACTAAACCAATCCGCACGCGCAATACCATGATCCAGCGTACGATTGGGATCATGTTTCGTCACCGATCCAGAAAATGCAAAACGAATGTAAGTCGTATCGGCGCGTTTGGAATACCACTGATAAACACCGACTAGATATTCCGGTACAAATGTGTAGGCTGTTTCTTCCAAAGTTTCGCGAATGGTACCCTGCACTAATGACTCACCTGGATCCAAGTGACCAGCAGGTTGGTTTAAAAACAAACCTGTACCGGGTTCTGGTTCTTCTTCAACGAGTAAATACTTATCGTCTTTTTCAATAATGGCTGCAACAGTTACGCTGGGTTTCCAAATCATGATTGCTGTATATTATTTAATGACGTCAATGAAGCATTATGTTCATCAGGCACCGATCAAAAAGATAAAGGGCCCGAATCCTAATGCAGGTGCTGGGAAACGAATAATACCAGTCACTCTTTATCAGCGGAAAATTAATTTTTCTATCAAGCATCCCCCCATACAGCTGCCACTTGGCTTTAAAAAACATACTGCTTGCTCAGAAAAAAGCCAGTTGGGATAGGACTCACTATTTCATAAGAAGTTAGCCGTGATATGAATCTTTTCGAGATTTAGGTTATTGATCTTGATGCCAATTTTAATTCAGCGTAGAGTGTCGATTCAAGATAGATCTTACATCTTGAGATGAACGACTTCCTTCAAAATTTTTAGAGAAAGGAGCACGTATTATGCTGAAAGAGAAAGATTACAAAGCGCTGGCAATACAGTATTTCACTAGCACTGTGGAAATTTCACAACCTTCCTCCCCTGTTCCGATAACTTTCGATTCACCTGCGCTTGATGTAATGACTGACTTGCGTAAGACACAAGCAGCGGTGATATCACCTGAAACTCCGATGGAAATTGCTAACACATATATGATTCAACGGGGCGTTCGAACACTACTCGTAGTGCATGACAAAAAAAACCTGGCAGGCATCATTACGGCTACGGATATTCTAGGCGAAAAGCCGATGCGTTTTATACAGCAGCGGAATATCAAACATAATGAAATTCTTGTGGCCGATATCATGACGCCATTAAAAAAACTCGAAGCCATTCCATTAGAGGAAATCGAGCATGCGCGAGTAGGAAATGTCATTGCAAGCTTGCACCAAAGCGGGCGATTACATGCATTAGTAGCAGAAAATGTTAAGCACCTCGGTTTATCGAAAATTTGCGGCATTTTTTCTTGGACACAAATTGAAAAACAACTCGGCAGAAAGATTACGACGCCCGTTAAAGTTGCCAAAAGTTTTGCAGAAATTGAATCAACGCTCATTGCAAACTGATTGTTTACGTGGCAAGCCGGTTTGTAGCGAGACCGGCTAGCTTTTTGTGATGCTGTCTTTTCTATAAGTTGCATGTTGCCTTCATAGCAATACGTTATAATCGCAAGCTTTTATCTACTGACTTATCCAAATCGTGTTGCAAGGAATCAATATCGCGTGTGTACGCGGTGACCGTGAACTTTTCAAAAACATTCATTTTTCGCTTGAGCCCGGAAGCTTATTACAAGTGCGCGGGGCTAATGGCAGTGGAAAAACCAGTTTATTGCGCATGTTGTGTGGCTTGTCGATTCCTGCGGCAGGGGAAATTCACTGGAATGGAGTCTCTATTCGCACGGCGAATGAAGAATACTTTGCTAATGTAACGTATATCGGTCATTTGGGTGGCGTCAAAGATGATTTGACTGTGATTGAAAATTTGCAGATTTCAAGCGCGTTATCGGGATTTGAAATCAGTATTAATGGAGCACATCAAGCGCTTGGAAAAATTGGTTTGAGTGGACGTGAATATTTGCCCGTTAAAGTATTGTCGCAGGGCCAACGCCGACGGGTTGCTTTAGCGCGTTTGCTCGTATGTAAAACGAAATTATGGATTTTGGATGAGCCTTTTGTAGCTTTAGATGTCGCTGCGGTTCAGTTGATGCGTGAAATACTGGAATTGCATTTGCAGCACGAAGGCATGGTGGTGATGACAACGCATCAGGAAATTGACATCCAATCTTCGTCGATCACTCAATTACAATTGGCCTGATACTATGTTGGTATGGATTATAAAGCGCGATCTTTTGCTGGCTGTACGCCGTCGCTCCGATGTTTTAATTACCCTATTCTTTTTTGTCATTGTGGTCAGTTTATTTCCACTCAGTGTAGGGCCTGAAATGAATTTACTAAGAACAATGGCGCCTGGTGTTGTTTGGGTAGCAGCTCTATTGGCTTCTATGCTATCGCTGAACCGTATGTTTTCTAACGATTATCAAGATGGCACTTTAGAACAGATGATGATCTCGCCTCAATCGTTATCATTATTGGTTTTAGGTAAAACATTCGCGCATTGGTTGGTCAGTGGATTACCACTCGTGTTAATGGCGCCAGTATTGGGAATACAATACGATTTACCAGGTGACGCACTATCGGTGTTAGTGATTTCATTGCTGATTGGTACACCCGTATTGAGTTTGATAGGAGCAATCGGTGCCGCATTGACACTAGGTCTTAGAGGTGGAGGAGTACTGGTTTCATTGCTAGTACTTCCTTTATATATTCCCATATTGATTTTTGGCTCTGGCGCGGTAGAGGCGAATATGGCTGGGATTGATTTTGCTGCTCACTTATCGTTGATTGGTGCATTTCTGCTCGTGTCACTGGTTTTTGCGCCTTGGGTGACAGCGTGGTCCTTGCGAGTGTCTTTAGAATAGTTTTGCTCTAACTATTATTGCAATCGATTCCAATCTCAGCTCTTAGAGCAACTCTTTGTGGCATTACCACTAATTTTTGTAGAAAGCGATTCTCGTTGATTGTTTTTAGTATAGAATCGAAGGTTAAAATAAGTTAGGATAAATTGTAGGCGAAAGCAAACGCTAGATTCTATAGCATATAAGTACCTAAAACAATTAGGAAATTCACATTGGTAGTATATTAATTTATATTTTATGTCGATCAATTGGTATAAGTATTCTTCCCCTTCGAGCTTCTATTCTTTGGCAGGGAAAATGATTCCAGTATTTGCTGTGTTAGCAGTAATTTTATTGGTGAGTGGATTGTATGTCGGTTTTTTTGTGGCTCCTACCGATTTTCAACAAGGCGAGGCTTACCGGATTATATTTATCCATGTTCCTGCGGCGTGGATGTCTATGTTTCTGTATGTGGTGATGGCTATTTGGGCAGGAATTGGTTTGGCTTTTAATACGCGACTGTCCTCCATGATGGCAACGGCAATTGCGCCAACCGGAGCGATGTTTACTTTTCTTGCGCTTTGGACTGGATCGTTGTGGGGCAAACCCATGTGGGGAACCTGGTGGGTGTGGGACGCTCGATTGACTTCGGAATTGATTTTGTTATTTTTATATATTGGCTTTATGTCACTGCAAGCAGCAATTGACGATCCGCGTCGTGCTGACAAAGCTGGGGCGATTATTGCATTGGTTGGCGTGGTGAATATCCCCATCATTTATTTTTCAGTGCAATGGTGGAATACCTTGCATCAAGGTGCATCTGTTAGTGTTAATCAAGCGCCTGCAATGGCTTCCACGATGTTGACGGGAATGCTGATTATGGTGTTTGCAGCCTGGATGTATGCGATTGCCGTGATATTAAAACGAGTGCGCGTTATTATTCTGGAGAGAGAAGGCCACACAGCCTGGGTTGCCGAGTTGCAAAAGGAAGGGATTGCGTGATGAATTGGTCAAGTGTGTCAGAATTTCTTTCGATGGGTGGATATGGGTTTTATGTTTGGGGTTCCTATGCAATGACATTGATCTGTGTTGTTGGTGAAATCATACTGATATCAAAACGTCGCCGAACTTTGGAAAAACAATACGGTCACAACCGTAAATTCGATCAAAAAAGAGATATAAATGAAACCACGTCATAAAAAATTAGCAATGATTGTTGCTGGTGTAACGGCATTAGGTGTCGCTTCAGTTTTAGTTTTGAATGCTTTTCAAAGCAATTTGGTTTTTTTCTTTAGTCCTACCCAGGTAGTCGCTAAAGAAGCACCAATTGGTAAAAGTTTTAGAATTGGTGGACTCGTCACAGAAGGCAGCGTGCAACGTGATAATTCAGGCACCAAAATACATTTTTCAGTAACCGATACAAGTCATACTATTCCCGTTGTTTACACAGGAATACTTCCAGATTTATTTAAAGAAGGCAAAGGAGTCGTTGCACAAGGAAAGATGTCTGACAGCGGAGTTTTTCTGGCGGATGAAGTATTGGCCAAACACGACGAGAACTATATGCCACCTGAAGCGGCAGAAGCATTAGAAAAAGCAGCAAAAACACAGAAAGCGTCATTAGCAGAATAGTTTGTTGATGAAGCGAATATTTAATAGAATTAGATAGATCATTTTAATCAAACCTGCTTTAAAAAGTCACATAAAAGCATAACCTCGGTTGTTATCCCGAATCGTCATTAACTACTATAGATCTTAGCTCATTATGATTCCAGAAATCGGTAATTTTTGTTTGATTCTTGCGTTACTTTTAGCGCTTACTCAAGGAACACTGCCTCTTATTGGTGCGGCGCGTGGAATTCCATCTTGGATGGCACTTGCGCGACCTGTTGTACAAGGACAGTTCGTTTTTATTTTTCTAGCCTTCTCTTGTCTGGCTTATTCCTTTGTTACCAGCGATTTTTCGGTCATGAATGTGGCGAGAAACTCCAATACGGAGTTGCCATTTCATTTTCGTTTAGCGGCAACTTGGGGATCGCATGAAGGCTCATTGTTGCTATGGGTGCTAATGCTAGCGACATGGTCGGTTGCGGTGAGCGTATTTAGTAAGCAATTGCCAGATGATATCGTCGCGCGTGTCATCGGTGTTTTAGGCCTGGTCAGCGTAGGCTTTCTGGCGTTTTTGTTATTTACGTCAAACCCTTTTGATCGTTTATTGCCGGCTGCACCTGAAGGTAGCGATTTGAATCCTTTACTACAAGACGTTGGCATGGTGGTTCATCCACCCATGTTATATATGGGTTACGTTGGTTTTTCGATAGCTTTTGCATTTGCTATCGCAGCACTATTGAGTGGCAAACTGGATGCGGCATGGGCGCGTTGGTCTCGTCCATGGACGATTGTGGCGTGGGTTTTCCTGACCGTAGGCATCATGATGGGCAGCTGGTGGGCCTACTATGAATTAGGATGGGGCGGTTGGTGGTTCTGGGATCCGGTTGAAAATGCTTCGTTCATGCCTTGGTTGGTTGGCACTGCCCTATTGCATTCGTTAGCCGTAACGGAAAAACGCGGTAGCTTTAAAAGCTGGACTGTGTTACTAGCCATTTGTGCGTTTGGATTGAGTTTGCTAGGAACCTTTTTGGTTCGATCAGGTGTATTGACTTCGGTGCATGCTTTCGCAACAGATCCTGCGCGTGGTATTTTTATTCTCGTATTCTTGGTGGTCGTCATCAGTGCATCGCTAATATTATTTGCTTGGCGTGCACCTAAAGTTGGTCTAGGCGGAAAATTTGATTTGTTGTCACGTGAATCCTTATTACTCGCTAACAATTTGCTACTGTTAGTTGCGGCGGGCAGTGTTTTGCTAGGAACGTTGTATCCATTGATAATCGATGCCTTGGGATTGGGTAAATTATCGGTTGGCCCTCCTTATTTTGAAGCCGTATTTGTACCGGTGATGACACCTGCCATTTTCTTGATTGGCGTTGGCCCCATTGCTCGTTGGAAACAAATAAGCTTGCCAGCCTTAGCCATTAGATTGCGTTGGGCGTTTGCCGTGAGCGTCGTGTCAGCTTTAGCGACACCCTATCTGATGGGAGAATGGAAACCACTGGTTAGCTTTGGAATGTTGCTCGCATTTTGGATTATTGCGTGTATCGTGGTTAATGTGAAACATCGGTTAAGCAACAGTGGTTCTGGCAATATTTTTGCAAGGTTAGCGCGTCAGTCTCGCAGTTACTATGGTATGCATTTTGCACATCTTGGCGTCGCGGTTTTTATCATAGGCGTGACCATAGTCAATAGTTACGAAACTGAAAAAGACGTACGGATGGAGATTGGCAGCAAAGTGACTGTCGGTGGCTATACCTTCCAATTCAATGGCGTCACAAATCTTCCTGGACCTAATTATAAATCGGTTATGGGCGATATTACGGTGTTAAAAGGTGATCAGGTTTATCGTACTTTAAATCCTGAGAAGCGTACCTATAATGCATCGGGTATGCCAATGACAGAAGCTGCAATTGATACGGGTTTATTCCGTGATTTATATGTAGCTATGGGTGAACCGTTAGAAAATAACGCATGGGTGGTACGTGTTTATCATAAACCTTTCGTAGACTGGATTTGGTTTGGATGTATGCTGATGGCACTTGGTGGAATATTGTCGATAACAGATCGCCGTTACCGGTTAAAAATCAGCAAGAAAGATCCTGTGGTTGTTAAAGAAAATGAAACGGATGCTTCACAGCCAAGCGAAACGCCAGTGACAGCACCGGTTATGTCTGCGGCAACGACGACTACTCGTGCTACTTTGGTTACGGAGACACAAAAACCATGATGCGGTATTTGATTCCGTTAGCTGCTTTTATGGTGCTGGCGGCTTTTTTGTTGGTCGGACTTACGCTTAATCCGCGTCAAGTGCCTTCACCACTGATCGATAAGCCCGCGCCAGTGTTTCAATTAAACCATTTGCATGAACCCGATAAAGTGCTGTCTTCGACGGATAATATTGGCAAAGTTTGGTTGCTTAATGTTTGGGCTTCTTGGTGTGTTTCCTGCCGTGACGAACATCCTTTGCTGGTGGAGTTAGCGAAATCGGGCATTGTGCCTATCTATGGCTTGAACTATAAAGACGAAAGAACGACGGCCATGCAATGGCTGAAACGTTTTGGCGATCCTTATACTGTCAGCATAGTGGATGCGGATGGAAAAGTCGGAATTGATTTTGGCGTGTATGGTGTTCCAGAAACATACATTATTGATAAGAAAGGTATTATTCGCCATAAGCAAATTGGTCCGGTAACCGCAGATTCTTTACAAAAAACCATTATTCCTTTGATCATTGAATTACAAAAACAGGCTTAGGGGAAAATAATGTTTAAAAATGATCGGTTAAAAGTTTCAGGATTGCTTGTGTCTGTTTTGCTCATTGTCATGCTCATTCCTTCTTTAGTCTGGGCAAAAGAGGCATTACCAGTGGCGGAAGACCTAGAAGTCGAAAAAAGAATGCTGGCTATCACAATGGATTTGCGTTGCTTGGTTTGTCAGAATGAATCGATTGCGGATTCTCGTGCCGATTTTTCTAACGACATGCGTCGTGAAATCAGACAAAAAATAAAAGAAAACAAGAGCGATGAAGAAATTATTCAATTTCTGGTTGATCGTTATGGCGATTTCGTTCTTTATAATCCCCCGATGAAACCAACCACGCTTTTACTGTGGTTTGGCCCGATTCTATTATTTGTAATTGGATTTATCTCGTTGCTGACATTTTTGAAGCGTCGGCGCGAACAAATCGAAGAAATTTCACTATCTGAAGCAGAGCAAACAAAAGCTGAAAATCTGCTCAATGAGAAAAAAAGGTAAGCTGCATGACAACGTCATTTTGGGTTATTTCAGGTGTTTTTATTGTTGTCGCATTATTATTCGTTATTCCAACGCTGCTGAGAAGTCGAGAATCTAAACAAACGAATCTCGAGCATGATGCGCTTAATATTTCGGTTTATCGCGATCAATTAGCTGAGTTGGATAAGGACTTGCAAAACGATATTCTCACGCAAGAACAATACAATAAAAGTAAGCAAGAGCTGCAACAACGCATGTTACAAGATGTACCTGATCACAAGGGTAATGTAACCGTTAAACAAATAGGTAAATTGCATAGTGTTGCTACGGCAATCGTCATTGTTTTGGCTTTGCCACTGGCGGCTGTTTCACTTTACTTAGCGATTGGAGATACGCGAGGATTATTACCACAGTCGCAGCTCGCGAATGTGACAAAACCTCAGGGAAGTGGCAGCGATTCTCCTGCCGGTCATGATAATTTTGCTTCGGTGTTAGAAAATTTAATTGCCCGTCTTGAAAAAGATCCTGGAGATATCGAAGGTTGGGTGATGTTAGGACGTACCTATGCGATTATGGGGCGTTATGACGAAGCAGGTAAGACATATGGCAAACTGAATGAAATCGTGCCCGATAATCCGCAGATTATGAGCGATTATGCAGATGTCCTTGCCATGACCAATCAAGGCAGTTTGGCAGGCAAACCCACGGAATTAGTATACGCAGCACTAAAAATTGATCCGGAATATCCCAAGGCTTTAGCACTAGCAGGTACAGCGGAGTTTGAACGAAATCAATATGCTCAAGCGGCTACACATTGGGAAAAATTATTGGGTGTCATTCCTGCGGATTCCCAACTGGCTAAATCGGTCAAAGACAGTATCCAACAGGCCAAATCACTGGCATCTGGCGATGCATCTAAAGCACCGGTAGAACATTTAGCGCAGGCCGAACAGTCGCAAGCTATTAAATCAGATGCTGTCGAGCAACCCAAACAACCGGAAGCAAAACCTGTAGAAGCACAACAAACCAACGCGGCCGCATCCGGTACCGGTATTTCTGGGCAAGTGACCTTAAATAATGCATTGGTTGGCAAGTTTTCGCCGAATGATACGCTTTTCATCTATGCTCGCGCAAAAACAGGGCCCAAAATGCCGCTCGCTATTTTGCGACTCAAAGCAAGTGATCTCCCCGCAGCGTTCACGTTGACTGACGAAATGGCAATGATGCCAGCAATGAAGATTTCTAGTTTTCCTGAAGTCGTTATCGAAGCGAGAATTTCTAAATCGGGTCAGGCGACAACCGCTAGCGGTGATTTGCAAGGTTTTAGCGAGCCAGTGAAAATTGGAACGAATGGTGTAACTGTCATCATTGATAAGCAGATTCCCTGACTGTTTTCATAACGATAAAGACATATTAATAGAATGATAACAATAGGTTCAGTGGTACCCAATTTTGAATTGCCTTCAACCAGTGGTAACAATTTTTCCTTAGCAGATCATTTGGGTAAGAATGTAGTGATCTATTTTTACCCGAAAGATGATACTCCTGGATGTACCACGGAAGGACAGGATTTCAGCAATCATTGGAACGCTTTTACTGGAAAAAACTGCGTGATCGTTGGTATTTCGCGCGATAGCGTTCAATCGCATGAATGCTTTAAAGAAAAAATGCAGTTTCCATTTGAGCTTTTGAGTGATGCTGATGAAACCGTTTGTGAATTGTTTGGCGTGATGAAATTAAAAAATATGTATGGCAAACAAGTTCGTGGAATTGAGCGCAGTACCTTTGTTATCGATCAGAAAGGTACGTTAAAAAAAGAATGGCGGGGCGTAAAAGTGCCTGGTCATGTGGATGAGGTGCTTGATTTTATCTCGAACAATCTGTGATTCTAGAATTCTAGATTAGACGATATAACACACCACGCAGGATAGTAAGAGCACCTGTGGATAAATCGACTGCGCTGAATTGGTTTTTTCCTCTTATTAATTTTGTTGAACATGATGGTAGCGCCTTAGAAGCCATTGTTGTTTTCCTATAGCGCGTGTTTTGCTTTTTCTCAAAATTGGATTTTTGTTACTTTCTTTGAGAAAAAAAGCTTGTTGCCGGTTTCGATGATGTGGCGCTGGTAAGTTATCAGTCGATCTAGAAGTACGCGGTCGCCCCAGAAACCTGTTAGGGAGACGCTGACTCATTCAAAGAAAGCACGTGTCACCAAAAGAATTTAGTTATTACGAATCAATCTATTAGCTGGGAAAGTAATAGTAAAACGACTTCCTTTTCCGACTTCACTGGTGATTTCCAGATGCGCATCGTGACGATTTAAAACATGCTTCACAATTGCTAGCCCCAGCCCTGTTCCCCCCGTTTCACGAGATCGACTGGTATCAACTCGATAAAAGCGCTCCGTCAAACGAGGAATATGCTGTGGTTCAATTCCGATGCCACTATCCTGCACATAAAATATTCCTTTTTCGTTTTCTTCCTGCCAATGAATATTAATTTCACCACCTTCGGGCGTATACCGCACCGCATTACCTATCAAATTACCAAAAGCACTGCGTAGTTCGGTTTCGTTTCCTAACAATTGGCTTTGTTTCGCAATATCGAGTCGAATTTTATGCTTCCCGGCACTCAGCGATTGCGCATCGCGTAATATCTCATTTAACAGATTTGTAATGCTAACATTGGTTTCATTGATCTTTTTCTGATCATTTTCTAGACGTGATAAAGCCAGAAGATCTTCTAGTAAAGATTGCATGCGAAGTGCTTGCTCCGACATCAAAGTCAAAGCTCTTTTGTCAAAATCCGGTGTTGTTTCTTCGTGCGTCAAGGTATCAAGGAAACCGCTAATGACCGTCAACGGAGTACGCAATTCGTGAGAAACATTAGCGATAAAATCTCGTCGCATGGTTTCTAATTTCTCAAAGCGGGTAATATCGCGACTAATAAGTAATTTCTGATTAAAGCCATAAGGTACTAACTGCAAAGAAATGACAATTTTTTGTCTGTGTCGTGTTTGATTCAATACCAATGGGTTACTAAAGTTACGCGCGGTCAAGTATTCAAAAAAAGGAACTTGCCTCACTAAATGCGTAATTTGTTGTCCCAAATCAAGCTCTAGGCTGATTCCTAAATGATCTTCAGCTACCGGATTACACCATTCAATATGATCGTTTTCTGTCAAAAGCACAATGCCATCAGGCATCGCGGAAGTAACCTTACGCATGCGCTCGAGCGCTAAACTCAGCAACTCTTTACTATGGCTATATTGGCGAACATATCGCGCCAAATGCGCAAATACATCGTCCCACTCTGCCGATCCCGCTGGAATATTCGCTGAAGATTTTTTGGGCAACAATAACCAACGATCAAGCGCAACTACATGGAAAACGTGATGCGCCGCTACCCAAAACATAGTGATGCCAAAAAGCAGCAATGCGAGGATTGGTCCCCAAATTAACCAAAAAACACCGCTAATAAATAGCGTGATCAAAACAATCTGTAGAAAACGTTTCCAAATACTGGGCACGACAAAATCCTAAATGAATAAACTCATAATTAAGAACATAACCAACCACGCACAAAATCAGTGATAGTGGTTGGCTGTGAGGTAGCTTTAATAATGCGACAATATTCAACCAGAAATATGACAAGATTACGAATGTGCGGCGCAATCGAATGAAATAACTTTTTCCACGAACTAGGCAGTATAACACTTCGATCACAAACTCATCGTTGAGCAGCGATCCACGATTTTGCTAGCTTTGCATAGACTGTCCTATGCTGCCACAATGGAATTCATGTCTCAAGATTTCCAAGAATATCGCGATTCATTTTTACGCTTCTTCTATTCCAGCGTCACGCCAAATAGTTTCCCGACCAACGCAGTTAGCGCCATAGCAAACGCTCCCCAAATGGTTATTCTGAACATTCCGACTGGTATCGATGAGCCGCCAATGTAGGCAGTAATTCCCCCTAGAATAGCCATAAGAACCAATGAAGCAATAGAAATAATCGGAATCAGACTATTTAATGGCATAATCCAAGCAATTAGTAGCGGTAATGCAGAACCAATGGTAAATGTGCCGCATGAAAACAGCGCTGCTTGAATCGGTCGTGCTTTGATATTCTCAAATAAACCTAGCTCATCTCGGGTATGTGCTTCCAAAGCATTATGAGCCATCAGTTGCTGTGCTACTTTTCTGGCTAAAGCAGAATCCACGCCTCGCTGCTCGTAAATTTCGGTAAGCTCTTGGAGTTCATATTGATAATTTTCTTCAAGTGATTTTCTTTCACGCTCAATGTCCGCTTGTTCGGTATCGGATTGCGAGCTGACTGAAACATACTCTCCTGCCGCCATCGACATTGCCCCCGCAACCATTCCCGCGCAGCCAGCCAATAAAATATCGGCTTGTGTTGCTTGAGCTGCGGCAATGCCAATTACCAGGCTGGTCGTTGAAACAATGCCATCATTAGCGCCTAAAACCGCAGCACGCAACCAACCAACCCGATGTAAGTGATGAACCTCATGTTGAGTCATAGTATTCGAATGATAGTTATTCAGATGGTTAAACTATAGTACAACCTTGATATACATCTTGGTAATTTCTCTAGTTAGAAACCATAGCGAATCGACGCATAAATATTGGTATTGTTATGAAATTGGTTGAAAAATGTATAGTCTTTGTTGCCACCAAAAATGTTACCGCCCAATTCCACAGTCCAACGATCGTCGATACGATAACTGATTTTCGGACGTAAATAAAAATCTTGATTGGAAGGTGAGTAGTAGGTAAATAAAGACCACAACATTGCGTTTCGGTTGTGCGTCAAATAGGTTATCAATGCGCTCCCTTGTAGGGGTTACAATCTATCGCGTATACAAGTTTTTGCGACTTCATCAGAGTCTCCTTAAGCACACCACTGCTATGTTTTTCATTGACGATGCCAACAACCACAACATCATGCAAGGCAAATTCTTTCTTGGCTTTGTTGTGAAAAACGCGCACTGGTTCCGATTCGGAAAGCATGTTTTCAGGATCAGTATCGACTTTTAAAGGATGCAGCGCCGAAAAATGCTGCGGCCATAAGGTCGGTAAAGTAGCGAGTCCTATCAATAAGAAAATGGTCACAACCAAAGACCAAACAATCAGTTTAGGTTTGTTCAAAGCAAATGCGATCATTTTTCCCGGAATATCGCCAGAATATTTAAACATTTTGCTACCCCGCATTTTTTAACTCATTGAAAGCTTATTTTTAAGTTGCAGTTTATTTTTAATTACGATAGTATATTCTCATATTCTAATATTCGAATCAACTAATATGAATGTTGATGACATGCAACAAAATGCAAATGCCGCAGCAGAGCTACTCAAAACGCTTGCTAATCCAACACGTTTGATGGTGGTTTGCAATATCCTAAAACAGGAACACACCGTAGGTGAGCTAGAAAAATTGATCGGTATTAATCAATCTGCTTTATCACAGCATTTATCCCGATTGCGTCATGAAGGAATCGTCAATTGCCGGCGTGAAGGACAGAATGCTTATTATTTTTTGCAGGATGAACGATCGCGCCACATCATCAAAGCGCTGTACGGAATTTTTTGCGAGACGGATTCGATGTGTTTAGAGCAATCCGTTGAATTGGAAACAGACAATCAGTAGCAAAACGAATGAAATTCGATAAAAAAATCCAGCAATGGCAAAAGTTATCATCATGAATGATCATTTCGACGACGTTTCGATGACTGATGAATTACATGATTTATTGGATAAATGTTAGGAAGCCCAGAGTTATTTGCATTAGGGTACGGATGGTTTGCTCGACTTTACCGTTGTTTTTTGGGCGATGGATGCGGATAACTTTCTGACTAATTAGAAGCTTTAGGCATCTACACGATTAATAAAATAACTGGAGGACAATGATGAATATCGACCGGACAGTCATGGCATTTGCGGGTACCATGATACTGAGCAGCTTGCTGCTTTCGCAGATACATTCAATTTATTGGTTATGGCTAACTGCTTTTGTCGGAGCGAATTTATTACAATCTGCATTCAGTGGGTTTTGTCCTTTGGCGATTGTATTAAGAAAATTGGGACTAAAACCCGGTCAAGCGTTTCATTAATTCAAATTTTATTACAGGAGAACACCATGGTTACTGCAAAACAAAAAACGGTATGTGCCTTAAGTTTTATAGCGTTGATGGCTGCGCCGGCGGCTCTAGTCGCATCGGAAGCACTACCATCGCAAGCGGACAAAAAAACCATACAAAACGATCAGCCTCATCAACATGGGCATGGGCATGGGCATGGACATGAGCATAAGCAACAGAATCAAGGTAACGAGCACGATCACGGTAAAATGCACGGTAAAGGTGGTGGTATGGGAGGCGGCATGGGTGGTGGTATGGGGGGCGGAGAGGGTTATGCGCAACTCATCGCATCGCAAGCCGACGCATTGGCACTGACGGATGAGCAACTGGGGAAAATTACCCGTATCCACATAAAAGATGCCGCGGCTTTTGGTAAAGCCAAGCAGCAAGCACGAGAAAGCATGCATGATTTCCTCGAGGCTAGCATGAAACCTGCTACCGATGATGAAACCATACGCAAATTTGGTAAAAGACACAACGATACGTTTAGCGATATGATCGAGCAGCGTATCAACGAACGCAAAGCGGTACATGCCGTATTGACTCCCGATCAAATGAACAAACTTAAAACCCTCAAAATGCACGACAATCATGATCATGGTAGCGGTCACGGAAGTGGGCACGGTGGCGGGCATAATCACTAGGAAAACGCTGATTAATTCGACAAGGTGATTCCATTCGCATAGTCATTAATCAGCAAATCCTGCATAAGTTTTTCGGAATCTAGTGCCCTTCTCCTTACCAGCACAGGAGGTTTTTTCTAAACCCAATAGACCAAACTGATTGATTGGAAGCGATAGAGTACTAAATTAAGCGGGCACTAGACTTGAGTATGGACCGAGCCGGCTGCTTCGAGTATGCTGTTTTAAATGGTAGTTTAAGCGATGAATCGGTGCAGCGTGGCGCATTCGAATCCACAAGTGATGCAATTTCTAGGTTTGTCATTGAAAGACGATATACCTGATCACTCCCTATTATCGCGATTCGTTATAAAAATGAATACCAAGACATCATGTACAAGCTGACGTGAAGTTTCTAGATGATAAGATTCAGGAGGGTAAGACAATCCAGCGCTTCTAATATATCGCTATCGATGATGCAGCGCAGATTCATGCTCTAAAAATAGCGGCATACATAGCAAAGTCCGATTGATTTTGAGGTGTGCTACCAAGGATGGCGCCTGCCACTTAAATAGTTCGCTAGTCTCACAGTTTTTTTGTTATTTTACCCTCAAAACATTACGCAACTCCATTACAAAGTTGCGCCTATTAGGACATTAAAGGATAATAGCGGGTTTTAAATATCTGCTTTTACTAAAAAACCTTAGGCTAAATTCTATGAAAGATAATATCCATCCAGATTATAACGAAATAACAGTAACATGCAGCTGTGGCAATGAATTTAAAACATGTTCGACATTAAATAAGCCCTTACATATTGAGGTGTGTTCACAGTGTCATCCTTTTTATACGGGCAAACAAAAAATTGTTGACACCGCGGGTAGAGTTGAAAAATTCCGTCAAAAATATGGCAAGCAAATGTCTCGTTGAGTTTTTTAATTCAATAAAAATACAGAATTCCAAACTCAGGTTATTTAGCTAAGTAGTGAATAGCAAGCCAGATAGTTTTGATGCTTGGATCTATCCAACTCACTTTATGTTTCAAATGAGCGGGAATATGGATGTAGTCGCCTTCATTGAGATATACGGTTGGTTGATGTTCAAAAGATAGACTTGCCCGACCTTTCAAAATCATTACCCACTCGTCGCTTTCTTGATCATACCAATCGGTTTCCTGCGATACTTTACCGGCTGAAACAATCCTCTCAATTGTAATTTTTTTATTTTTTAATAGCGTTTCAAAAATCTCTCCTTGCTCAAAGACAGGAAGGTCGGTAAAAATATTTTTTTGATTCATACAGAGATTAATCCTGTTGTTAAAGAGCATATTGCAATGCCATTTTTTCGCTAGTAAATCTAATGAAGCTTGATACAAAAGTAAAAAAAATTATAAACCAGATACTTGCATTGGATGATCGATATCACCAAATGACCGTCGATACCTATCTGCTAGGAAGTATTCCTGAATTAGATTCAGTATCGATCGTATCGATTATTTTGGCGCTTGAAAAGGAGTTTTCAATCTCTATTCATGACGATGAAATCAATGCCGCAACTTTCAGGACGCTTGGCACTTTGGTTGAATTTATTAAGAGAAAAATTGAACAAAAAACGGAGAATGGTATAGTCTAGAATTTATTTTGACCAAGCAAAACAACTTTTCAAGGCTTTCCGACAACGGAAATAATCATCAGGAGTTTTACTGGCCTGCAATACAGTAAGCCATCAATTGATTCAGACACAGAAAATACACTCATGAAAACGAAAAGGGATTAGACAAATGGATAAAGTTTTGTATGCACTTGCCACAATAGCTATGATTATAGCCATCGCTTACGTTGGGTTCGTCCCAACAAAGGTACCAAATGCGACATGGCTGTTTTGGCATTAGCTTAGTGTGATTGGCTTTCATTTTTTTGGTAACTCCCGAATTTGGGGGTGTTTCAGACGGCTGATTTCAGGGGAAGAATTCCGAGGGAATCTTTGAGCTTTTCATCAGAAAAATCGTATTCTCCGAGCATGTTGATGTGCGCCCACGACATGGGCGAGTGAACTGCGATCATACAGCGGATCTTGTGCGCGGTCTCTGAATCTTGAGCCTTTTCGATCTGGCGGGCGAGGTAGAGATAATTCCAACAGATGATGCTGTTCTTGATGAGGCGGTTGCAGCTTTCCGCAATCTCCTGCTCTTCTTTTTCCGCCTGCGTGAATTCACGGGGGTTGCCGACGGCGACGGCGCGGGAAAATTTATTGGCCAACTCAACCTTGTTGAGCTGTTTTTCAATCGCCTGCCGCAGATCTACATCATCGACATAACGGAGGATGAAATCGGATTTTATGATCTGGCCGAAAGCTTTGAGCGTCTGGTAAAGC
>JBGAVE010000012.1:0-69257 GCA_044228295.1 Nitrosomonas sp.
CCAGTTTCAATATTCATCTGACTTCCTTTCAAAAGTAAATTTAAACAGAAATGTCAGATTAAATCTCGTTCTTTACAGATTATTGCGCTCTTGCGACCGGAAATAGCCAGCGTAAGGTTATTATTTACCGTTCACTACAGAAAAAATGCTGAAAAATACCTTGAAACTTACAAATAAACCCAGAATTGCATTGAAACAAGAACTACGTGTGATTTTGCAAAGGTCTCTGAACATTGACTTCATGATAGCGGAATCTGGTTTTCAAGCTAGCAGATTATCAAAGTTAGGCTTTTGCAAAAGCCCATATTGTTATTTCTAGCCCACTGTTTTTATTCAACTGAAATTTTCTAAAATAGGATTTTGAAAAGGCCTCAAAGTGTATAGTTAATACTTCGCTGCACTACGTTGGAGTGCTTTATTAGTGTCGGTGTACTTATATTGCCTATATCCAGTATATACTTAGCGTGTGAATTCGGAAGGAAGAGAATGTATTGGTTTGCATAGGGAATGCAATTAAGATGATGTAAAGGATTTTTTATGAAAAAGAAATTAGTGGTGCTTTTTGATGGTACGTGGAAAAGTACTAATAGGCGTAGTACCGAGTTTTCTAAAGACGGTGAAAACGTTACTAATGTTGTTCGATTTTTAGAAGCGCTTAAGTCTGGAGATAATCGCAAAAATATACAATTGGTACATTACGTACCGGGTATTGGAACAAGGAAATTTGAACGTTTTTTGGGTGGCGTGTTTGGTTATGGGATAGGTAACTATATCAAAGATGCTTATTCGTTTATCGTTTCTAATTATATGCCAGGAGATGAGATTTATTTATTGGGGTTTAGCCGAGGTGCTTATAGTGCTCGAAGTTTAGCGGGTATGATTCACAATGTAGGCATTTTACAAAGACGTTTTCTTTATCTTCTTAACGATGCTTATGATCATTATCGTTCACGTGAGAAAGAGTGGCATCCTGATGCAGAGAATTCGAAAAACTTTCGTCAGCAATACACGTGGGGTGATGAGCATAAGTACATTCGCTTTCTTGGTGTATGGGATACTGTTGCTGCACTTGGGTCTCCTTACGGGTTGATTTTTTCAAAATTTGTCGATGAACTGTTTAATCGACAGTTTCATGATACTAAGCTCAGTACTAGCGTTTTGAATGCCTATCAAGCTTTGGCGATTGACGAAGCTCGTTGGCCTTTCCGGCCAGTGCATTGGGATCATAACTATGAAAAAACCAGCGGTCGTATCGAAGAAATGTGGTTTCCTGGGAATCATAGTAATGTTGGGGGCGGCGGTCAAAACACCGGTTTATCTGATCTCACGCTTGACTGGATGATACGTAAAGCCAAAGAGCATGGTTTGAATATAGATTCTCAATTAATTTCTGAACCTTATTTTTCACC
Organism: Nitrosomonas sp.; assembly: GCA_044228295.1. GTDB lineage: Bacteria > Pseudomonadota > Gammaproteobacteria > Burkholderiales > Nitrosomonadaceae > Nitrosomonas. Next base: position 1,410 of record JBGAVE010000012.1, read on the forward strand.
TGATTTTTTAGAAGCTGTACCGAAAAGAGGTTGGTCAAAATGGGTGTATCGGGCTGCAACGCTTTTGGGAGTGAAGCTTCTAAGTATTTATTATGTAAGTGATGAGAATAGGCCTCTCGTTAAGTATATTGGATGGAATGGCGATTATATAAGGCCTGTCGATGATATGAAACGATTAAGTCCGGAAGTCTCGATTCGAATGAAGATGGACGAAAGTTATCGGCCAGCCAATTGTTCAGAATAGTGCATTCAGTTTAACTTGAAACTCCCCCCGCGGTTTTGCCGCGGAGGGATAGATGCAGAAAGAGTGAAGCAAATTTAGTTTGTTCTTTTAAAGAAGTATCCAAATTTTCAATCAGAGATTCTTTTTAAAACTTATTATCTTTATCCAATGTAAATGTGCCGAAATACTGTCCATTGCCGGAATATTCATAAGTACCGGCCTTGAGATCATAGGTATGTAAAGGAATAGTTTTCTCGAAAGGAACGATTAGAGCAGCGCATATAGCATCAAGAGGAACATAGAATGTGGTTTATTTCTATCGTGCTATATAGTGTTTTATTGTTGTTGCTCGAAGTAAAGTCTATCGATTCTGCTCAATTGTCTAAGGAAGTTTTATAGGAATTTAGTTATCGTGGTGTGCTGAATCCTGCAATGACATGCTTTGCCTTAGTCTGTGTAAATTTATTTTTAACTTTAATAGTCGAACAAAAAAATCGTTTATTATGACTGTCTTATTATTGTTTAAATTCTCAACAAACAATAGAATAGGAGCGTCGGTGTTGAAATGGTTGTGAATTGCAGCAGCGATACTTCAAATAATCATTCTTTCAAAGGTAGTAACAAAAATGAATAAAAGAAATATTTCAATCATATACAGTAGCATCGCGTTATGCTTGCTATTAATCTCGAGCGTCACCATGGCGGAAACTGGCACTGCAGTGCACTATAGCGATAAATTTCAAGGAAAGAAAACTGCCAGTAATGAAATTTTTGATCAAAATGGGCTGACCGGAGCACATAAAAAATTTCCGTTCGGAACTAATGTTAAGGTAACCAATTTATCAAATGATCGTAGCGTTGTCGTCAAAATAAATGACCGTATGGCGCGGAAAAATCGTAATGCAATTGATGTAACAAGACGTGCCGCAGAAGAGCTTGGTTTCGTGAAAAATGGTCGTGCTCGCGTTAAATTAGAAGTAGTTAAATAATCAATATGTTGTAGAGTAAAGTTGTCTTTTTGGAGAAGGGCTCTGTATTCCAAGTCGTTTCGGTAAAAATTCTTATGCAAAAGCCAGAGCCCCCTGTTATTAAGCCTTTTGTCTTTGTATTCAGTTGGCGAAGATTTTTACTACATACTCTCATTCTGGGGGGATGTACTTTTTTAGGCGTAATGACTTGGTTTTTGTCAAAACCGCATAGCATTCGTTTTTATGATACGACGTCTGGATCGCCAATGGCGGTAACTTTGGGACCTGGAATCGATATGGTACTAGACAAAAAAAGTATTCTTTCGATTAAAGATGATGATCCTATAAAAGCTGAATTATTTGCGGGAAATGTATTTTTTGACATAAGCAATCAGAGTGTTAACCAATTTGAGCTAAGAGTAGGAAGCGCTGTTATCAAGAATATCAGTACTCGATTTAGTGTTCGAATGCAAAAAAATGGAGAGCACCAAATTGCGGTTGCCAATGGGAAAGTGGAAGTTCAGCTTGCAGCCGGCACTTTCCAAGTAAATGCTTTTGAACAGGCAAATTTCAACGAGGATCACTTGAATAAACGTATCTTAATTCAAGAGACCGATGTTGCACCTTGGTATTCCCGTAGCGTATATTAATTAGCATCAGTTTCTTCCTTCTGATGGAAGATACTGCGTAAATATACCCACATAAATTTCTCGATATTTTGGGGGTAGTATCGATAGAAAAATCTCAGTCCATTGATCTTAACCCAACGGTAAAGCTGATCGAGTTTTCGTACTCTGATAAAATCCGGCTCTATCTCTATTAACGATCTTGGTCAATCAAATGCACACCTTATTCCAAAAAATCATCTTTCTAGTTATTTCTCTCACAGGCGCTTTTGCTTTTGCAGTAATCGCGTTAAATCGCGGTGAATCGATTGGAGCTATTTGGATCGTCATTGCTGCCGTGTGTGTGTATTTGATTGCTTATCGATTTTATAGCTTATTTATTGCGAATCGTGTGCTGGGTTTGGACGTCACGCGCATGACACCAGCGCACAAGCATAACGATGGCTTGGATCATGTACCTACGAATAAATACGTGCTGTTTGGACATCATTTTGCGGCAATAGCGGGAGCCGGACCATTGGTGGGGCCAATTCTGGCAGCGCAAATGGGATATTTGCCGGGAATGTTATGGCTGTTGGCGGGGGTGGTATTTGCAGGGGCGGTGCAAGATTTCATCGTATTGTTTGTTTCGACTCGGCGTAATGCCCGTTCGTTAGGTGATTTGATTAAGTCCGAGTTAGGCCAAGTTCCGGGCATGATTGCATTGTTTGGTGCGTTTTTTATTATGTTGATTCTGCTTGCGGTACTGTCATTAATCGTAGTGAAAGCATTGGCGGAATCACCGTGGGGCTTATTCACTGTTGCGGCTACCATTCCTATTGCTTTATTCATGGGTATCTATGCCCGCTTTATACGTCCTTGCGCGATTGGTGAAGTTTCTTTGATTGGTTTCGTACTATTAATGCTGTCGATTGTGGCAGGACAGTATATTCAAGAGCATGAAGTGTGGGGTAAAGCATTTACTTTGACTGGTGTGCAATTGACGTGGTTGCTGATTGGTTATGGGTTTATCGCGTCAGTGCTGCCAGTTTGGTTGTTATTGGCGCCACGCGATTATTTGTCGACATTTCTAAAAATCGGTACGATCGTTGGCTTGGCGGTTGGTGTGATAATTATTTCACCCGAATTGAAAATGCCCGCCCTGACACAATTCATTGATGGTTCCGGTCCGGTTTGGTCAGGTGATTTATTTCCTTTTCTATTTGTTACCATTGCGTGCGGTGCTATCTCCGGCTTTCATTCGCTGATTGCTTCAGGAACGACGCCCAAAATGATTCAGAATGAAACTGATGCGCGTTTTATCGGTTATGGCGCCATGTTGATGGAATCCTTTGTTGCGATCATGGCGCTAGTTGCGGCGGCTGCATTGGAACCCGGAATTTATTTTGCGATGAATAGTCCTAGTGCGATTATTGGAACCACGGCGGAATCTGCGGCACAAACGATTTCGCAGTGGGGGTTTTATGTTACCCCGGAAATGATTAATCAAACGGCGCAGAACGTTGGCGAGCACAGCATTATTTCCCGCACTGGTGGAGCACCGACGCTCGCTGTCGGTATGGCGCAAATATTGTCGGAAGTGGCCGGTGGCACTGCGATGATGGCTTTTTGGTATCACTTTGCCATTTTGTTTGAAGCCTTATTCATTCTAACGGCTGTCGATGCCGGTACTCGTGCCGGACGATTTATGTTGCAAGACTTGCTCGGATCGTTTATTCCTGCGATGAAGCGAACAGATTCAGTGGCCGCCAGCCTGATTGCTACTGGATTATGTGTTTCCGGTTGGGGGTATTTTCTTTATCAAGGTGTCGTGGATCCATTGGGAGGTATCAATACCTTATGGCCACTATTTGGTATTTCAAATCAGATGCTAGCAGGTATTGCATTGATTTTATGTACCAGCGTGTTATTTAAAATGAAACAAGATCGCTACGCTTGGGTAACCCTTATTCCTGTGACGTGGGTCAGTATTTGTACCATGACCGCCGCGTGGCAGAAAATTTTTCATGATAACCCACGGATTGGTTTCATAGCCCATGCCCGGCAGTATCAGGAAGCTATTTCACAAGGAATTGTACTCGCGCCGGCCAAATCGATCGAACAAATGCAGCAAGTCATTTTTAACGATTACGTGAATACATCACTCGCAGCATTGTTTATGCTGGTGTTGATCAGTATGTTGATATTTGGGGCTCGGACTGTGTTGCAGGCACGTGTAATCAATCATCCAACCGTACAGGAAGCCCCATTTGAACTTTTGCCAACGAATGTATTGCCACAAAAATAACAGGAGAATTAAATGATTGAACTAATTAGTAAAGCATTGATGCGCGTCAAGCAAAGCATGCGATTGATGGTCGGCGTTCCTGACTACGACGTGTATGTCAGCCATATGAAAGCAGTTCATCCGGAGCAATCCATCATGTCGTATTCCGAGTTTTTTCGCGAACGCCAAGAAGCACGTTATGGCGCAAAAGGTCGGTTAAATCGCTGTTGTTAGTAGGCTGAATTGTGGGTTTGGCGTTTATTTCTTGATTTTAAGCAATACTAACACAGCACCGCTTCCACCATCCGAAGGCCTTGCCTGATAAAAAGCCATGACATTCGGATGTTGTGCTAACCAATGGCCGACTTGTTTTTTCAACACAGAATCTCGATTAGGTGAACTCAAGCCTTTACCATGAATAACGCGAATGCAGCGAAGCTGTTGTTCGATGCATTCGGCTAAGAATATCGCTAATTCCTGCTGGGCGATATCGCGCGTAAATCCATGCAAATCGAGATTGTCTTGAATTGGCCAATAGCCGCGACGTAAACGTTTCAGCGTTTGGTGTGATACGCCGGGTCGTGCAAAGGACCAGTCATCACCCGATTCAATTGAGACTACAGGAGAATCAAAAGTAGCATCGTTGTCAGAGTGCTCGACACTGTGTTTTTGCCTTCTTTGGATTGGCGCAACGGGTACAACGGGCACAGCGCGTTGTTTGTTAGCTTTCACTCGATTCTGCGTCGATAGCGGAACGACATCCTGCATGGCTTTTAGAAACAGGTCATTATCGCCAACGATATCTTCAGATTCTTTGGTACCATCGTTGAAGTCAGTCATGATCTTTTCGGGCTTCGTTACGATCGACAACTACAGTTTTAGATTATCCAAATATTTTTCAGCATCCAGTGCAGCCATACAGCCAGTTGCTGCGCTAGTGACCGCCTGGCGGTAAACATGATCTTGTACATCGCCAGCGGCAAAGACCCCCGCAATACTCGTCGCGGTGGCATTCCCTTGAGAGCCTGCGTGAGTAATGATATAACCTTTTTCCATGTTTAGTTGGCCTGCAAAAATATCGGTATTGGGTTTGTGACCAATGGCAATAAACACACCTTGTAAATTGATTGTTTGTGTCGAATTGTCATGGGTACTTTTGATGCGAATCCCAGTAACGCCGGATGAGTCGCCCAAGATTTCATCAAGTACCTGATTGAGCATCAATTTAATGTTACCGTTAGTGACTTTATCCATTAGTTGATCAATGAGAATTTTTTCTGCGCGAAATTGACCGCGACGGTGAATAAGCGTTACTGAGCGGGCGATATTAGCCAAATAAAGCGCTTCTTGCACCGCAGTATTGCCACCACCTACTACCGCTACCTCTTGATCTTTATAGAAAAATCCATCACAAGTTGCGCATCCAGAAACACCGCGCCCCATGAATTCCTCTTCCGAGGGCAGTCCGAGATATTGCGCGGACGCACCTGTTGCAATGATTAACGCATCGCAGGTATAGGTGGCTTGGTCGCCTATCAACGTAATGGGTTTTTCCATCAGCTTGGCGGTATGAATATGGTCGAAAATGATTTGTGTATCGAAACGTTCAGCGTGTTTCAAGAAACGCTCCATTAAATCGGGTCCTTGCACACCCATCGCATCCGCAGGCCAATTGTCGACCTCAGTCGTGGTCATTAATTGGCCACCTTGCGCCATGCCGGTAATAAGTACCGGTTGCAAATTAGCGCGTGCCGCATACACTGCAGCGGTATATCCGGCTGGCCCGGAGCCGAGAATTAAAAGCTTGTTATGTTTGATGGTCATAATTTTTATAGTTATTGTGATGAAACTGAAACGATATTGTACCGGTAAAATATAATTTTTTTATTCTATCGTTTGATGGAATTATTGCATTAATTGGTATTAACCAATTAAGATTTTTCCTTGCAAATTTTTTGTGCAATTTGGTTAAGAGTGGATTGCTTAGAAAAAACGAACCATTCCTCAGATTCCGCATGACGCGCTCCATTTGGCGTGGTTGATGCATTTTTGTCAGGATAAAATAGCAAGGTGATTGTTCGTGCCTTGAAATCGGTACAATTAAATTCATAGTGTGTTTTCAATGAATGAAATTGACCGGGTTGTTGCACTGTATAGCTAGATAAAACCCATACTCTTCGCCGATTCTCATTTTTGTCGACCATACTCCAATCAACATAATGTTTTACGCCTTGCTTATTCGTCTGTTCGAGAACAGTCCAGTCCGCTTTCACCTGAAAAGCGATTATCGATAAAAGGATTAGCAATAGTATTTTGTTTTTCATGATTAATCTTGGTTGAAAAATTGTCTTCGCGGTCATTGTTATTTTACGGGATCTAGGAAAACGTTCATGGAGATGTTTTTACAAGCAAGATGCTGTATTTATGTTGAATGTTGTAAAAGTGTATTATTTCACCATAAATAAGTTTTCACTGTTGAAACTTTGGTCTATTCTTAGCGCTGGTTCTTTAACAGTCGTCGATATTTGAGGAAATTTCAGTTTAGAAACCTTCTAGCTGATACTAATCACTAACAGCGTTATATATCTTCAATCTGGGGTTAATTATGGAAGAATTAAATCAAGCTTGGGTCATGTTGAAGCTTGGCGGCGTTATTATCATACCGCTGGTAGCGCTCGCTATAATTGCGGTGGCAATCATGCTTGAAAAAGCTTTTATTTATTGGCGTTATGCGCGATTGTCCAATGATTTGTTGAATCTAGTCGAAACCTATGGATTTAAATGGAATGATTTAGAAAAGATTCTTTCAGGATTGGATCAACGCCATTATTACAAACGTTTTTTTGAAGTAGTGATTTCTAACCGGCACAAACCTGCTTGGTGGACGGAATCACGTGCTGCGGATGAAGCGCAAATCATTGAAGAATCGCTGGCTCGTCGGCTTTGGGCACTGGAAACGATCGTTACCGCAGCTCCTTTACTAGGATTAGTCGGAACTGTGGTTGGTATGATGCGGGCTTTCCAAGTAATTGGTAGCGAAGGAGTGGTTAATCCAACCGCCGTAACCGGAGGGGTTGCCGAAGCGTTGATCGCAACCGTCGTGGGATTAGCTATCGCATTGGTGGCCTTATTTGGTTTCAATTACTTTTCTCGATTGCAGTCGTTGACGATGGATGAAATGGAACGTTTGGGGACGCGATTAATCGATAATATTCGCCTCGATCAGCAGAGAAATTCTCATGAAACTTCGTAAATCCCGCACTGTTTCAAAAGGTAAGATCGAAATCATTCCGATGATTGACGTCATGTTTTTTTTGCTGGCTACTTTTATGCTGGCATCGTTATCCATGCAAAACTTAGATTCGCTTCAAGTTAATTTACCTGAAGGTGAAGCTGAAAAACTGAGTGCTGAAAAACCGGTTACGCTGACGTTAACTAAAGACAGTAAAATTTTTATTAATCAAAAAACCGTTACCCTGGATTCCTTAGCTGAAACACTTAAGCCTTTGCTTGCCGATTCGAAACAAAAATTGATTGTTTCTGCCGATAACGAGGCACCGCAAGGCATTGTGGTTCAAGCGATGCTTCGTGCGCGGCATGCCGGCGTGCAACATTTTCTTATCGCTGTAAAGCACAAATAGCTCGATTAAAGTATGGCGAGCTCCAGATCTCAAGAGATTCGTCTGTGGTGGCCATTACCACTTGCCACTCTTTTGTGGCTATTGGTTCTTTGGCTCGCGGGATTATTGATGTCTTTGCCAGAAGTTGAGATCGAAACGCCTCCGCCGATTGCAGCCAGTTTTATCGACTTGAATGAAACGGAAGACGCCAACAATTCATTGCCCGCTTCGGCACCAAGCGCTCCGTCCACACCGCAACCAACCGAGGTAGAACCGCAACCCGTCCAGAAAATGCCGGCACCATCCGCACAAAGTCTTCCTGCACGTACTCAACCGAAACCCAAAGCCATTCAGAAACCAGTTAAACCTGTCACACCTGTCACACCTATCGCGCCTAAAACAACAAAAGAAAACACCGCGAATAAAAAACCTTTAAAAACTTTGCCCGAAAAAGCCATTGAATCTGTTGATTTATCTGATTTTATCAACCAGAATCAGGCGAAACGTGGAGAAAAAGGGATTTTTGATCATCTCAATGATTTGCCTCCCAATAATGCTATCCCGCTCTCTTCTTCGAGCGAATCACGTATGGCGAATGTCAGGCGAAATTTGCAAACGCCGGGTACCAGCGGTATTTTTCAAATTCTTCGCATCGGACCGCGTACGGCTGAATTTTCTTTTCGCGCATGGACAACTGGACAAAGCAATCCGCGTTTGCAGTACATTCAAGTTGATGCGGGTCAAGGAGGAGATGTTGAACGGGCGATTGTTCGACGCATGATTCAATTGATTCGAGAATACTACAAAGAAGATTTTAATTGGGAATCGCATCGTTTGAACCGTGTCGTTGTTCTGTCAGCGCGCGAAAAAGATAACAAAGGACTCGAAGATTTTTTGCTGCGCGAGTTTTTTGTCAATTCACGGTAAAAAGATACAATTAATCTAATTTATTGATTTTGTTTTGAAAACGCTAACAATCGAACTCGGGATTTTCTGGGCACAAAACCTGGATTTAAATTTAATGACACATAGATCTTTGCAAAAAAGCTCATTCTATAAGGTTGTAGCAATAGCTTCTTGTTCAGTTATTAATTCTTGATAGCTTTGTTGCATTTTCTTCTGATCGAACGGGCTAATTTCTAAATTTTCAATGATTTTGTATTGCCCATTTCTACAAACTACTGGGAAACTGAAAATAACTCCACTGGGTATGCCATAGCATCCTGTGGAACAAACGCCCATCGAAACCCAATCATTTTCTCGAGTACCGAAAACCCAATCGCGCATATGATTAATAATGGCATTAGCGGCGCTTGCAGCACTGGATTTTCCTTGTCGTGCCGCAATGATAGCACTACCACGATTTTGAACTGTCGGAATAAAAATGTTTTCTATCCATTCCGTATCGTTAATTATCGAAATAACTTTTTGATCTTCAACCATAGCATGACTTAGATCTGGAAATTGAGTGTTCGAATGGTTGCCCCATACGATCATTTTTCTGATTGTTGACACTGGTGTGTTAATTTTTTGTGCAACTTGAGATAGTGCGCGATTATGATCCAAACGAAGCATGGCTGAAAAATTACTTGGATCAAGATTAGGTGCATTTTTCAATGTGATAAATGCGTTCGTATTGGCGGGATTTCCTACGACAAGAATTTTAGTATCTTTTTTTGCAACCGAATTAAGAACTTTTCCTTGTTGTTTAAATATTGGACTATTGGCCGCGAGCAGATCCTTCCGTTCCATATTTTCTCCACGCGGACGAGCACCTACCAGCAATACAATATCAGCATCGCCAAAAGCGATTTCTAAATTATCGGTAGTAATGACTTGCTGTAATAATGGAAAAGCACAATCATCCAATTCCATAATAATGCCTTTGAAAAAAGGCTGTGCTTCGGTAATGTCATGTAATTGTAGGATAATAGGTTGATCGTCACCAAACATATCACCTGCGGCTATACGATAAAGCAGACTGTATCCAATTTGACCTGTTGCACCAGTAACGGAGATACGAAGAGGTGGTTTCATTTATTCAAATCCTTGAAGAATCACCAAACACGAATAAAATAAATTAAGATTAGGTGTATTCATATACGAAGCATAGGGAAAATTATACTGATATTCACAATACCACGGAAGTGCTAGTTATTTTACTAATTTTAAAAAAGGAGAAACACTTTATAATTATTTAAGCATGTTGTGATGTACGCTGATTTTTACGGAGTTCTAAGATTCATAGAATAAATAGACGAAGTGGGAGATTACCATACACCATACGATGAATGAAAATAATCAAACCGCGATAAACAGGGTGATCCAGAATTGCAGTTAGCAGTTTCTCGGCTTAAAGATTCATTTGGGATTTAGATAGAATGGTTTTGTAGGTAATTTTCCTATATGGGATTGAGAAATTTACCTAGTAATGTTTAAGTTTAACTTCCCTTTACTTCAGTTATGACATGGCACAGAATGTCTCACGTAAATACTAAGCGATTTAATATCATACATAATGGAGGTCAAAAATGGACTCGAATCAAATTCTTGATGAAATTAGAGATATCAATTTAAGCTATATGTTGTTAGCTAAACAGATGTTACGTGAAGATAGAGTGTCCGCAATGTATCGCTTGGGCATCAATAAGGATGTTGCTGATATATTGGAAAAATTGACATCGGCTCAATTGATCAAAATGTCAGCATCCAATATGTTGCTGTGCCGTTTTCGATTCGATGATCGCTTGATTGCTGAAATGTTATCCAGTGACAGCCGCGAACAATCAGTAGCTAAATCGCATGTTTCCATATTGATGGCGGGTAAACCTGCGGAAGCTGTACAATAAATTACGCCTAAGTAATTTGGCATGAGGAACAATGTTATGCGTAATAAAAGCATTATCACGGAAGCCAAACAAATTCATCTTGCCACGGAATTGATTACGCTAGGAGCAAGATTGCAGGTTTTGGAAATGAACACCAACCTCAGTCGCGAACGATTGGTAAAGTTGTATAAAGAAATTCGAGGCGTTTCGCCACCAAAAGGTATGCTTCCTTATTCAGAAGACTGGTTCATGAGTTGGCAGCCGAATATGCATTCATCGTTATTTATCAACATCTATAATTATGTGATAACGAATACTGGTGAGGTAGGTATTGAGGCTTTGATTAAAAGCTATCGTTTGTATATGGAACATATTAAAGTGAACGAGCAAGATAAAGTGTTAAGTCTTACTCGCGCATGGACTTTAATTCGTTTTATCGATAGCGGTGTGTTATGTATCGCACCTTGTGTAAGCTGTCACGGAAAATACGTTGTGCATTCCCTGGAAATCCACTCTAATCATGTTTGTGGATTGTGTAACATACCTTCCCGTGCAGGAAAAACTAAGAAAGCGGCCATGTTGGCAGCCGCTGCTCATTAATTGTGTTTTTATTTTAAAAGATCTTGAATTCGTTTCGTTGCTTGTTTCAAGTTTTCCATTGAAGTCGCAAAGGATAACCGCATATATCCTTCACAACCAAATGCGGAGCCGGGAACAACGGCTACGCCAGCTCGTTCCAAAAGATATTCGCTGAAAGCGATATCGTTTTGTACCGTAATCAATTTTTTTCGATAAAGTTCTTCCATAGCGGGACGAACATCCGCAAATGCATAAAATGCCCCGTCAGAAGATAAGCACTGAACACCTTTTATCTGATTCAATTGCTCAGTAACAAAGCGGTTGCGTTCTTTAAACGCAGTAACCATTGGGATCATGCACGATTGGTCTGCATTTAACGCTACTTCTGCCGCCGCTTGTGATATCGAACTCGGGTTTGAAGTGCTCTGTGACTGAATATTTTCCATCGCTGTAATGATATTTGCGGGGCCACCACAGTAACCGATTCGCCAACCGGTCATTGCATACGCTTTGGATACGCCATTGAGTACCATTGTTCGTGGCAAAAGATCAGGGCAAGCGTTGGCGATGTTCACAAATTTCTGCCCCGAAAGCAAAATATGTTCGTACATATCATCGGTAGCGATAATAATCTGCGGATGTTTACGCAATACCGTACCCAATGCCTTCAGTTCCTCTAACGAGTAAACAGCTCCCGATGGGTTGCTTGGACTGTTGATGACAAACATTTTGGTTTTGGGGGTGATCGCCGCTTCCAACTGTTGTGGTGAGATTTTGAAATGCTGTTCAATCCCCGTATCGATAAATACGGGTTTTCCTTCGGCAATTAATACGATATCGGGATAAGAAACCCAGTATGGCGCTGGAATGATGACTTCATCGGCAGGATTGATTACCGCTAATACGAGGTTAAAAAAGCTTTGCTTGCCACCGCATGACACCAAAATCTGTTTCGGTTCAAAATCAAAAGCATTTTCTCGTTTGAATTTTCCCACGATTGCATTTTTTAAACCGGGCGTACCACCAACAGGCGTGTATTTTGTTAAGCCTTTATTAATGGCCGCGATTGCTGCGTCTTTAATGTGCTGCGGAGTATCAAAATCAGGCTCGCCAGCACCTAAGCCAATGATGTCTTTACCTTCCGCTTTCAGTTTGGCCGCGCGCGCAGTCACAGCAAGGGTCGGTGATGGTTTAATGGTTTGAACGCGATATGAAAGTTCCACAAAAAATCCTTGTACGATAATGAATAGGGCAGCGTGTTAAAATATTTTTGCAGCAAAATAACGTAGGAATTATACCTGTGATCATTACCTTCCCCAATAGTCCTTATAAACTTCATCAAACATTTGAGCCTGCAGGCGATCAACCTGCGGCTATAGCGCAATTGGTCGAGGGTATTCAGGATGGATTGGCATACCAAACACTGCTGGGTGTTACCGGTTCTGGAAAGACATATACCATTGCCAACATGATTGCTCGATTGGGGCGACCAGCCATTGTCATGGCGCCTAACAAAACACTGGCTGCTCAGCTTTATGCGGAAATGCGCGAGTTTTTTCCTGAGAATGCCATCGAATATTTTGTTTCGTATTACGATTACTATCAACCTGAAGCCTACGTGCCTGCGCGCGATTTATTTATCGAAAAAGATTCCAGCATCAATGAGCATATTGAGCAAATGCGGTTATCCGCGACCAAATCTTTGCTCGAACGCGATGATGCGATCATTGTCGCAACCGTGTCGTGCATCTATGGTATCGGTGATCCGGTGGATTATCATGGCATGATTTTGCATTTACGCAACGGCGAAAAGATTAGCCAACGCGATATCATCAAACGGTTGACGGAAATGCAGTATGAGCGCAATGAACTGGAATTCAAGCGCGGTGTATTTCGTGTTCGTGGCGATGTGGTTGATGTGTTTCCTGCGGAAAATTCTGAATCTGCGATACGCGTCACACTATTCGATGATGAAGTCGATAGCATGGCGTTATTTGATCCACTGACCGGACGAGTTTTGCAAAAACTGTCGCGTTTTACCGTTTATCCCTCCAGTCATTACGTCACACCGAGATCCACCACATTGCGTGCCATTGAAACAATCAAAGCAGAACTGCGTGAACGGTTGGACTACTATTACCAAGAGCAACGATTAGTCGAAGCGCAACGGCTTGAGCAGCGTACTCGTTTCGATTTGGAAATGCTCAATGAGCTAGGGTTTTGCAAAGGCATCGAAAACTACTCGCGTCATTTATCAGGTAAACAACCTGGTGAACCGCCACCCACTTTGTTGGATTATTTGCCATCGAATGCCGTGATGATCATTGATGAAAGTCACGTTACCGTGCCGCAAATCGGTGGTATGTATCGAGGTGACCGCGCACGTAAAGAAAATTTGGTGAATTATGGTTTTCGTTTGCCTTCCGCGCTGGATAATCGGCCTTTGCAGTTTGAAGAATTCGAGCGGCGCATGCCGCAGACCATATTCGTGTCTGCTACTCCGGCCAATTATGAGTCGGTACATAGCGGTCAAGTGATCGAGCAAGTGGTGCGCCCCACCGGATTGGTCGATCCGATTATCGAAATACGCCCCGTGGCAACTCAGGTGGATGACTTGATGTCGGAAATCACGTTACGCACGGCAAAAAATGAACGGGTATTAGTCACGACATTGACGAAACGCATGGCGGAAGATTTAACCGATTATTTTTCCGAACATCGCATCAAAGTACGCTATTTGCATTCGGATATCGATACCGTTGAGCGTGTTGAAATTATTCGTGATTTACGCCTCGGGCAATTCGATGTGTTGATTGGCATTAATTTATTGCGCGAAGGATTGGATATTCCGGAAGTATCTTTGGTAGCTATATTAGACGCCGATAAAGAAGGTTTTTTGCGTTCAGAACGTTCATTGATCCAAACCATTGGCCGCGCCGCGCGCCATATTAATGGTACCGCCATTCTGTACGCTGATAAGATTACGCAATCGATGCGTTCTGCCATTGATGAAACCAATCGTCGCAGAGAAAAACAAATCCAGCATAATCTTACCAACCAAATCACGCCACGTTCAGTCAGCAAGCGTATCAAAGATTTGATCGATGGCGTTTACGATCACGAATCCGCACAACAAAACTTCAAAGCGGCGCAACAACAAGCCCGTTACAACACCATGAGTGAAACGCAGCTTGCTAAAGAAATTCAGCGCGTTGAAAAGAAAATGCTGGATGCCGCTAAAAATCTAGAATTTGAACAAGCTGCGCAATTTCGCGATGAATTAAAGTCGCTAAAAAACAAACTGTTGATTGGTTTTAGTACGGAAACTTAAAGCTTATTTTTTGATTTCCGTCGAAGTCACAAAAATCAAGGTGGTGAATGTGCGATTGAGCGTTTTGCTGGTGAAATTGCTCATCGTCATGTTTTGCACAAAACGAATATGATCGCCCTTTTTGACTTGCGTTGTGGGGGCGGCAATCCAAAAGCGTTGGCCCGCGTTTTCTAATTCCATGTAAGTGTAGCCCGTGGTGTCAATCACATCAACGACCACACCTTCATTTTTTGCCATGCTATCGGATGCTTCCGCGGCTTGAGCATCTTGAGGTTCATGGTGTAATGCCATGACATTGAATGAACAGGATAACAACAAACCAATTACTGCCAAAAAAGAAATTCTCATCGGTGCTCCAAGAAATACGAGGGTCATAAAGTAGCGTATGATACACCGCGCTATGGCTTAGTTTCAATTTTGTCGGTTGGGGACGGGATATGTAGATAACCCGTCAATCGAACAATGTTGAGCAAACTTCAAAATTCCAAGTGATGCTAGCATCTTTCATCCAGCAACCCGATTCAAATTCAACCAAGACCAATCACGCTATCCTGATGTTTTAAAGTGTTTTATGATACGTTTATTCATACTCTTAAGCATAGTCAACGATTCAATGTTTGAATAACCAAAACGTCCCATTTCGATGAATCTACCTTCTCCACAAGTTTTTGTTAGCGCGACTACTTCCGATCTAGGCACTTGTCGGCAAATGATCAAGGAAGCATTGTTGACACTGGGATGCACACCGGTAGAGCAAACTAACTTTGCACCGGAAGCGGGCTTGGTGCGCGAAATGTTGCACAAACGCATAGCGGCATGCCACGCCGTCATTCATGTGGCAGGCGAAGTCTACGGCGCCGAACCGCAACAGCGTACCGAAGGAGATTCTCGCAGAAGTTATACCCAGATGGAATACGATATTGCACGGGAATTGGGCAAACCGGTATATGTTTTTGTTTGCGGTGAAGGATTTCCTTACGACGAACATTTACCCGAAGGTGACGAAAAACAAGCGTTCCAGCAAGCACATCGCAACCGCCTGATAGATGACGATCACCTGTTCAATCTTGTAAACACGCCGGATGAACTGGCATTGCGCGTGCATGCCCTGCAGATCAAGGTAGAACAGTTCCAAAAAGTACTGCAGCAATCGAGAAACCGGTATAAACATGGTGCGATTGCGAGTGCACTTGCCATTTTGCTCATTAGTGGTCTCGTATACCACAACAGCACAAAGATCGAGGAAACCGAGAAAAACATATTGGATGCAGTCCATGACAACAAGCATGCCAAAGCCAATCTCTATAAAAACATAGAATATCTGGATTTAAAGCAGAAAACTGAAGAAGCCAGAGCCGATGTCGAGCAGGAAGAAAAGAACGTTGAGAAATATCCTGACGATGACTCTTTCAGGACAAGCCTGCTGCGAAAACAACGCAAGCTGGCGGAATACGAGAAGGAGCTGGCCGATCTTGAACGCGATGTCTTCAAACTGGCTGAGGAGATCAACAAAATACCAATCAATAGCGAACGAGGCAAAAAGGCCAAGACGTATTTTGACAAAGGCGAATACCAGGCGGCTCGCGATGCACTCGATGGCAAGGAGATGGCTGAGGAAAAACAAGCCTTGCTCAGAGATAAGGAACAACGCAAGAAAAAAGAAGCAGAAGCCCAAGCTCGAGAGAATAAATTGGCCACAGATTATATTCTGAAAGCTAGACTGACTGCAATGAACTATCAATTGGGTGATCAGCGTATTGCTCAAACAAGACAATCTTTTGAAGAGGCATTAGAGCTTGCTAGAACACCCGACAATTTGTTTCAATATGCTCATTTCTTACAGCAGCATAATCAATTTTCTGATGCAGAAAAACTCTACTGGGAAGCCTTAAAAACCTACCGCGAACTGGCTAAAGCCAATCCGGCAGTTTATCTGCCTGATGTGGCGATGACGCTCAACAATCTGGGAGCATTGGTAGCTAAAGACAGCCATCGGCGCGATGAGGCGGAAAAACTCTACCAGGAAGCCTTAAACACCTACCGCGAACTGACCCAAGCCAATCCGGCGGCGTATTTGCCTGATGTGGCTACTACGCTCAACAATCTGGGGATCCTGGTTGCTAAAGACAGTAGTCGTCACAATGAGTCAGAAGAACTCTACCAGGAAGCCTTAACTATACGCCGGGAGCTGGCCAAAGCCAATCCGGCGGTGTATCTGCCTGATGTGGCTAATACGTTCAACAATCTGGGGTTACTGGTAGCTGATGACAGGGGGCGGCGCGATGAGGCGGAAAAATTCTACCAGGAAGCCTTAACTATTCGCCGCGAACTGGCCAAAGCCAATCCGGCAGTGTATCGACCTGATGTAGCTACCACGCTCAATAATCTGGGCAACCTGTTTCAAGCTGTCAGTGATCGGCGCTATGAAGCGGAAAAATTCTACCAGGAAGCCTTAACTATTCGCCGCGAACGGGCCCAAGTCAATCCGGCGGTGTATTTGCCTGATGTGGCTACCACGCTCAATAATCTGGTCAACCTGCTTCAAGCTGAAAGTGATCGGCGCGATGAGGTGAAAAAATTGTACGTGGAAGCCCTAATAACTTACCGCGAACTGGCCCAAGTCAATCCGGCGGTGTATCTGCCTAAGGTAGCTAATACCTTAGCTTCGATGGGTTATGCCTATATCAGCTGGCAACAACCGAAGGAGGCAATAGCCTATCTAACAGAAGCAGAAGAAATTTTTACCCGATTGGCCGAGCAAGCTCCACTGGTTTTTAAAGAGAAGCTGGATTTTGTTCAACAGTTGTTGCAGCAGGCCAATGAAACGCAATAGGACTGAATGAACTAGTCATGACAAGCTGTTGTGGTTAAATCAATCAAGATAGCTTAGTCGGTCGGGATAGGGTATTTTGCCGTACTTTTTCAAACAAACAAATCGCGGCACATGCAGCTACATTCAACGACTCGGTTTTTCCTGGCATCGGAATCTTGATAATCGAATCCGAGCGCTGCATGATCTCCGAAGTTAACCCGTTTCCTTCATTGCCAAACACCCAAGCGGTAGGACCATGCAAAGAAATTTCAAATAAGTTTTCTGTTGCATGCAATGCGGTGGCGATCACTTTTCCGGGAAAATTTTCAGAAATCTGAAGTAAATCGCTGTTTTCGAAAATGTCTAAACTAAAGTGCGCCCCCATGCCTGCGCGCAAAGTCTTAGGTGACCAGGCATCGCAGCAATCCTGCGATAAATAAACGCTATCGACATTGGCCGCAGCAGCAGAACGTAAAATGGAGCCAAGGTTACCCGGATCTTGAATGGCCTCTAATAGAACGATGTGATGTTCACTGCCGTGATTGCGATTATTTTCCGCGACCGGATTAACAATGAGGGCCAGTATTCCTGTTGGCGTTTTGACTGGCGAAACCGCTCGCATGAGCGAATCACTGACGACTGTGATCGTTGGTAAGGTCTCGCCAAACAGTGCATGCCAGTTTTTGGGAGGATCGTTGCGTTCAAGATACGATGCACTGACAATCAAGTGTTCAGGTAAGCCTTTCGCCGCATGATACGCTTGTATCAGATGCAAACCGTCGAGCACGGTTAATTGTGTTTTTTTGCGATAGTGCGCTGATTCTTCTAGTTTGATGAGTTGTTTAATCAGTGGATGTTGCCATGAGGTAATCATCTCAACCGATATCCTGCGAAATGCGCTGCGGAAAGATGATCAAACCGGATGAACGTGTTAGCAAAACTATCTGCGTTGCCGCTACGGTGTTAAAAACAGGTTCAAAATGCTCATTTATTACACATAAACTGCGCTTTTTCGCCTGTTTCTGCCTTGTATCGACCGCCTCGAAAACGTTTTTCAACGGCCTGTTAGCCCTTGAAACGATATTCAGCCGAACGGGCATGCGCTTGCAAACCCTCGCCATGAGCCAGAATTGAAGCAATTTCGCCCAACTTCGCGGTATCTTGCTGCCCAACTTGTATCAAACTGCTGCGTTTTTGAAAGTCATAAACTCCTAACGGTGATGAAAAACGCGCGGTACGCGAAGTTGGCAGTACATGATTGGGCCCTGCACAGTAATCGCCAAAAGCTTCGCAGGTATTTTTGCCGATGAAAATAGCACCGGCATGATGGATGTTATCAAGCCATTTTTCTGCTTGCTCAATCGATAACTCGAGATGTTCAGGCGCAATTTTATTGGATATTTCGCAAGCTTCTTCCAAATTTTGGACTTGAATTAACGCGCCACGATTTTCCAGGGATGCGCGAATAATGTCTTTACGAGGCATTTCGGGCAGCAAACGCTCGATACTTTGCAAAACTTGCTGCAAAAAATCGCTATCAGGGCACAATAAAATCGATTGCGCCATTTCATCGTGCTCTGCTTGAGAAAACAAATCCATCGCAATCCAATCCGGATTGGTTTTGCCATCACAAATCACTAAAATCTCAGAAGGACCCGCAACCATATCGATTCCCACAATACCGAATACGCGTCGTTTTGCCGCGGCGACATAAGCATTGCCTGGACCAACGATTTTGTCGACTTGCGGAATAGTTTCGGTACCATACGCTAATGCGCCAATCGCTTGAGCGCCGCCAATGGTGAAAACACGGTCGACTTGGCTGATGGCTGCGGCGGCCAAAACCATAGTGTTTCTTTCCCCGTTCGGTGTGGGTACCACCATAATCAGCTCTTTAACGCCAGCGACTTTTGCGGGAATGGCATTCATCAAAACGGACGAAGGATAAGACGCTTTTCCACCCGGAACGTACAAACCAACTCGATCGAGCGGTGTTATTTTTTGCCCTAAGAGACTATGCGAATCATAATATTGCCACGAAGCGGACAGTTGTTTTTCATGGTAGCTGCGGATACGCTCGGCAGCTTGCTGCAAGGCGGTTCTTTGTTCGGTCGGCAAAGCTGCGAGCGCCTGTTGCAAATCTGTGTGGGTTAACTCCAATTCCTGCACGGCTTTAACGGACAGTCTATCGAAACGATTGGTATATTCGATCAATGCAGCGTTTTTGCGAGTACGGATATCCGCAAGAATTTTGGCGACGGTCGCGTCGATGGTATCGTCTTGCGCGCTTTCGAAAGCCAATAGGTTGTCCAGATTGCTTTGAAAATCAACGTCGGTTGAATTGAGTTGTTTAATTTTTACCATCGGTGCAATAAAGTGTCTCTGTTATTTTTTAACGGCTTCCGTAAATGCGTCCAGAATCGGTTGAATCGACTGGCTTTTTAATTTGAGCGCCGCTTGATTGATAATTAATCTTGCGGAGATCGGCATAATTTCTTCCACGGCTTTTAATTGATTGGCTTTCAGCGTATTGCCGCTGGACACCAAGTCAACAATCGCATCAGCCAGCCCGACCAAAGGTGCTAATTCCATCGATCCATAGAGTTTGATCAAATCAACATGGACACCTTTATTGGCAAAGTGTTCACGGGCAGTTTTGACATATTTTGTCGCAACACGCAACCGAGCGCCTTGCCGCACCGCAGAATCGTAATCAAACCCATCCGGCACGGCTACCATCAAGCAGCAACGCGCAATGTTTAAATCCAACGGCTGATAAAGTCCTGCTCCACCATGTTCCAGTAATACATCTTTGCCAGCGATGCCAATATCAGCAGCGCCATATTGCACATAGGTTGGCACGTCGGTAGCGCGTACGATAATCAGCCGAACGGTCGCGCGATTAGTGGATAGAATTAATTTGCGTGAGGATTCAGGATCATCGCTCGCAACAATACCGGCCGCTTTCAGTAGCGGCGCGGTATCTTCAAATATTCGTCCCTTCGACAGGGCGATCGTGATATCAGTCATAAAACCCAAAAGCTAGCCGAGATTAGCTGCAGCAAAATCCCAGTTAATTAATTTATCCAGGATTGCATTGACGTAATCCCCCCGTTTATTTTGATAATCCAAATAATAAGCATGTTCCCACACATCGATGGTTAACAGTGGGCGCAGGTTTTTGGTAATCGGCGATTCCGCATTACCGGTTTTGGCAATAGCAATTTTTCCATTATCCACGACCAACCAAGCCCAACCGCTACCAAATTGTGTCAGTGCGGCCTGCGCAAATTCTTTTTTACACGCATCCAAGCTACCAAATGACGCTTCAATTTTTTGCTTCAAGGCACTTGCGGGTTCGCCACCGCCATTCGGTTTTAAACTGTGCCAATAAAACATATGGTTCCACACTTGCGCTGCATTATTGAAAATCGCTGCTTTGTCAGCTTGTCCAGCGGTTGCTTTGATAATGTCTTCCAGCGACTTACCGGCCAGATCATTGTTGGCAACCAGATTGTTTAAGTTGTCGACATAAGTTTTATGATGTTTGCCATAGTGAAAACTTAATGTGTTAGCCGATATTACTGGCTGAAGCGCGGTATCGCTATAGGGCAATGGCGCCAGAATGTATTGCGAGCCTGATTGCGCGGTCTTGGAAAAATTATCAAGATTGAGGTTAGACATTGTTCTCTCCTTATAAAAAAGCTTTGAAAGTTCCTCATACTTATCAGTTATCTATTGGTTAGTCAAACCGGATCAATAACTTTCAGCGGTGTTGTGCTTATTCTTGTGGGGCTGTTTCCGTCGTGAATGTGATTTTACTGTGCCCTGCTAAACGTGCAGCTTCCATGACGGTAATAACCGATTGATGGGCTGCTTTGGCATCCGCATTAATGATGATGAAGGGATCTTTCATATCTTGTGCTACGGCTTGCAATGCATCACGCAAACTTTCGATGCTGGTGAATTTAACCGGCGTTAAATTGATGGTGTATGTTCCCGATGCGCTAACAGTAATGTCGATTGTGTTTGGTTTCTGAGCATTATTATCGACTTCTTCAGTGCCAGCTTCTGGTAAATTGATTTCTAACTGTGCGAACTTTGAATAAGTGGTCGTCACCACGAGAAAAATCAAAATCACCAATAGAACGTCGATCATCGGTACCAGATTGATTTCTGGTTCATCGCTTTGTTTGCCACGTTGAAAATTCATAAGATGCTATTTATGTGGATGATGTGTTGTGTAAATAAAGAAGAATCTACTAAATCATTGCAAGCTTCGTGATTGAAAGAAACCATCTGTTCGGCCTCTAGTATAATACCAATTCCGCTTCGGATTGAAGTGCATCGAATAAAATCACAGGCAATCAAGAAAAAAACCAACTGGCACTGCACGTTACTGTTAATAAGGGACACAATGGCACATAAAAATCTATCTCTCATTTCCTCCACGGATGAAAAGCGTGTCATCAAACCTTCCGTGAGTGTCGTGATGGGAAGTAAAAGCGATTGGCCTATCATGCAACATGCCGTGGAGATTTTAAAAGAGTTCCGCATTGATTATGAAGTGAAAGTCGTTTCAGCGCACCGCACGCCCGATTTAATGTTTGAGTTTGCTGAACAAGCGAAAGCGCGCGGTGTTTACTGTATTATTGCCGGTGCGGGAGGCGCCGCGCATCTGCCTGGCATGATTGCTGCAAAAACAACACTGCCCGTGTTGGGCGTTCCGGTTAATTCCAAATATTTGCATGGTGTTGATTCGTTGTTATCGATCGTACAAATGCCCAAAGGCGTTCCGGTTGCAACTTTTGCCATTGGCGAAGCCGGCGCTATCAACGCGGGTTTGTTTGCGGTTGCAATGCTGGCAAACAATCATAGCGAATTGAGCGCAAGGCTCAATCAATACCGGAAAAAACAAACTGAGTCGGTATTGGCGGCTGATCTGAATAATGTATAAACGGGTGATGCCGGGCGCTATGCTCGGCGTATTGGGTGGTGGTCAACTTGGTCGCATGTTTGTAAAAGCAGCGCAAGAAATGGGTTACCGGGTTACCGTACTGGATTCATCACCCGATAGCCCAGCCGGACGAGTAGCCGATGATTTTATTGCTGCAAATTATAGTGATCAATCAGCATTAAAAAAAATCGGCGAACACTGCGCTGCAGTGACTACTGAATTTGAAAATATTCCAGCGGATGTGTTGGAAAGGTTGTCCGAGCATTGTCAAGTGAGTCCTGGTGCGAAAAGTGTTCAAATCGCACAAAATCGAATTTCCGAGAAAGAATTTTTAGCAACGAATGGTTTTCCCGTTGTTCCTTATCGCATCATCCAACAGGTAGAAGATTTTCAAGCCCCAGACATTCATAAATACTTGCCAGGCATACTGAAAGTGAGTCAGTTTGGCTATGATGGCAAAGGTCAGAAACGCATTCACAATGAGGCAGAACTCAAACCCGCTTTTGAAGGACTGAATCATTCCGTTTGTGTCTTAGAAAAAATGCTATCACTGGCTCTGGAAGTGTCAGTCGTCGTCGCACGTAGCGCAGATGGAGAAATCAAAACCTTTCCGGTGGCCGAGAATCAACATGTCCATGGCATTCTCGATATCAGCATTGTTCCGGCGCGTATTTCAAGCGCTTTAGCAGATCAAGCGCAACAGACGGCTTGTCAGGTTGCCGAAAAACTTAATTATTGTGGCGTTTTGTGTGTGGAATTTTTTGTATTATCAGGTGGTGAATTACTTATCAATGAAATAGCACCCAGACCTCATAACAGTGGTCATTATTCTATCGATGCTTGCATCACATCACAATTCGAGCAACAAGTCAGAACGTTATGCGGCCTGCCGCTGGGAGAAACCAAGCAACTGACCGCGGCAGTGATGGTCAATTTGTTAGGAGATTTGTGGCATCACAACGAACCGGATTGGACGCACGTATTGCAATGTCCAATGACTAAATTGCATCTGTATGGAAAAACTGAAGCACGGCCCAGTCGTAAAATGGGACACTTCACGGTAATGAACGATTCGCTGGATACCGCATTACAGCAAGCCATCTCAATCAAAAATAAACTCAACGGAAATTGAAACGGTATCATGACAACTTCTGACGCATTATTTGAAACAACCATTCAAAGCCTACCTCTGGTACATCGCGGCAAAGTCAGAGACATCTATCTTGTCGATGACGAATATTTGCTCATCGTTCAAACCGATCGTTTGTCAGCGTTTGATGTAATTTTGCCTACGCCAGTGCCGGGTAAGGGAAAAATTCTCACGGCGATATCAGATTTCTGGTTCAAGAAACTCGCGCATATATTACCGAACCATTTGACCAATATTGCCCCAGAATCGGTGGTTGCGGAGAATGAACAAGATCAAGTGCGTGACCGCGCTTTCGTGACTCGCCGGTTACATCCTTTGCCGATTGAAGCGATTGTGCGCGGTTATATCGTTGGCTCGGGATGGAAAGACTATCAAAAAAATGGAGCGATTTGTGGTATTCCGTTGCCTGTAGGCTTAAAGCTTGCAGAAAAATTGCCTGAGGGCGCAATTTTTACGCCTTCTACAAAAGCGCCGGCTGGATCGCATGATGAAAATATTTCGTTTGAAGTGGCTGAAGAAAAATTAGGTGACATCCTCACTGCGCTGGTGCGCAAAAAAGCTATCCAGTTGTATACCGAAGCGGCCAGCTATGCGATCCAACGCGGTATTATCATAGCCGATACTAAATTTGAGTTTGGTCTCGACAAAGCCGGTCAATTATATTTAATCGATGAAGTGTTGACGCCTGATTCTTCTCGTTTTTGGCCCGCCGATCAATATCAACCCGGACAAAACCCGCCTAGCTTTGATAAACAGTTTGTCCGCGATTGGCTAGAAAAACAAGATTGGAACAAAAAAGCTCCTGCGCCAGAATTGCCGCAAGATATTTTGCAGCAGACAGTTGAGAAATATCGAGAAGCATTACATCGACTCACTGAACCGTTAGACATGCGTTAATAGGATTCATGAGTGGCTATACCTGATTTTCAATCATTCATGCTTCCTCTCTTGCGATTCGCTAGTGATGGTGCTTGCCATAATCTTTCTACCGCTAGAACACATTTAGCACAGATGTTTTCTCTTACGCAAAAAGAGATTGAGGAACTTCTTCCCAGTGGTAAACAACGCCGCTTTCACAATCGTGTTGCATGGGCAAAGGTGTATCTCGAACAAGCCGGATTATTACATTCGCCCAAAAGAGGTGAATTTAATATTACCCAACAAGGTCTCGCATTACTTGCATCAAATCCAGATTATATTTCAGTTCAGTTACTGAATCAGTTTGAGAAATTTAAAACATTCAGAATAGCTAGGAAATCTACTGAAAAAGAGAAAGTAATAGAATCTATAGAAACACCAGAGGAATTACTTGAGCGATCATTTCAAAATATACACAGGGAACTCGTCAGATCCTTACTTGAAAAAGTCAAAGCTTGCACACCTTCTTTTTTCGAAAATTTGGTTATTGAATTACTACTAAAAATGGGCTACGGCGGCAATCGAATCGAAGCTGGAAAAGCAATAGGACAATCAGGAGATGAAGGAATAGACGGTATTATCAATGAAGATAAACTAGGTTTGGATATTGTGTATATTCAAGCTAAGCGCTGGACAACAGTAACTATCGGGCGTCCCGAAATTCAAAAATTTGTTGGTGCTTTGCATGGAAAAAGAGCTAAGAAAGGTGTTTATATTACAACGTCTACTTTTTCTCCAGAGGCACATCAATATGTTTTAGTCATTGATCCTAAAGTTGTTTTAATTGATGGAGAGCAGTTAGCCGAATATATGATTGAATATAATCTTGGTGTCTTAATAAAAGATACCTATGAAATCAAGAAGATTGATGCAGATTACTTCATTGAAGATTAGCAGCCTGTCAATTTCTTAACCCATTCACTCAACCATTACTTTTTAAAATCACATGTTTGACATCGCCATTGACACCATTGTCATGCGTCCGTATGTATTTACTTTTTTTGCTGTATTTTTGCTGGCTTGTGTTCCGCATGTGGGTTGGCGCAAAACATTGTTATTTACTGTCGCGGGATATCTCATTGCCTTTTCCTCCGAGAAGCTGTCGATTAGCACCGGATTTCCATATGGTTGGTACTATTACATTGATAATACCAGCCAGCAAGAATTATGGGTTTGGGGCGTGCCTTTTTTCGATTCGCTTTCGTATGTATTTTTAACTTATTGCAGCTACACGACAGCGTTGTTTATCTTGTCTCCGCTGGCAACCAAAGGCATCAATCTAGTCACGTTAGAAACGCGCGCTATTCGGCGTTCTTGGGCTGCACTCGTGCTTGGTGCTTTTTTACAAACATTTTTGGACATCATTATTGATCCGGTTGCGCTGCAGGGTAGTCATTGGTTTCTTGGCCAAATATACGGATACTATGAAGAAGGTGTGCATTTTGGCGTACCGCTTTCAAACTATATCGGATGGTTATTGACTAGCTTCTTTTTGGTGGCAGTTTTTCAACAAATTGATCGGAAGCATGATCTGAAAGCACCAGCGGGAGTATTTTTCATGCCGTTTCGTTCCCTATTGGGTCCAGTGCTCTATCTATCCGTGCTGATTTTTAACTGGGCTGTAACGCTATGGATTGGCGAGCATTTGATTGCGTTAACCGGTATTTTGATTTTTACATTACCGATCGTCATGGTCACTGTCTTAGCGATATTGCGAGTCAATCGCTATCGACCTGAAGAATTGCAAGAACATCTAGCAGATTATCCGTGGTCGTCTATGAAAAGGCGTGAAAGATAAGTTTCAATCATGCTATTTATGATGAAACCAGTTCCAGCGAACCGATGCGTGTTGCGCTCCTCCTTACTTAAAATCAAATCAACATATCAAATGTCCTAAACTTGAATCGCGCATGATTTCAGCCTGTTTAGTCGTATCGATAATAGCCGAAGTAGTCGTATCGATAATAGCCGAAGGTTGATCACCTGCAGGCTCAAATGTTTGCTGAAGTTTATAAGGACTATTGGGGAAGGTAATGATCACAGGTATAATTCCTACGTTATTTTGCTGCGAAAATATTTTAACACGCTGCCCTATTCATTATCGTACAAGGATTTTTTGTGAATCTTTCTCATCGCGTTCAAACCATTAAACCATCACCCACGCTTGCTGTGACTGCGCGCGCGGCCAAGCTGAAAGCGGAAGGTAAAGACATCATTGGCTTAGGTGCTGGCGAGCCTGATTTTGATACTCCGCAGCACATTAAAGACGCAGCGATTGCCGCCATCAATAAAGGCTTAACAAAATACACGCCAGTTGGTGGCACGCTCGGTTTAAAAAATGCAATCGTGGGAAAATTCAAACGAGAAAATGATTTTGATTTTGAACCGAAACAGATTTTGGTGTCCTGCGGTGGCAAGCAAAGCTTTTTTAACTTGGTACTAGCAACTATCGATCCGGGTGATGAGGTTATCATTCCAGCGCCATACTGGGTTTCTTATCCCGATATCGTATTGATCGCCGAAGGAAAATCCGTATTTATCGATACGGGCATTGAACAGCATTTCAAAATTTCACCGCAACAGTTGGAAGCGGCGATCACACCCAAAACCAAAATGTTCGTTATCAACAGCCCGAGCAATCCATCAGGAGCTGTTTACTCGTTAGAGGAACTGAAGGCATTGGGTACGGTACTGCGTCAACATCCGCAGATTATTATCGCTACCGATGATATGTACGAACATATTTTGCTTTCGGGGCAGAAATTTGTGAACATCGCCAACGCTTGCCCTGATCTTTTGCCACGAACAATGGTACTCAATGGCGTATCCAAAGCGTATGCGATGACCGGTTGGCGAATCGGTTACTGTGGCGGCCCCGCCAATATCATTACGGCGATGGAAAACATTCAGTCACAGAGCACTTCAAACCCGAGTTCGATATCACAAGCAGCGGCAGAAGTGGCGTTAAATGCAGACCAATCGTGCATGATCCCAATGGTTACTGCGTTTAAAGAACGCAACCGCTTTGTTACGGAGCAATTGAATCAGATAAAAGGCGTTCAGTGCTTATCTTCTGAAGGAGCATTTTATGCATTTGCGGATGTTCGTCCCGCTATGGAAGAACTTTATCGAAAAAAATTGATTACGGCACAAAACGATATCGCTTTCAGCGAATATCTTTTGGAACGAGCTGGCGTAGCCGTTGTTCCCGGCTCCGCATTTGGTTGTGAAGGATATATGCGGCTATCCTTTGCGACTTCAATGGAAAACTTACAACAAGCAACAAAACGTATTCAAGAATTGTTATTATCTGTATAAGGCTATTGAATAAATCAGATTTAAATTCTGGTATTGAGCAATTTTTCTGCCTGTAAAGCGATCATCAAGCGATAACGAAATTCTGTAATATTGAGCTTATTTTGAGCAAGATATTTGAATTCTCTGACTAACTAAATTTTAGAACGGAAGAAATTTTGAAAATTTTATTTTTCGCTAATACTGAGTGGTATCTTTACAATTTTCGTCGATCGCTTATGCTTGCTGCTCGTGATGCAGGTTATGATGTGATAATGGTTTCTCCACCTGGGCCTTATGTCGAAAAATTACAAGCACTGGGCTTACGCTGGATTGCCGCACCGTTAGAACGGCGTAGTTTAAATCCAGTAAAGGAGCTTAGCGCCATTAACTGGTTGCGCAAATTAATTATTGCTGAGCAGATTGATTTAGTACATGGATTTACCATTAAATGTGCGGTTTATGGTGCTATCGCGGCACGTCTTGCTGGAAACCGTGCGCGCGTGAGCGCTATTACTGGTTTAGGATATGTGTTTATTAGCAATGACCTAAAAGCACGTTTGCTGCGCCCAATAGTACGAAATATTTTTTGTTTTGCCTTGCATGGAGAGAAAACCCGTTTGATTGTGGAAAATTCCGATGATTTGGTTTTTTTTCAGCAAACTGGATTGATTGAACCGTCGCGTATTCGATTGATTCGAAGCTCTGGTGTTGATTGTTCAAGATTTTCCCAATGTGCGATTCGCACTGCTAATGAACCGCTTCGCATCTTATTAGCGGCACGCTTGCTGTGGGATAAGGGTATTAAAGAATACGTGGAGGCGGCGAGAATACTCAAAGCGCAAGGTCGTACGATTCATTTCCTACTAGCTGGCTCACCAGATCCTGGTAATCCTAATACTGTCTCAGAGCCAATCGTAAAAGATTGGGTGAGGGAAGGCCTGATTGAATGGTTAGGGCACGTTAATGATATGCCTGCATTGTTTGCAACTATTCATGCTTTTGTTTTGCCATCCTATCGTGAGGGTGTACCAACATCACTCATTGAAGCGGCGGCTTGTGGCATAACCTTGATTACCACGGATGCACCGGGTTGTCGGGAAGTTGTAACACACGAAGTCGATGGCCTATTAGTACCAATGAAGGATGCTGAAGCCTTAGCTGCAGCAATCGCTCGTATCGACGATGATTCAGCCTTGGCTGCAAAATTAAGCAAGGCAGCAAAAACAAAAGCTTTATCGACTTTCGATGAAAAGATTGTAATTCAGCAAACGATGGCGGTTTATCAAGAGCTGTTATAACGATTTACGCTTTGTTTTTGGTTTCACTCGTTTTCTTTTTCGTTACTGCTGTTTTCTGAGTAGCCTCGCTGGTTATAGGTTGTTCTAGTGCATGAATGGTAGGATTCAATGCTTTATATATTTCTTCTAACGATTGAATAATTGTTTTTGTTTCTTTATCGGCTTTTTTATTCAGCACCAGTTTCTTCATCATTGTGATCATAAAACTGAGATTGTGATTGGCAGAATCTCTTTCTCTTGCATTGGCACCGGACTCTAAAAATGCTTGCAGATAGGTATCGGTCAACGATTTTATGTCGTTTTTGAGATTTCCCGATAAGTACGATTGAATCAGTGACAAATCGGCAACCATGATCATGTCCCACGCATTTTGGTTCTCTTCGAACCTCCTTCGCGCCATGGCTTTACCTCTTTCAAGCATTAATTCAGCATGCTCCATCGAATTGCCTCGAATCGCATCGATTGTCCAAGCATTCAACATGGCATAAGGATTGGGCATCGATAATTTTCGCTGGCATTTCTCTCCTTGATGGTAATACTCTGATGCTTTGGATAAATAGTTTTCTATATTTTGTGGATCTTGTGCTATTTCAGCCAATCGTTTATAAATACCACCCATAATACAGAACCGTTCGCTTGTTTTTCCCAGTGATAATAAGCTTTCACCGTATTGAATCGCTTCCATCAACTGCTTGATTTGTTCATTAACATCGTTCTTATGGTGTGCGGAACGTGCTAAGCAATTGATCCACTGTTCCACCGCCCGTAATGTCGATATATTTTCACTACTCTCGTTTACGATGGCTTGACGATAAAATTCTTCCGCTCGCAAGAATTGTCCGCGATTACTATAGAGATCAGCCATACGCTCTTGAATACTGGCTTGCTTGTACCACTCGACTGACGATTGCGTACTTAGATTGTTAATGGCTAACTCAAATTGGTTGTTATCATCGAGTTCTGAAAGGTTATCCAGTTTGATCAATAATTCTTCGGCGCTGACTAATGGATCATTTTCAGCAAGATGATTATTGGAAACATTAAACAAACGGAAATCAGGATCGCCATACGCCTGATAGGCGCCCCAAGTATTGGAATTATGGAATTTTTCCCAAGTATCGCGACGCGCAAACCATACGGCGATGCCGAAAGTTTGTCCTTCGAGTAGATAGCGATAGAATGCTTGCGAAAATAAAGCCGCAGCTTCGTCAGCAACAGGCCATCCCGCTGCAATCACAGCACGCACGCCACGACGAATCAATTCGCGCGAGATGCTGGCGGCTAGTTTGTTGTACGGTTGTCCGAGAGTCTGATTGGAGTTGGTGGAGTCAATTTGACCGAGATAGCAACAATTCAAGAATACTAATTCTGGAATCGGATCCAGTTTGGCAATTTCTGCGGCGGTGATATAGATGCCGCCATTGAGCACTACGCCCGATCTTGCACTATAAGTGTTTAGCCCACTTTCATCATAATAACCATGCGCTGCAATATGAATGATGCGATAGGGTTCGGCAAATAAATCGTTAAAAACTTGTATGGCGTTTGCTTGATTAGGTGTTTGAGTGACCGTGAATTTCGTTTTTAGTAATGCCGCAATCGCATCGGCTTCAATTCTTGCATTTTCAAGCGGTGGATATTCGGGCGGTGTAGCAGGATTGCCCAGTACGTAAACCGATTTCGATGTTGTGTCCCGGACGTATGCGTCGTAATTATCCAGCTCGAGTTGACGAATCATACCCATCCGTGCGCACAGCGGTTGTCCGTCGTTCGACATCAATTCCCACGGATAATTGGCGGTGATGGCGTCGACAATCAGTACGATGCGATCCTGATTCAATAAACTGTTTTTTAGATCCAGCGGTATCAGTAACTCGAAAAGCGTTTTGGATAAGCTGCTTGCAAAAACACTGTCGCGCGTAATTTGTTTTAATAGCTGTCCGACTAATTCTGGTTGCGTTGCTTGTACGGTTGCCTCCGCGCGAGCGCGATCAGATAGTGCTAAGAACCTTAATTGATGTGATCCTACTTTTGCTTGTGCCGATTGCTGATAGACCATCGTCATTACAGTTTCTGTCAGCAGCGGATCGGGAGCTTCGGATTGTTCCAATGCTTTGCGTAATCGATCTTGTAGCACAGCTGGCAACTGACGAACTGTCGTTGAAGGCTCCTGCGATACAGCCGAAATTGTCCAACGACGCCAATAGGTACTACTACTTGGCGAAACCAGTCGCGATTTGTGTCCTTGACCTTTAATTAACCAAGGTCTGACTTGAAGTTGTGCAGACAATTCTCGTTCAATACGGGTTTTCAACCGTTGCGTTGCTTTTACCGCATCAACTGCGGCATCCAAATATAATTCGATAAATTCTATATGCGCAATATGCGGAACGGCTTCTTTTTTTTCTAATAAAGCGCGATTAGCGAGCAGAACGCCACGGATTATCGCATTCACTGAATCTTCCACGGCGATATTGCCAGAGGTATTTGATCCAATGAGCAAGCTATTGATAGTCAAACCGTCGCTATTTTGATTTTCTTTGGTGACCTTACATTGAGCAACGTGTAAGGCATATTCTAGCGCTCCTTGTTGCACGGCTTGTGTCAAGCGGGTAGGCGTCAGTTCGCCCCATCGCCCCAATCCCAAAACGATAGCGCCGCACTGAATATTAAGGTTTTGCTGGAATTGATTCTGTTGCGCCAGTACGACGGCTACAGTACCGCTTTTCCCTGGATAACGTCCTAAGCGATAACGCTCGGATAATGCGCCACCGACCAGACTGTCTGCAATTTTTTCGGGTCCCGCAATGGTGTCTCTTTCGTAATGACTGATCATAACGGGGTAGCGTGTATGCTGTAAATCGCCGTGGCGGACCGATATGCGTAGCGTATGAGCGGGCTGCAATGAAGCTTGCTTAGTGCGCCGTCCTAATAGACCGGCTTCTAATGATTCAGGCGTAGGATACAATACCGGTTCAGGTACCGTATCGAAAGTTTCCACAACGCCTCGCGAAATCGGAGGCGACATCGATAATAGCGTCGTTTCTCCGCGTTCCAACAACTCACGATAAGCATCAAATGCCGGACTATGGCAAGATAAATCACCATGCTCAGCATTGGTATACCACATCGGAACACCGGATAATCGCCCCGATTCATAGGTTACGCGTCCGTCACCGGCGGTGGTCGCTTCGAATACCAATTCATTGGCTTCGATTCTCACGCCACTTATGGTTCGTGAAGATTGACCTGCGACATAACGGATACAATCCGCATGAGGAATGTCTTCTGTCAGATCCGCGATGGCCGATTTGGCATTAGTCAAGGCT
The DNA here is from genome assembly GCA_044228295.1 of Nitrosomonas sp. Taxonomy (GTDB): domain Bacteria; phylum Pseudomonadota; class Gammaproteobacteria; order Burkholderiales; family Nitrosomonadaceae; genus Nitrosomonas. The sequence continues at coordinate 33,612 of JBGAVE010000012.1, forward strand.
TCTACCGACAGCGTCACCCCAGAAGGAGCACAAGCTGACAGCTCTTTCCATTGATCAGCCGTAAAATATTTCCAGTCTTGATTGTGCGGTAATAATTCGAGCGACCCTTGGAATTTAGCAATGATTTCGACAATTTCTGGGAGGGAATGCTCGCAATCCAGCAATGCCAACTGCCGAATCGTTTTAGCTTCACCGGCGAGTGAGGCGATCGTGTCAAATGAACCGTGATTGGGCGTGCCGAGCATGACCACGCGAGCCCCTTTGCGTTTACACAAACGTTCCCAAAGATCGGGAAAGTCCTGAATGAATCGACGGACAACCAGTCCTCCCATGCTGTGGACAATGAATCGAATCGGTTGATCGGTACGATTAGCAACGCGCTCGACTTCGTTAGCCAAATGCGCGGCAGCTTGTTTGATGGATCGACGCCAATCGTAGCCAAACGGAATGACTTCATGAGAATCTGCGAGAAATGAGCAAAGCTTGCGATAATACGAGCTCACCAGTCCAGTCACTGTGACAGAGGGCGCATCGATGGTCAGCTTTTCGAGATCACCGCGCAGCAAACGAAAGTAATTTAGCCAGACATCTTTATCGCCAGCCTTGAGCTCAGACCCCATGATGCCTGGCAATACGAACACAACGGGTTGATTTCCGCTGCGCGTTTGGATGGAACGTAGCATTGGTACCGGTTCAGCTCGCTTACCTTCCAACGAGTGAAATTCGATCGGCCACTGGGAATCGAGTTGACTCAATGCTTGAGTAATGAGACGTCGCGTGCGTGCATTATCGAAATAGCGAAAATGCGAAACATCGCTGCCTTGGTCAAAAAGATAGCGCGAGGTCTCTGTGCGAGAAATACCTTGGAACATGGAAGCGGTATTGACGACTAAATCGTTATCGCCACTGTCATAAATAAATTTATCGGAGATAAAAATCCCAAGGCGTTTAAACCAATTGGATGCTTCGATATCTCCGGCAATAACGCCTAAATCCCCAGCAGCTTGTACTTCGGGGTCATTGAGTAAGGCAACCAGTGGCGACGAAGGTGTCATCGCTTCAACCCCAGGAATATGAGTTGGATTCCAGCGTTGTTTGATCGCTTCTAAAGTAATGCGTTTGATAACTTGATAAAGTGGTGATTGCCCAAGGAAAGGGATGAATCCGATCAAACTGGTAATAATGGAAAGAAAATGATCCGAATTCTCAGAAGCCAACAATGTCCCTTGCGAAGGGCTAGCGACACGTATCAGTTTCCTAATGCGGAAGGCCTTGTTCTTAAGTACCTTAACCAATTCTGCGAGCTGTTGACGATCATAGGAATCAGCCTCCTTGAAATCCTCGTTGCGACGGTTATAGCGATTTAATACATCGGCACTTAGGTTTTTAAGGCACAACAAATCAGCAACTTGCCCACCGCGCGAATGCGAAACAATCGATAAATCCGCATCGTTTGGCAATGCCTGTGCAAGCCTCAGGGCATTATCGATAGGACTCACGCTCAACGTAGGGTGCTCAAATGCAAAAATGCATTCGCCGAAAGTGCGCGTCAGCATTCCCCATTCTGACGCTGCTTCGCCTGAATGTAAGGCGCCAAAACTGCCTTGTGTGGAGGAACCGGTACCGTGGATAAAGAGCAATATGGGCTTGTTAGCAGGGATATCCTCGGGCTTCTTCAACGTTGTTTCATCGAAGGACCGGGATTTTGTCCATTGATGAAGTCCGGCTGGGTGATTTGAAAAAGTTTTTTTCTCGATTAACCCGATGATTAGCTTTGCCGTAAATTGCGCACCTACTTGTTCAAGCGTTTTGAAACCGTGTGGTAAAAACCAATCAGGCCAATTCTTGGGATCTTTTGCATCTTCCCAGATTTCGTCGGGCTTGAGGCGAAGTATCTGCACGGCACGCGCAGCCAAGCCACTGGTAATGCCACGATTAAATGTTTGGCTATCTAGGTCGGGTTCGATCAACAATCCCGTCGATGATAATCCACGAGAACGAGAAGCACGCTGCTGTTGTTTTTGGTAGGCAGCAACTGAGGTCCATATAGAAACACCGGAATCCAGAGAAAATTCGATGATATCGTCTTGCTGCGCTGGTTGTACGCAAGGGGCCAGTTGCGCTGCGCGTGCCGAAGGCGTGACATCGAAGGTACCGAGTATTTCGACTGCATCGAGTAAATGTGTCTCGATAGTATGAGCGCCCTGTTGGGTCGTTGTTGGTCCTCCGCGTACCGTTTCTGGAGCAATGACTGTGGACGAAGGGCGTCCTGGAATCAATAATTGGATCGACATTTCATGACCTTTAATTTTGACTGTTATTGGATATTTATCAATAGCCTATTTAATCATTGAGCGGGATTGATCGGTGAGGTAGCTGTCGTTGTTTTCTCGGTAACGCTAGGAATCATATTTTCTGAGAAATAGTCCTTTATTTTGCTTCTTTTTGAAAATTCTGTCGCCGCTTTTCCAGTAGCAAAGAATTGCACATTGTTCGTTTTGCTATCATAAAGATTAGCATGCGCGCTGACATTGTTTATCGATGCAAAGAAAGAGGGCATGCGAATACTGAATTGTTGTGGATTATCTTTACACCCGTTATTGACCATGATAGGTGGAGAAGCAAATTCTTTGCGGTTATAGCCTAATTTAAAGGAATCAGGATAGGGCCCCGCCGTACCACTCCAGGCAGCTTTTAATCCAAATGTGGTATCTGTAGCAAAGTAAAATTGACGAACAGTGTTTCGATAACCTTCGTAAGAGCTATCTTTTAAAGTTAGCTTATGCCAAAACCTCAGTAAGAATCCTCGCGTATCGTCGGGTTCTTTGGCTAAACATAATTCATGACTCTCTGCATTGCCACTGCCTTGCCCTGAAATCTCTGCTTGCGCTAAATTCACTGCTGCATCTCCTCCTGCAAAATGGCCAATAATGCTGGGGTTAAAGAATTTGCCTTGCAGATTGAAAGAAGCGAGAATTGGTAAAGTAGTTTCATTGTTTTTATCGGCTATAATATGAGGAAAACTCGGTAGTATCGCTAATTCACGCCGTGCAATAGAGATTTCTGCGGTTGGAGGTTTGGTATCCAAGTCAATGCCGACATTCGTTTTTGTTACAATCAGTGCACGATCGTGTGCACATCCGAGTAGGCTTGTAAAAATAACTGCGACTACGACTTGCTGTTTAAATCGAGAGATCATCATATTTTCTCCAATCGTTACGGTTTGTCATTGCTCGGTAGAATAGGTAAAAAAGATTCTGAACCCACTCTAAATAAAAAGAAATCATCTTTGTTATTGGGCCTGACGACTGAAATAAGCGTGTTATCGTCATGAATTACAATGCGTTGCCGGCTATCCCAACCCAGCGTCACATTTGCTTTACATTCCTCAATACCCAAGCTAATTCCGGATAATGTCGATTGCGTAATGACGGCTTGCTTGCTATCTTCAGGGGATGTTGCTTTAATCGCTAAATGTCCAAATCCCCAGATATGTTCAGCACCGGTTTTTGCATCGCGATAGTGAATGGCGCAACCGGACAATGCGATGAGGGTATAAAAGCTCGCAATCAATACGATTTGGGAGTGCGTGAAGTTTGCTATCATCGGTATTCTTCTAGCCATTGAGTGAGTTCTCAAAATTACAAGAAAGCCCTTTGAAGAACATATTATGCCGTTTATTTTGGCTTGAATGTGTGTTTTGTCACAAAGACGCAGTCTTTCTAAGCGATGAATAAAAATACTCTCTTTTTTAAGCAGTTCAGGCGGCAATAAGAAAAAACATTCATAATCAAAAAATTATTGGTTGAGTGAATGGTGCACGACTGGACGCGATGGATTCATGCTGAAGCAGATTGACAAAAGCACTTTTGGGAGGATCAAAAGAATTTCTAATAAGGCTTGCTGTGGCTTTTTGTTAGTGCAGTTGATTGTTTTACCTTGAGTGACGCTATTTGAGCAATCGACTGACGGTGATGTCAGATGAATCGCTGCTATGTTTTCGATTTTCAAAAAATGAGGATTTAATCCTCGATTCAGATTTTCATTGATGTCGCTAACATTTTCGTTATGTTTTAATTTACTTTGTTCACTTAAGGGTGTATTTTTTGGCTCTTAGATCACTACCGTAGCTGTGTTTGCGTCGAAATAGCGTGATAAAAATCACCTATGTTCTGTAAGCCTACTTTCAATTCTTTCATTACTATTATTGGACTATTTGGAATCACTATGAAGTTGTGTTTAAGTAGATTTCTTGAATGGTTAGGAATCGCAATTTTATTTTGCAGTATGCAAGCCTTAGCGGATACGCCAACCATTCACCACCAAATGGAGATTGTGCTATCCCCTGAACACTCCGAAATTCGAGTGAAAGATCGCATTACTGTGCCGGAGAATCTGCGTAGTCAGAAAACTACCGTGAAATTGGATTTTGGTTTGCACCGAGATTTGGTCATCGAGGATGTTCAAGGCGCAAAAGTAGAATCGCATGAAACGAATGTTTCAGTTCGTTCAATAAATTTATTCAAAAAATACTCAGTGACCTTAGCTGCTGGCGTTAAAGAATTCGTGCTGAGGTATCACGGAAAAATTGATCATCCGGTACAACAACCCGGGGAAGAATATGCACGTAGTTTCAGTTACACGCCTGGCACGATTTCATCAGAAGGAGTGTTCTTAGCTAATTCCACCGTTTGGTACCCGCAATTTAGTGATTACTTGGTATCTTTTCAGTTAAACATACAAACACCGATTGACTGGCAAGCCGTCAGTCAGGGTGAACTCGTGCAAGATCAGCAATCAGACTCAGTTCGTCATACCGTCTGGGAAGAAAAGCAGCCGCAAGATGATATTTATATCGTGGCTGGGCGTTTCCAACGATACACGCAAACAACCAACAAAGTTGATGCGATGGTTTATCTTCGCAATGCCGATGCGTCACTGGCACAAAAATATCTCGATGCCACGGCACAATACATCGCCATGTATAACAAGCTGCTGGGACCGTATCCATACAGTAAATTCGCATTGGTCGAAAATTTCTGGGAAACCGGTTATGGCATGCCATCGTTTACTTTGTTGGGCTCTAAAGTTATTCGTTTGCCTTTTATTTTACATTCGTCGTATCCCCATGAAATTTTGCACAATTATTGGGGCAATGGCGTTTTTGTTGATTATGCGCAAGGAAACTGGTCGGAAGGGTTGACTGCTTATCTTGCCGATCATTTAATCAATGAACAAAAGGGCAAGAGCGAGGAATACCGTCGCGATGTATTACAAAAGTATGCCGATTTTGTCGGTAAAGAAAAAGATTTTCCGCTCCGGCAGTTTGTTTCTCGCCATAGCGCCAGTTCAGAAGCAGTGGGTTATGGAAAAACCATGTTATTTTTTCATATGCTGCGCCAAGAATTGGGTGATGAGTTATATATTAAAGTGTTGCGACAGTTTTATCAGCGATTCAAATTTAAACAAGCAACATTTCAAGATTTACAAGCAACGTTTGCTGAGGTGAGCGGTAAAGATTTTGCGCAATTCTTTGCGCAGTGGGTGGAACGTACTGGCGCACCGGATTTAAAGCTATCAACCGTCGAACTCAAGCCAACAAACGGTGGATACACCTTATCAGCACAATTGCAACAAGTGCAATCCGGTCAACCTTATCAATTGCGCATTCCGATTGCCGTGACGCTAGAAGGTAAAGATCAAGCCGTTCAATCCAGCATTCTAATGACGCAGAAGACGCAATCAATCTCACTCAATTTCGATGCACGTCCTGTACGTATCGATATCGATCCACAGTTTGATGTATTTCGACGTTTAGATAGCCGTGAAATCCCTTCGGCACTATCGCAAGGTTTCGGTGCCGAAAAACCGCTATTGGTTTTGCCTACCAAGGTCGATCAGGTTGTTTTACAGGCTTATCTTGCATTTGCTACCAACTGGCAAAAAACTCAATCGAATGGTATCGAAATAGTGCTTGATGAAGAAATCGCCGAATTACCTCGAAACCACACGGTGTGGGTATTGGGATGGCAAAATAAATTCCGCGATGAAATACTCCGAACGGCTTCTCAGCATGGCGTCAGCCATGAATCATCGCACTTGAAAATTGCTCAACAAAGCTATCAAACGAGCGATCATGCGATTGTATTAACCACTCGGCAACCAGACAATCCAGATAAAACACTGCTTTGGATTGCTGCGGATCACCCTCAATCGATTGCGAAACTTGCTCACAAATTACCGCATTACCGCAAGTATAGTTATCTAGTATTCAAGCGCGACGAAGAACTCACCAATATCGATAAAGGCCAATGGCCGGTGACACAATCTCCGTTGACCCAATGGATACCTCCGCAAGCAACCACAGGGACACAACCGTCGATGGGTGCGCTCAAACCTCGACGCGCATTGGCGCAATTACCACCGGTATTTTCTGAAAATCGAATGTTGGAAGATATCCAATATCTAGCGGATGAATCGTTAAAAGGGCGTGAACTCGGTACTCCCGAACTGGATACGGCGGCGACTTATATTGCCAAGCAGTTTCAGCAAATCGGCCTGCAACCCGGTGGCGATGACAATGGTTATTTTCAAACGTGGCAACAAGATGTCGGCACGCCAAAAGGGCAAGTTACCTTACGTAATATCATTGGCATTTTACCGGGCACGAATCCACAGTTAGCCGGGCAAAGTTTAATCGTTGGGGCGCACTATGATCACTTGGGAACAGGTTGGCCTGACGCGCGTGCAGCTCATCGCGGCAAAATTCACCCGGGTGCTGACGATAACGCCAGCGGTATCGCGGTGATGCTCGAATTGGCACGCCACATTGCTTCTAAATGGAAACCCGAGCGCACTATCATTTTTATTGCTTTTACTGGAGAAGAAGCTGGCTTGATCGGTTCCCGTCATTATCTTGCTCACGCAAAACAATATCCGGTCGAGAAAATGACCGCGATGCTCAATTTAGATACGGTCGGAAGATTAAATCACCATCCAGTCACTGTTTTTGGCACAGGAACCGCGCGCGAGCTGGTACATATTTTTCGTGGAGCGAGTTTTGTCACCGGAATTCCTGTCAATTCCGTGCAAGATGATTTTGGTTCTAGCGACCAAGCTGCTTTCATACAAGCAGGCGTTCCGGCCGTACAGTTTTTTGCGACTGCGCATGAAGATTATCATGCGCCTGGTGATACCATCGATAAAATTGATACGGCAGGCTTGGTTAAAGTCGCTGCAATTCTCAAAGAAGGCGTTGAATATTTAGCCAATCGCATTGAGCCATTGACCGTCACTTTAAAATCTCAACCTACTGAAGGAAAATCTTCAGAAACTCAGGCAAAACGTAAGGTTAGCCTTGGCACTGTGCCCGATTTTTCGTATTCCGGAAACGGTGTGCGTATTGACGATGTGCTACCTGATTCTCCCGCACAACTTGCGCAATTGCAAAAGGGCGATATCATCTTGAAGTTAAATGATAATTCAATTAATGACTTGGCAGGTTATTCGATGATATTAAAATTACTACCGGCAGGAAAGAAAGTAGAACTGCAGTATCAGCGCGATAAAGAATTGCTGACGGTAGAAATTACGCCTATGGAAAGGTGAAACTGGGTCAAAAACGCTCGAGCAGAAACAGAGAATCAAGTGCAAATGAAATCACGCACAATTTGAATCTGTTGTTCATTCATAATGGTAGGCGCATGACCAACGTTGGGAAATTCAACAATCTGCGCTTTCGGACCGCGTATTTTCATTTGAGATGCAGTATCGGCGGACAAAAGATCTGATTCAACACCGCGTAAAATCATGGTCGGAATCGTTAGCTGATCCCATTGTTGCCATAAGTCGATGTCCTTGATTTTGAGTCCCTTTAAACTTAGCCCGATTTGGGGATCATAACGAAACCCACAGGTGCCATCTTCATATTGGCGCATGCTATGAATCGCCATATGCGTCCATTGCTCATTGGTTAATATTCCAAATGGAGCCGAAATTTTTTTCATGTACGCTTTGAATTCTTCAAACGTGTCAAAACGCGGATCACGGCCAACATAATCAGAAATTCTCATTAATGCTGTGGCAGGAATTAACGGACCAATATCGCTCATGACTAATTTTCGAATCGATACAGGACTTTTCGGTTGAATGGCCATCATCATACCGATCAATCCACCCATCGAAATCCCTACCCAATCGAGTGTGATGGTTGTGTCATATTGCGATTGAAGGTGCGCCATCAACGACGTGGCATCGGATAGATAGAGAGGATAAAAGTTATAATCATCAGCGTGCTCCAACCAATCACTGTGACCACGGCCGACCACATCGACAGCAATCACTCTGCATTCGGATTCCAAGGCATGTGCCAAATAATCAAAATCACGGCAATTGCGGGTTAAACCATGTACGCAAATAACCACATGAGGATTTTTGGGATTTCCCCAATCGACATAAGCAATGTGACGAGGCTTGCGCGGTATATTATCCGCAGAGGGTGTCGGCACGAGCAGTTTTTTAACGGGTATATTCATGATGAATTTAACGATTCTGGGTTTAATTCCTCACCTCTTGGCACGAAGGTTTATTGCAAACCAAATAGCTTGAAGAGATTATCTAATACTTTTATGCTGGCAGCGGAGATACTTTATTAAAGCTAATCACAGAATAACAAAAACCACTTGGCAGCAAGCACTTTTTTGCATGCTCATTTCTTCAAGTCAGTTAAAGTTAAGTTACGCAGGATAAATCGCGCCCAAAACTCGTTCGCCTTGCGCGCCTGTCACAGCACACAGATTGCCTGGCTTACGTAATATTGTTTGTTGCGCTAACCAAGCAAATGCAAAAGCTTCAACCCAATCTGCATCGACCCCTAATTCTTTCGTCGATGCAACGATACGGTCTGACAGTATGTTTGATAATCGATTGATAAGATGCGTATTATGTGCGCCTCCGCCACACACATAAATTTCACTTGCGGTAGAGCAATAATCTTCAATTGCGCTCGCAATGGTTGTTGCGGTTAATTGCAATAAAGTGGCTTGCACATTTTCAACAGGTTCATGTGCATAGTGCGATAACTTTCTTTCAAGCCACTGCCTGTTAAAGAGATCTCGCCCCGTACTTTTTGGCGGAGGGCATGAAAAAAAATCTTCGTTCATCATTGCTGCTAACAGTGAATGGATAACCGTTCCTTTTTTTGCCCATTCGCCTTGAGCGTCATAGTTTTTCCCCGTATGACGCAAGCACCATTCATCCATCAACATATTGCCAGGCCCGCAATCAAACCCTATGACGCTCCCCTTTGGATCGAGGCTAGTAATATTCGCAATCCCACCAATGTTGACGATAACACGGTGTTTAGAGTCATCGCTAAATAATGCATGATGAAAGGCTGGGACGAGCGGTGCCCCTTGCCCTCCAGCCGCGATATCGCGGCTTCTGAAATCCGCTACTACGGTTATATGGGTGAGTTCCGCCAATAATGCCGCATTGACCAGTTGTATCGTGTAGCGTTTTTCTTTTTCGGGACAGTGGCGAATCGTTTGTCCATGACAACCAATCGCAGTAATTTCTTGCGCATCAATAGTGGATTTTGCCAGCAACTTTAAAACTGCATCCGCATAACGGGATGAAAGCTCATTACCCAGCAATGCTGCCCGATTAAGCTCATCAAAATCGGCATGATGCAGTTTTAATAAATGCGTGCGAAGATTACTATCGTAAGGCTGAAACACTGTTTCAATCAAAACAGGTTTAGGTTGACTAAAATCGACAAGAACAGCATCAATGCCATCCAAGCTGGTGCCAGACATGAGGCCAATATAATAATCCGGCTTCATTCTAGCAAACAGCTAATCAATAAACTTAAAGTTCGAGAACACGAGAATCGAAATCATGTTGACTCGACTTGCTTCAGTGTAAGATGAATGCGTTATTCCAATGCTGCGTAATGAATATTACGCATGACGGTTAAACGTGAAATAAATGGCTGTGTTTCTTTGTGAAAAGCAATTAATTCTTTTTTGCCAAGCGGTGTTGCGGTCGGTAACGCAACTTTAGTAGGATCGCGCTGTACGCCATCAATGCGTAATTCATAATGCAGATGCGGTCCGGTTGCCATGCCAGTAGAACCGACATATCCAATCACGTCACCTTGATTGACTCGCTTGCCTTTACTTACACCTGGCGCAAATCTGGATAAATGGCCGTAGGCTGTTTCAAATTTTCCGTTATGTTTTAACACCACTAAATTCCCGTAGCCTCTTTGCGAGCCGGAAAAGTCAACAATACCGCTCGCCGTTGCTTTGACAGGCGTACCCGTGCGTGCGGCATAATCAATTCCTTTGTGTGCTCTCCATTCTTTTAGAATAGGATGAAAACGACCATGACTAAAACCTGAGCTAATACGCGATACGTCCAAAGGTGCAAGTAAGAAATCTTTACGCAAACTCTCTCCCTTAGGCGTGTAATAGCCATCTGTTCCATTAGGAGGATTAAAATATACTGCTTGATGAACCTTTCCTCTATTAACAAATTCGGCCGCTAAAATACGCCCTGTCTTAGCACGTTTCCCATCGTTGTTATTCAGCATTTCATACACGACAATGAAGCGATCTCCGCGGTGTAGTCCACGATGAAAATCGATTTGCGATGCGAATATCTGTGCCAATTGTGCCGCTATATTATTGGGTACGCCTGCGATATCAGTCGCGGCAAATAAAGAACTGCTGATAACACCCGCTTTCATTTGGATACGGTTATCAAGTTCAAGGGATTGTTCGATGATTTTGAATTCATCATCGTTTTTTTCCATCAAAAATAATTCTTCGTTACCAAAAACATATCGTAGACCTAGTAATTCTCCGTCTGAAGAAGTCTGCGCATAAATGGTTTTCCCGGGTTTTAAATGCTTCATTGCACGACTGCCGCGAACAGCTTGCAAAAAATCATTTGAATCCTGATCGCTAATATCTAATCGACTTAAAACGGCCGCAATGGTATCTCCGCGTCGAATATTCTCCTGATGCCAAAAAATTTGATTTTCCTGAGTATCGTGAATAACATCCGGAATAGACAAATCAAGGACGACATCTTCGACTTGTATATCCTCTAAAGATGGTACATTGGGCGCAATACCAAATGCCGTGACGAAACCAAAAAGGGGAATGCTGGATAATGCAACTAGCCAACGAATAGATTTATGTGTGATGTTAAAAGATTTTTGCGCTAGAATTTTTTGTTGATTGCTTACAGGCGGTTCATTTTGAAACGTCGTTTCATCAAGCATGGATTGGGCCTCCAGTGATTCGTCATTACAAACAGGCGCGAGTCTAACACGAAAAAGTGCAAAATATGTACTAAAGTACAATTGAAATTTAAAGAAAATTCTATATTAAACTCATAACTCATTAAAAATCAAAAGATTAATAAAAATTGAAAAACTCAATAAACCCTCAATTAGGTATCATAAAACGTGGTTGTACCGAGCTTCTCCTCGAGTCCGAGCTGGAAATTAAACTTGCTAAAGATAGGCCATTGCGAATCAAAGCCGGTTTTGATCCCACTGCACCGGATTTGCATTTAGGTCACACCGTATTAATTAACAAATTAAAACAATTACAAGATTTAGGGCACCATATTCTGTTTCTGATTGGTGATTTCACGGGAATGATAGGCGATCCGACCGGAAAGAATGCAACACGACCGCCACTCACGAGAGAGCAAGTGTCACAAAATGCACAGTCGTATACGACTCAAGTTTTCAAGATTCTTGATCCGAATAAAACCGAAGTGGTATTCAATTCTTCTTGGATGGATTCATTAAATGCGGCCGATATGATCAAACTCGCTGCTACTCACACGGTAGCGCGCATGCTGGAACGAGATGATTTTGATAAACGGTACCGAAATAATCAACCGATTGCCATTCATGAATTTCTTTATCCGCTAGTGCAAGGCTATGATTCTGTTGCACTTAAAGCAGATCTAGAATTGGGGGGCACAGACCAAAAATTCAATTTACTGATGGGCCGGGAATTGCAAAAGCATTACGGTCAATCTCCACAATGCATTCTCACTATGCCGCTGCTAGAGGGATTGGATGGCGTTAACAAAATGTCCAAGTCGCTTAATAACTACATCGGTATTACCGACTCCCCGAAGGAAATTTTTGGCAAAATCATGTCGGTTTCAGATCAACTCATGTGGCGGTATTTAGAGTTGCTGTCGTTCGAATCGATGGAGAACATTAATCAATGGCGCTATGAGGTTGAGCAAGGCCGTAACCCTCGTGATATCAAAGTGCAATTTGCGCAGGAAATCGTCACGCGTTTTTATAGCCAAAAAGACGCAGATGAAGCCTTGAGTGATTTTGAGACGCGCTTCAAGCATGGCGTATTGCCCGAGGACATCGCCGAAATTACTGTGGCCATTGACGAAAAAGACATACTATTAGTGCAATTGCTTAAGTTGGCCAATTTGACCGCAAGTACAAGCGAATCAATGCGCATGATAAATCAAGGCGCCGTGAAATTAAATGAACAAAAGGTTACAGACAAAAATAGCAAATTATCGCAAGGGGAAACGGTTATTTTGCAAGTGGGTAAACGTAAATTTGCCAAGATTACGATTCGGTAGCGGTTGCTTATAACTTAAGGGGTTGTAGTAGATCAGATTAAATTTGAGTTCAAGACTTCAGAATTTTTAACTCCTGTTTAGGGGTTCTATTCGTGTTTTCGTAAATAATCTAAAATTATGTATCTTTATTAAATTGGCTTATCAGTTAAGCTAATCTACTACAGCCCCAATATTTAAATACGATGAAAATTCCTAAACGATGGGGTTGATTCATTAACTTTGAAAAGAAATATTGCAAGGGATTGATAAAAGAGCTGGATTATTTGCAATAATGCTCCAACAATAATTGCTGTGCGGAGCGGGGTTTGTGGGTGCCCGGTTTTAATCGCTTGTAAAGACCATCATTTTGCAATACCCACGCTTGCGTATTATCCGAAAGATAATTCAGCAGTCCTAATTCAATAACGCTGTCACTGGTACGTTTTTCTTCAATCGGGAAGCAGACTTCTACGCGATGATGTAAATTGCGTGTCATCCAATCCGCACTGGAACAAAAGAGCAATTCTTCACCATCATTATGGAAATAGAATACGCGCGTATGCTCGAGAAAACGGCCGACGATAGAACGCACCGTGATGTTTTCCGATACCCCTTTGACTCCTGGTCGTAAGCAACAGACACCTCTTACGATCAAATCTATTTTTACGCCCGCTTGTGAGGCACGATACAGTGCCATGATAATTTCGGGATCAACTAACGCGTTCATTTTGGCAATGATCCAACCTTTTTTCCCTTCACCGACTAAGCTGATTTCTCTTTCAATATAAGCGAGAATTCCTTTATGTAGAGTGAAGGGGGATTGCAATAGTTTTCTGAGCCGACCGGCTCTGCCTAAACCGGTAAGTTGATGAAATAATTTATTAACGTCTTCGCCAATGGCTTTGTCACTCGTTAATAAGCCATAATCGGTATATAAGCGTGCGGTTCTGGCGTGATAGTTTCCGGTACCTAAATGGACATAACGGCGAAGGGTTCGACCTTCTCTGCGCACCACCAAAATCATTTTGGCATGTGTTTTGTAATTAACCACACCATACACCACGTGCGCGCCAGCTTGTTGTAATTCACTGGCTAATTCGATATTGGCTTCTTCATCGAAACGAGCGCGCAATTCAATCACAACGGTTACTTCCTTACCTGCGCGAGCGGCAATTTTTAACGCTTCGACTACAACTGATTCGGTGCCCGTACGATAAAGCGTTTGTTTGATCGACAAAACGTTGGGATCGGTTGCTGCTTGGCGAATAAAATCAATGACCGGGGCGAATGATTGAAAAGGATGGTGTAATAAGATGTCACCATTGTGCAAGGTCTCAAAAATACTCGTATTTTTAACTAAGCGGCGGGGAATCTCTGGGGTAAAACCCGGAAATTTTAGTTCCGGCCGATCAACCAAATCACAAATGGCCATCAGTCGACCAAGATTAACTGGGCCATTGACCTGATAAAGATCATCGGATTTTAATTCGAATTTTTGTAACAAGAATCGACTTAATTCATCAGGACAGTTATCGGCGACTTCAAGTCGTACTGCATCACTGAATCTGCGAGATGGCAATTCACCTTCCAAAGCGCGTAACAAATCATCCGTTTCTTCGTCATCAATGAACAAATCGCTATCCCGAGTTACCTTGAATTGATAGCAACCGGTTACATTCATGCCGGGAAATAAATCACTGACATGGGCGTGAATGATGGAAGATAGCAAAATGAAATCATGATTCCCGCCACTATATTTGGCAGGAATTTGGATAATGCGAGGAAGAGAGCGGGGCGCCTGTACGATAGCAAGCCCAGATTCACGGCCAAATGCATCTTTGCCATCCAAAGAGATAATAAAATACAGGTTTTTATTAAGAACTCTTGGAAAAGGGTGTGCTGGATCTAAACCGATTGGACTCAGAACCGGTAATACTTCATTTCTAAAATAGCGATGAATCCAGCGGCTGGATAGAGGTTTCCATTGCGAGCGACGAAGTAAACGGATTTTATCTTTCGTCAGTGCGGGAATCATCATTTCATTCCACACATGGTACTGCTCTTCGACGAATTGATGGGCAGTTTCACTGATACGCACCAGTACTTCAGCCGGCAGTAAGTTATCAGGTCCAGTTTGGGTTGAACCATATTTCGCTTGTTGTTTTAACCCGGCCACACGAATTTCAAAGAATTCGTCTAAATTAGTACTGGCGATACATAAAAAACGCAATCTTTCCAGCAACGGTAGGTTTTCATCTTTGGTTTGTTCAATGACTCGGCGATTGAACTCTAATAGACTTAACTCACGGTTAATATAGAGCGACGGGTTTTTTAGATCAGTGATATCCATTAATGTAAGGAATAATTGGAATTAAATGATAGTGAATGTAATGCGTACTTATCAGATGGTAGTGATTAATCTACCGCATTAGCTTAGCAAAACCGTTCATATTAAAGGATTACCGCGATCGACTGTGTGAACTTATTGTGACAACTCAATAATTATTGAGATTTTGTATTCGGCACGATTTTTAATAATTTGCCATTCGCTTCGTCGGTCAATAAATACAGCATTCCATCAGGGCTTTGTTTGACGTTACGAAAGCGGGTGGTATTTGCAACTAACTGTTCTTCTGATGTGATTTTATTATTGTCGATGGTTAATCGCGCAACGTGCTTGCCAGCAAGCGCTCCGACAAACAAACTGCCACGCCAGTTAGGGAAATCATTGCCGGTATAAAATGCCATTCCTGATGGAGCGATGGATGGAGTCCAATAATGAATCGGTTCTTCAAAGCCTTGTTCGGCATGCTCGTCTTTTATCGGTGTTCCATCATAATGAGAGCCGTAACATGCTTTCGGCCAACCATAATTTTTACCGGCTTGAGGAATATTGATTTCATCGCCGCCTTTAGGACCATGTTCATGAATCCATAATTCTCCAGTCTTAGGATGAATGGTGGCGCCTTGCACGCTACGGTGACCATAAGACCAAATTTCTGGTTTTGCATTGGAGTGTTTGACAAAAGGATTATCAGACGGCACTGAACCGTCCGGACGAATTCGAATGATTTTGCCAAAATAATTATCTAATTGCTGTGCATCTTCGGCGTGGGTGCCGCGATCGCCTAACGTAATGAAAAGATTGCCATCGCGCGCAAACGCTAGACGCGAGCCAAAATGAACTCCCCCCATAGTTTTGGGGAGCTGGCGAAAAATGACTTGCAAGTTTTTCAGCTGACCGTTCACCAATTCAGCTCGAGCGACAGCGGTGCTGGCTTTATTACCCTCAGGCTCAGCGTAGGATAAATAAATTAAACGGTTTTTAGAAAATTCGGGATCTATCGCAACATCCAGCAGTCCACCTTGTTGTTCAAAAAACACTTCGGGAACTCCTTGGATCGGTTCGGATAGCTGTCCGTTAGGCGAGACAATTCGTAATTGACCAATCCGCTCCGTTACTAAAATATTTCCGTCGGGTAGAAATGCCATGCCCCATGGAAATTTTAAACCTTGAGCAATTTGTTTGATGGCAAACTCGGTTTGCAATCGTTGTGCATGAGCAGAGGATAAGAAAAATCCTTGATAATTCCCCAAAAAAAACAATGACACTATTATGAACACAGCAGCATAGCGGAGCATTTTATTCCTGCGATGGAAAAATAAGGAAATGTAAATGTATCATCCTTGTACAGGGATAACAAATCGTGCAAGTGATATTTTTAGAAAACGCGATAAAAAAATATTTTTTCTGCAACATCCCTATTTGACTACCTTCCGGTAGGAGCGACAATTTGTCGCATTGTCGTTTTGTTTTTGTTGGGATACAGTTTGCACACAGAAAATTAACAATGACTCTGTTATATTTTTGTCACATATCTTTGCTATCTTAGAAAAATCCTTAACTTACCTGAGGAGGGGATTAAATGAATCACCTACAATCGCAAGATGAACTGCAAACTAATACTGCCAATGTTTCATTATCTCGTAGAGGAAGTACTCGGCCTTTCTACGAATCCGGTCAAATGAGGCGTGCAAAAATGCATGCGGCGCGGCTAATCGACTCGATCGATGGTTACAGAACGTTGCCTTCTTCTTTACAACGCTTAGTAGAAGCGTGTTTCGTATTGGAAACGACTGATTCCAGAGTGCTTGCTGCTTATTTGAAACAAACACCGGCTACGGTTCGTATGGATTTTCAGAAAATTTGCACGTTATTAGGGCAAAAAATTGCCCTGCAAAAAACGCATCAATCTATTCCTGCGATGCGGGAATTTGCCTAGTTTTAAATTGCTTTACCGTTAATTAATCCACCGCTGGTTATTTCTTTTTTTGCTGTCATTGACTGACAGTATCATTACAAAAAACTGAAGATCGATTGGTACGTTATAAATCTGTGTCCAAGGTATCTTCGGTTTTTTGTTGGTTATATTTCTTGCGCGTTTTATAATCTGCTCATATAACCCCAAAACTTATTACTAAAAAAGTGTATCTTCGAGCGTGCGGTAATTATTATTTACCATTCAGCGTTGATTGATATATTCGTTTTCTGTCATGAATCCAAAATTGAATGATTTACAGCCTTATCCCTTCCAGAAATTGCGGCAATTGCTTGAGGGGGTGAAAGGCAACAATGCTTTAAAAGCAATCAATCTACACATCGGTGAGCCGAAGCACGAAACACCCGATTTTATCCGTCAGGCAATAACGAAAAATTTGGATGGATTGTCCGCTTATCCGATGACACTGGGATCTATCTCGTTGCGGGAAGCGTTGGCAAACTGGATTCAGCAGCGTTTTAATATTACTAAAATTGATTCGGATACTGAGGTGATACCAGTCATTGGCAGCCGAGAAGCATTGTTTTCATTTGCTCAAGCGGTTGTCGATACGACTCGAAGCAACGCAACGGTGATGTGTCCGAATCCTTTTTATCAAATTTATGAAGGCGCTGTATTATTGGCTGGGGCTAAGCCTTTTTTTCTTAATACCACTGCGAAAAATCACTTTAAATTTGATTTTTCACAAATCAGCGAAGAAGTTTGGTCTGATACGCAGCTGATGTATGTGTGTTCGCCTAACAATCCAACCGGTCGTGTCATGACTTTAGAAGAGTGGCGACAACTTTTTGAATTGTCGGATCGCTATGGTTTTGTGATCGCATCGGATGAATGCTATTCAGAAATTTATTTTTCAGAAACCAATCCTCCACTCGGAGCTTTAGACGCCGCACAGCGTTTAGGACGGCACGGATTTCCTCGTTTGGTGGTATTCAATAGTTTGTCCAAACGATCGAATGTGCCAGGATTGCGTTCTGGGTTTGCGGCTGGCGATGCAGCGATATTAGAAAAATTTATACTCTATCGAACCTATCATGGTTGTGCTATGAGCCCGGTTGCTCAAGCTGCAAGTACTGCTGCCTGGAACGACGAAGCGCACGTTATCGAGAATCGACGTTTGTATACACAGAAATTTTCTGATGCTATGCAGATCTTATCGGATACGATTCCTATACAACTTCCCGATGCAGGTTTTTATTTCTGGCTAGAGACGCCAATCAGCGATACCGAATTCACGAAACTACTTTATCGAGACTATAATGTAACCGTTTTGCCAGGCAGTTATTTAGGCCGGGAGGCGCATGGCATTAATCCTGGAGTCAATCATGTTCGCATTGCGCTGGTAGCTACGCTAGCCGAATGCACAGAAGCGATGCAGCGAATAAAAGAATGTATCAGTCATTTAAAGTAAACAATATCAACATCTAAGGAACACTATGAGTGAATTGCAGAGCATTATCGAAGAAGCCTTTGAACGTCGAGCTGATATTACCCCGCGCAATGTGGAGGCGAGTTTAAAGGAGTCTATTAACCAAGTATTAACGCTGTTAGATACGGGCAAACTACGCGTTGCAGAAAAAATCAATAACGATTGGGTGACGCATCAATGGATCAAGAAAGCCGTGCTGCTATCTTTTCGTATCGAAGACAATAATTTTATCAAAGGGGGATTCTCTAATTATTTTGATAAAGTGCCTTCAAAATTTGCGGATTATAGCTCCAGGGATTTTCGCGATGGTGGTTTTCGCGTAGTGCCGCCCGCAGCCGTGCGTAAAGGGTCTTTTATCGCTAGTAACGTGGTATTGATGCCTTCGTATGTCAATATCGGCGCGTATGTTGATCAAGGCACGATGGTAGACACTTGGGCCACGGTCGGATCTTGCGCGCAAATTGGTAAGAATGTGCACTTGTCCGGTGGTGTTGGTATCGGAGGCGTGTTGGAACCCGTTCAAGCCAATCCGACTATTATTGAAGACAATTGCTTTATTGGTGCGCGTTCAGAAATTGTTGAAGGCGTGATTGTCGGGGAAAATTCTGTTATTTCGATGGGCGTCTATATTGGGCAAAGCACCAAAATTTATAACCGTGATACGGGCGAAGTGACTTACGGTCGTATTCCACCAGGATCGGTGGTCGTATCGGGAAATCTTCCAGCAGAAAATGGCAAATACAGTCTTTATTGCGCCGTGATAGTAAAACAGGTGGATGCCAAGACCCGTTCTAAAACAGGTATCAATGAATTGCTGCGTGGCATTTAAGGTACCCCTATCGATATGAACGATCCTACTTCCATTCAATATATTGCTGCGGCACTTTTTGCACTAGCGGTAATACACACTTTTTCAACCAAATATTTTGAGCATCTTGCGCATATTCAGCCGCGACACGCTGGGGTTTGGCATTTACTTGGGGAAGTAGAGGTTGTTTTTGGTCTTTGGGCCATGATATTGATTTTAGTGATTTTTGCTTTTAGTGGTCAGCATGATGCGATAGAGTATTTAGAATCTCGCGATTTTACGGAGCCGATGTTTGTTTTTGTTATTATGGTGATTGCTGGTACGCGTCCGATTTTGAAGTTTGTCGCTTCTACGGTGCAACGTGTTGCGACGATAGTACCCTTGAATCAAAGCATGGTGATGTATTTCTTGCTATTGTCGTTAGTGCCCTTACTGGGTTCTTTTATTACCGAACCTGCTGCGATGACGCTTGCTGCACTGATGTTACGTGATACGTTATTTAGTAAAGATATTTCCACTCGCTTGAAATATGCAACGGTAGGTGTGTTATTCGTCAATGTATCGATTGGCGGAACGTTAACCCCTTTCGCGGCACCTCCTGTGTTGATGGTGGCGGCCAAATGGAATTGGGATATTACCTTTATGCTGATTAATTTTGGATGGAAATCGGCACTGGCTGTTACTCTCAACGCACTGGCAGTGACCTGGCTGTTTCGCCGGGAATTTGATTCAATGACAGTCTTGAAAAATTCTATGGATTCAGCGTCTGAGGCTGAAAAAATACCGATAATAGTTGTGTTGATTCATTTATTCTTTCTGTTACTGGTAGTTTTATTT
This sequence comes from Nitrosomonas sp., assembly GCA_044228295.1. Taxonomy (GTDB): domain Bacteria; phylum Pseudomonadota; class Gammaproteobacteria; order Burkholderiales; family Nitrosomonadaceae; genus Nitrosomonas. Next base: position 53,644 of record JBGAVE010000012.1, read on the forward strand.
GCGCACCATGCCGTGGTATTTATGGGATTATTTCTCTTTTTTCTTGGTTATACGGCTGCGTATGAGCGTCATCAAAGTCCATTAATTTTACGCGAAGCTCTATTAGTGGCTTTTTTCTTAGCGGGTTTGGTGGTTTTAGGTGGACAACAGCAGTGGTGGCTTCAACCCGTACTTATGAATATGAGTGAAACGGCTGTTTATTTTGGTGCGACCGCATTAACTGCGGTGACTGATAACGCTGCGTTGACTTATTTGGGATCGTTAGTAGAAGGCTTGACGGAGGAATTTAAAATTGCTTTGGTTGCTGGCGCAGTAACCGGGGGAGGATTAACCGTGATAGCCAATGCCCCTAACCCAGCTGGTTTTTCAATCCTTAAAAGTAAATTTGATGAGCAATCGATCCATCCTCTAGGATTGCTAATCGCCGCGTTGCCACCGACTTTTGTGGCGATTATAGCGTTCAGAGTGCTATAAAAAATTTGCCTTATTCAGCGCAAATACTGCAGTGAGGGTCTTTTTGCAAGTTTGCTACTTGCCACTGCATCGTCAATCCGTCTAGTCTCAGTAATCGCCCACTTAAATTATTGCCAATATTGAGGAGTGTTTTGATGGTTTCTGCGGCCTGAATGCAACCGATAATTCCAGTGATCGGAGAGAAAACTCCCATGACTGTGCATGGCATATCTTCAGATTCACCTTCGTCAGGATATAAGCAGTGGTAGCATGGGCTGTTAGGGTGGCGTAAGTCAAAAACAGTTACTTGCCCAGTGAATCGTGTAACAGCACCTGAAATCAAAGTTTTTTTATATGCAACGCACGCCTGATTGATTTGATGTCGAGTAGAAAAATTGTCACTTGCATCGATAACACTATCCGCATTTTCAACCAAAGATCGTAATTCTGCTGATTCTACGTGGTGAGTGATCGTATTAATAGTGATTTCAGGATTAATTTGAAGCAGTGTATGTTTTGCGGAATCGACTTTAGCTAAACCAATGGATTCGGTTCGATGAATGATTTGGCGTTGTAGGTTGGTAAGATCCACTTGATCACCATCGCATATAGTTATTTTACCAATCCCGCTGGCTGCAAGGTACATTGCGGCGGGGGAACCTAATCCCCCCATGCCGATGATTAAAACATGCGATTGCGTGAGTTTCTCTTGACCTTCAATATCAATTTGCGGTAGCAGGATGTGCCGACTGTATCGAAGCAGTTGCTGATCATTCACAGCCTACAGATTAGCTTTCAGTTTTTTCGTTTTTATCGTCTTTCTTCTTAGGTGTTGTTTTAATGCCTTTAAAATAGTTCATCGCTTGAATCAGCAATAGATCTTCCTCAGAGCCGAATTCCAATGGTTTCTTGTTTTTCTTAACTTTAGTTTTTTCTTCTTTAGTATCATCGGAAGTTTCTTGAATGGCTTTTTCTATCTGAATGGCCGGATCCAGATTAGCAGCAGATTTCTTTTTATCTGTTTTCCCGTTGGATAAATGACGATTTAAATCAGATTCGCGTAAGCGTTCTTCATCAGTGCTATCGGTTTCACCTTTTATATCAGGTGTAATACCCTGAGCTTGTATCGATTGACCATTCGGTGTGTAGTATCGTGCAGTGGTCAATTTTATGGCAGTGTTGTTACCTAGTGGCAAAATGGTTTGTACTGAGCCTTTACCAAAAGTTTGAGAGCCCATGACCACTGAACGCTTGTGATCTTGCAATGCACCCGCGACAATTTCAGAAGCGGAAGCCGATCCACCATTGACTAACGTAATCATCGGTACGGTCTTGGCTTCTTGGGGTAATCCTTTTAGGAAATCTACATCGGAACCACGCAAATAATGTTCCGGACTCGCGTGTAATTTCATTTTTGCATCAGCGCTGCGCCCTTCTGTGTAAACAACCAGAGCATTTTCTGGTAAAAAAGCAGCAGAAACCGCCACAGCACCATTCAGCAATCCTCCTGGATCATTGCGCAGATCTAAAATCAAACCTTTCATGGCACCGCTGTTTTGAGAAAACAACGTTTTAATGGCCTGTGCTAAATTTTCTCCCGTTTGTTCTTGAAATTGCGTAATACGAATATACGCATAACCGGGTTCTAGCATTTTAGATTTAACACTTTGAATTTTAATAATATCTCTTATGAGCTTAAAAATTAAAGGCTCTGACTCACCTTCACGGACAATAGTAATTTTGATCGAGGTTTTGGGTTTTCCCCGCATCATTTTAATGGCATCATTCAAAGTCATGCCTTTGACAACTTTGTCATCTAATTTAACAATCAGATCACCGGTTTTGATGCCGGCACGAAATGCGGGCGTATCTTCAATGGGGGAGATAACTTTGACCACACCGTCTTCCATGGTGACTTGTATTCCCAATCCACCAAATTCTCCTTGTGTGCCGATTTGAAGTTCTTTGTATTCGTCTTTATCAAGATAGGATGAATGTGGATCCAAACCTACCAGCATTCCATTGATCGCTTCGGTGATCAATTTTTTGTCTTCAACCGATTCTACGTAATCGCTTTTGATACGACCAAAAACTTGGGCAAAGGTACGTAATTCCTCTATCGGAAGAGGGTGAACGGCTTCCACCGAGTCTTTTTTGGCAATAGCAGAGAAATTCAAACTAATCATGATTCCGGCAATCAAGCCAATAATTAACAATCCAGATTTCTTAATAATATGACTCATGATGCTTTCTCCGCGCTGATCGATTGATGTGTATGTTTTAAAATGATTCCTAAGGATTTCACTATTCTATTTTTATCCAGGTTAAGGGGTCAAGCGGCTTTCCGTTATAGCGTAATTCGAAATATAGACCTGAATCAAGACTGCCGCTGCTATTCCCAACCGTGGCAATAATATCCCCTGTCCGAATAGCAGTGCCAACTTGTTTGTAAAGTGTCTCATTATTACCATAAAGACTCATAAATCCTTTTCCATGATCGATGATAAGCAAGTTGCCAAAACCTTTTAACCAATCGGCAAATACAACCTTGCCATCGGCAATTGCCTTAATATTGCTGCCATTGCTTGATTGAATAAAAAGCCCTTTCCATGTGACATGCTTACCTGATCTTTGATCACCGAAACGATTCAGAAGTTTTCCATGTACGGGCAAATTTAGCTTGTTTTTTGATGAGTGAAGTAAGGCATTCGATGTAGGAGGATCGGGAAGACTATTATTTTGCGTCAATTTCTTTTGGGCAGATGCTTTCTCATGTTTTTTTTGCTGTTCTTGAAGGCGAATTGTTTCATTCAGCTTGTTAATGAGTTGAGTGATACGTTTCTCGTCACTGCGTAATCGGTTAATTTCTTCTTGTTGTTGAGTGATTTGGTTGGATACTTGAGTCAGTAACAGTTGTTGTTTGCTTTTTTCGTGTGTTAGCTGTTCTTGTTGTGATGAATATTGTGACTGTATAGCCACTATTTCTTGCTGTTTTGCCTGCTGTTTCTTAGAAAGAGTTGCAATCTCCTGTTGGTGATTCAATAAGCGTTGAATACTATCAGAACCTGCTAATAGCAACTGCTTGTAGTAATACCGATCTCTCAATATTTGATTGAGACTGTTTTGGTTGAAAACGGATTGCAGATGAGAGTGTTGTTTTGTTATGTATTGCTGATAAAGCAATTGCTCGAGCTGATTTTGTTCTTTTTTAATAGAATTGTTCAATTGATTATGACGCATTTTGAATTGCTGTAATTCTTGATGGATCGTCTTTTCATTGATAGTAAGCTTTTGTAATTGATTCATGATATCGGCAATGACACGCTGAGTTTCTTGTAATTTGATGGTTGTGTCATGTTTAATTGCTTCTTTATTAACGATGTCTTTTTGTAAAGATTGGATACGTTCTTGGACAGATTTAAGTTTTTGTTGATTATCGGACAAAACTGGCCAAGAATAGAACGCGATAAGACAGCAAATACCTGCCGATATAACCAAGCGAATCTGAAACAATTGAGTTTGTGGAAAATAGCTGAAAATATTTTTGTTTATGGTCGTTGTAAAATTTATGTAATAACAGCAAATATTTTAAGATTTTGTTTTTGCTTGATTCGCTATAGATTGAATTGCTTGCTGGATTTCAGAAGAGTTACCTAAGTAATAATTCTGAATCGGCTTTAAATTGTCATCGAGTTCGTAAACTAAGGGAATGCCTGTTGGTATGTTGCAATTGAGTATTTCTTCCTCTGAATAATTATTTAAGTACTGTACCAAGGCACGTAATGAATTACCATGTGCAGCGATAATGATACTTTTACCCGATTTCACTTGTGGTGAGATAATGGTTTCCCAATAGGGTAAAAATCTTTCAACGGTATCGCGTAAGCATTCGGTCAAAGGCAGTTGGCTAACCGTCAAATCCTTATAGCGGGGATCGGAGCCTGGGTAGCGACTATCGCCGGGTGTCAAAGCGGGTGGTGTCGCATCATAGCCTCGACGCCAAATTAATACTTGTTCTTCACCGTATTGCGCAGCAATTTCTGCTTTATTTAAGCCTTGTAATGCACCGTAGTGTCTTTCATTCAAACGCCAAGTGTGTTCAATGGGAATCCACATTTGATCCATTTCATCCAGGGCAAGCCACAATGTACGAATAGCGCGCTTGAGTACAGAGGTATAGGCGATATCAAATGAATATCCAAGTTTTTTAAGGAGTTGCCCGGCGTTCTTGGCTTCTTGAACGCCTTGTGACGTTAAATCTACATCCGTCCAGCCGGTAAATCGATTTTCTTTGTTCCAAATGCTCTCTCCATGTCTCAGGAGAACAATTTTCTTCATGGTGGTATATGATTAGTGGAGTGTGTTGTGAGTATGCGACAAAATAAAATCTTGCCATTTTAATACAGTTTACAATCGAATGCAGCATACAGTCGATATCTGGATAATCTTCTGTTCTTTGAACAAGCCTAAGAAATCGCGTTATAGTATAAAAAATTAAAAGTAATATTAGATTATGAATTGGTGGGCATAATGTTAATATACGCTCCAGTTCAGCTGATTAAAAGGATTCTAGCAATTTTTTTTGCTAGAATTTATCTTTAAAAATAATTAATTAAAATTCTATTACCTCAATATTATGGATTTATCTTTATTTCAAAATCAAAGTCATTTTTTATTAAGATTTGAAAATCTAGTTTTTGTCATTACAGCAACCGTCAGTGGTCTTATGTTGTTGTGGTCATTAATATCGCAGCGTGGTATCAAAGAGATTGACACTCGGATTGCTGTGCAGTTAATCAATTATGAAAATGCACTAATTGTTGATGTACGAGACGATAGTGAATACGCAAGTGGACATTTACCAAACTCTAAACATATTCCGACAGAAAGGATGGAAGAACGCTGGTCGGAACTGGAGAAATATAAAGACAAGCCTATTGTTGTCATTTATCGTGGCGGCGTACGATCTACTAATGCCAGTAGCATACTGAAAAAAAATGGTTTTTCTAAGATTTTTAATTTAATAGGGGGAATAGATGCTTGGAAACGTGCAAATCTTCCCATCGTTAAACGATGAAGGAAAATTATGCCAAAGATTGTTATGTATGCGACGGGTTCGTGTCCTTATTGTCGAATGGCTGAAAATTTGTTGCACGCAAAGGGTGTGCAGGAGATCGAGAAGATTCGCATTGATTTGAATCCAGCGTTACGCCAAGAGATGATGGTTAAAACTGGTCGTCGTACCGTACCGCAGATATACATCGGAGACAGGCATGTAGGAGGTTATGATGATTTGTCTGTTCTGGACCGCAATGGAGAGCTATCGACCTTGTTAACTTGATGTGGCAAGACAGAGAAGTGAAAGTGGCATTTAGCAAAAAATATTCTAAATCTCAAATGGATCAATAATACAAATGACCGAGTCTGAGCAATCGCAACAACAACCTACTTTTGTGATAGAGAAAATCTATGTGAAAGATCTTTCATTGGAAATTCCTAATGCACCTAACATTTTTCTAGAAAGAGATGCGCCTGAGATTAACATGCAGCTTGGTGGTAAGAATCAAAATTTAGGTGATGGACTTCACGAAGTTTTGTTAACAGTTACTGTGACTGCAAAAATCAAAGATAAGGTGATGTTTTTGGTAGAAGTGCAACAAGCTGGCATTTTTCGCATAATCAACATTGATGAGGAAGAGATAGCCCCTGTACTCGGTATTGGTTGTCCCAATATCATTTTCCCTTATTTGCGAGAAGTCGTGTCCGATACCGTAACGCGAGCAGGTTTCCCTCCTGTTATTTTAAATCCGGTTAACTTTGAAGCGATTTATCGCCAAAAGAAACCAGAATCTGCTATGAATGGCGCTAGCCAATAATTTAAAGATCATAAAACGTGAGGGGCAGATGAAACAATTTTCATACGCTTTAATTACTGTTTTAATGGCGTTGGGTTTGTATGTGCCAAATCATTCGCATGCTGAGATGTCGTATTTTTCCGTTGCTCAAAACGGCAGCATTCTGTATGACGCACCTTCGCTGAAAGCAGGCAAGATCTATGTGGCAAGTCAATATCTTCCGGTAGAAACGATTGTGGACGTGGAAGGTTGGAGCAAGGTAAGAGATAGCAGCGGTACCCTTGCTTGGATAGAAAAGAAAGGTTTAAGTGATAAACGCTACGTTATTGTGACAGTTCCTGTTGCGAGTATTTATCAAACGCCAGATGCCAATGCGGTGTCGTTGTTCCAAGCTGAACGAAATGTGGTGATGGAATGGATTGATTCTGATAATCCGGGATGGGTCAAGGTGCGACATCAGGATGGACAAACTGGATACGTTAAAAGCATTCAGGTTTGGGGTTCATGAAAATTGCAATATTGGGTGCGGGTGCATGGGGCTCAGCTTTAGCGATCAATTTATCACGGTATCAGGTAAATTTATGGACGAGAAATAATCAACATGCTGTGGAAATGGGGGCAACAAGAATTAATCAACGATACTTGCCTCACTATAGATTGCCCGAAACAGTAAAAATTACGTCCATACTTTCAGAAGCTCTTGAGCAAGTCGACTTTGTGTTGATCCTCGTTCCAATCTCGGGTTTACGAGAAATTCTAAGAAAAATTGCTGCAAGCCGAATAAAACTCCCAATGTTGTGGGGGTGTAAGGGATTTGAGTCTAATACTTCCTTATTACCACACCAAATCTTACAAGAAGAATGTCCTGAGTTATCGTCGCTTTCGGGCGTATTATCTGGACCTAGCTTTGCAGATGAAGTGGCTAGAAGTTTGCCAACGGCTTTAACACTTGCATCCAAAGATCTTCAATTTTCACAGCGAATGGCATCTTATTTGCATAGCGCCAAACTGCGCATTTATACCAGTCAGGATGTTATTGGCGTGGAAATTGGGGGCGCACTTAAGAATGTCATCAGCATTGCAGCAGGAATTTCAGATGGGCTTGGGTATGGTAATAATGCGCGCGCGGCTTTGATTACTCGAGGGTTATCGGAAATCACGCGATTGGGATTAAAACTGGGCGGGGATCTAAAAACTTTTATGGGATTAACGGGAATTGGAGATTTAATTTTGACCAGCACAGGCGAGCTATCACGTAATCGTCAAGTCGGTTTGATGTTGGCGCAAGGAAAATCAATTGACGTTATTCTTAGCGAATTAGGCCATGTGGCTGAAGGAGTACACACAGCAAAATCTGTATCACAATTGGGCAATCGTTTAAAAGTAGAAATGCCAATAACACACGCGGTCTGTAGCATCATTTATGAGGGTGTATCACCTCGTTTAGCGGTAGAAGTGTTGTTAAATCGCGAACAAAAAACTGAGATTTATTAAGCTTTGGATGCTTCGATTAATTGTTTATATTAGTAATGCAATGCCATGATTCATAAAATTATTTATTTTATTCTTGAAGCTTATTGTGCAATTAGGTAAAAAAAGATTGATAAATCATGCAGCTGAAGTACATTAATTTTCTTGACCAGCTCTTAATGGCTTGATATAAGTGCGTTTGCAGTATCTGCTTGTGACTTTATTACCATTAACTTTGAAGGGGAGTGTGTTTATGAACAAATCCGAACTCATTGAAGCTATCGCAAAATCGGCTAAACTTTCCAAAGCTGCCGCTGGAAGTGCCTTGGATGGAGCATTGTCTGCAATCAAAGGAGCGCTCAAAAAGAACGACAGTGTAACATTGGTCGGATTTGGCACTTTTAAAGTGGGTACACGAGCTGCGCGTACTGGTCGTAATCCTCGCACAGGAGCTGCTATCAAAATTAAAGCAGCAAAAGTTCCTAAATTCAGCGCTGGTAAAGCGTTAAAAGATGCAGTAAACTAGCGAGCTTTAAAACTGGGTGCTTAGCTCAGCTGGTAGAGCGTCGCCCTTACAAGGCGAATGTCGGCGGTTCGATCCCGTCAGCACCCACCAGTTGTAATTGCTTTTGTTTTTAATAAAAGCATAATGCTAGATTTAATTTTGCTTTATTGGAGTGGTAGTTCAGTTGGTTAGAATACCGGCCTGTCACGCCGGGGGTCGCGGGTTCGAGTCCCGTCCACTCCGCCATCGATTTCACTCTTCGTGAAAATATCGTATATCAATTTCGTTCATTTTTTATTTTTTTGTTAGGTTTCGTCAGTGTTTGATTTCGTTAATCGCAAGAAACGTGTTGTTCAAGTCATTATGGCATTAGCGATATTGCCATTTTTGTTTTGGGGAGTGGAATCGTATCGCGACAAAGGTGACGATGGATTTGTCGCTATTGTTGCCGGGGATAAAGTTTCCCGTCGCGAATATGAGCAAGCACTGCGAGATCATCATGAACGAATGCGTGCAATGCTGGGTGCTAATTTTGATAGCTCAATGTTGGATAACTTTGAGGTAAAAAACTCGGTATTGGAGCGATTGGTGCAACAGCGTTTACTGCAATCTGAAGCAGAAAAAAACGGTTTTGTTGTTTTAGATTCACAATTAATCAAAACGTTACGTGAAGTTCAAGCATTTCAAAAAGATGGCAAATTTTCTAAACAGCAATATGAAGAGTTGCTGCGTGCGCAAGGATTGACGCCAGCCATTTTTGAATCACGCGTGCGTAAAGAACTAATGCTGCAACAGTTGATGGATGGGTACAGCGAACATGCTTTTGCTCCGAGTGCTGTAGCTAAAAAAGTATCCTATTTAAGCGAAGTGCAACGCGAAATTAATCGATCTGTTATTAAGGCAGAGCAATTTGTTTCGGAAATGCAACCATCTGAGACCGAAATACAAGCTTATTACGATAAAAATCAAGAAAAATTCCGTTTACTTGAACGTGCGCGGGTTGAATATGTCGTGTTATCGCTGGCCAATGTGGCAAAAAAAGAGATAATTAGCGACGAAGCTATCGAAGCTTATTTTGCAGAACATCAAAACGATTTTTCCCAGCCTGAAGAACGTAAAGCAAGTCATATTCTTATCAGTGTTGCTGCTGATGCATCAGAAGAAACAAAGGGGGCTGCTCGTGAGAAAGCACAAAAAGCTTCGGATCGAGTCAAGCAGAATCCTGAGCAATTTGCAGAAATAGCAAAAGAGACTTCGGATGATCCTGGGTCGGCCAGTCGAGGAGGCGATCTTGGTTTTTTTGGTCGCGGTGTTATGGTGAAATCATTTGAAGATAAGATTTTCTCCATGCAATTAAACGAGATTAGCGATATCGTCGAAACTGATTTTGGCTTTCATATTATTCAATTGACTGATATTAAATCGGAAAAGAAACCTGATTTAAAAGAAGTTCGTGAGCAGATTGAGCAACAATTAAAAACACAGGCTGCTAGTAAAATTTTTGGGGAATTTTCTGAAGATTTCAGTAACATGGTTTATGAGCAAAATGAGAATCTTCAATCTGTGGCGGATAAATTTGGTTTGACCATTGAGAAAAGTGATTGGATATCCAAGGATAAAGCTGAGCCTCAGATACTGGCAAATGACAAATTACGATCAGCAATATTTTCAAGTGACAATATTACTAATCAAAAGAATACCGAAGCCATAGAAGTTGAACCCGATACCTTTGTTTCAGCGCGTGTTATCGAGCATCAACCTGAAATAACGCAATCGCTTGAAGCAGTGAAAGATCAGGTGATCGGGGCATTAAAAAAGCAAATGTCAGAAGCCAAAGCACTTGAAGTGGGACAAAATAAATTGAAACAACTTCAAACGTCGCCATCTAGTGATGCCCAAGACATTACCTGGGATGACGCTAAATCGGTTTCATATATGCAATCGCAAGGATTGGGTAATGAAGAATTGCGTGCTATTTTTAAAGCGGATACCAAGGAATTGCCTATCTATGTTGGTTTAGAAAATCCGGACGGATTTACTTTGATTCGAATCAATAAGATTATCGAGCCGAGCGATAAAGATAAAGAAAAATTTGATGCTTTCAAAAAGCAGTTACAGCAAATGATCACACAAGAAGAAACGGGTGCTTATTTAGCCGCAATTAGAAAGCAGTACGAAGTGAAAATTAATCAAGATTTTTAATTAAAAAACCTCTAAGCTAACGCTATTCAGGGGTTTTTATATCGAAAGCAACCGTATTAAAGCCCGCATCGACATAGGTAATTTCCCCTGTAATTCCGCTGGCCAAATCACTGCATAAAAATGCAGCTGTATTGCCAACTTCCTCAGTAGTAACGTTGCGTCGTAGCGGTGAGATTTTTTCGGTATAACCTAATAATTTGCTAAAATCACCTATCCCTGCTGCGGCTAAGGTTTTGATCGGGCCGGCAGAAATAGCGTTTACTCGAATACCCTTGGGGCCTAGGCTAGAGGCCATGAAACGTACATTGGCTTCGAGACTGGCCTTCGCCAACCCCATCACGTTATAATTCGGCATGACGCGTACTGCGCCTAAATAACTCAGAGTTAAAAGCGCTGCGTTCCTATTTTCCATCAAAGGCAACGCCGCTTTTGCAAGCGCAGAAAAACTGTAAGAACTGATATCGTGAGCAATCCGAAATGCCTCGCGATCAACACTTTGTAAGTAGTCACCTGAAAGGGAGTGGCGGGGTGCAAATGCGATGGAATGCACGATGCCATCCAGTCCTTGCCAGTGTTGTTTAAGATTATCAAAACAGGTTGCAATTTCATCGTCGCTTGCGACATCACAAGGAAATAATAATGTGGAATCGAATTCAGCCGCCAATTTTTCTACTCGACCCCGTAGTTCTTCACCTTGATAAGTGAATGCTAATAGTGCGCCTTCCCGTTTCATTGCTTTGGCAATGCCGTAGGCGATAGAGCGATTGCTGAGTAGACCGGTGATGAGTATTTGTTTGTTGGCGAGAAATCCCATGAAATTTCCTTTATTATCGATTATGCAGCGTTATTATAGCTGATGTACGGCGAATTGAGGCTTTCAAAACGGTATCCATTCAAATCGAGTGTGAGGATTCGGAGGGGGAAGTAACTAGAGAAATATCATGATGGTTAAAAAAAATTATTTCTATTTTAATAAAATAATTCTTATTGCTATTGGAATAAGTGGCTTATTGTTATTGTCCTCCTGCGAATTCAGTGTTTGGAATAACCCTTATTCACAAAATGATGTCGAGCAAAATGTTTTATATAGCGTGTTTAGTGAACGACCCAAACATCTCGATCCCGTGCAATCCTACAGTTCTAGCGAAATTCAATTTACCGCGCAGATTTATGAGCCACCGTTGCAGTATCATTATCTAAAACGTCCTTTTTCGCTCATTCCGGCCACTGCAACAGGGCTACCAACCATAGAGTATCTGGATGAGAACGGAAATTTTCTTACCGATAATGATGCCGTCGAAAAAGTAGCTTATAGCATTTATCAAATTTCAATTTTGCCAGGAATTTTGTATCAACCGCATCCCGCATTTGCTAAAGATGCTCAAGGTCACTGGCTCTATCATCAACTGAATGAGCAAGAAATTGCCGAAATTTCTACCCCGGCTGATTTTGCACAAACCGGAACGCGTGAGTTAACAGCGGAAGATTATGTCTATCAAATTAAACGTCTAGCTCATCCCAGATTGCATTCGCCCATTTTTGAACTGATGGCTGATTATATTGTTGGATTAAGGGAATATGCCACGTTGCTAAAGCAGATTGATTCAAGCACGCTGCCGGACAATTACTTGGACTTAAGAAAATATTCATTATCTGGTGTCGAAATCGTGGATAGGTATACCTATCGCATTAAGATAAAAGGTAAATATCCTCAATTTGTTTATTGGCTGGCAATGCCTTTTTTCGCCCCAATTCCTTGGGAAGTGGATTTGTTATATTCGCATCCGGGTTTGATAAAAAAGAATTTGACTTTGGACTGGTATCCGGTTGGAACGGGTCCTTATATGTTGACAGAAAATAATCCAAATCTACGCATGGTGTTAGAGAAAAACCCAAATTTTCATGAAGAACGATACCCGGCTGATGGGATGCCTGGTGATGAAGAAAAAGGATTGTTAGAAGACGCCGGTAAGAAATTACCTTTGATTGATAAAGTAATTTTTACGCGTGAAAAAGAAAATATTCCCCGCTGGAATAAGTTTTTGCAAGGATATTATGATGCAGCAGGCATTGGTTCGGATAGTTTTGACCAAGCCGTACAATTGACTGGACAGGGTGAAGCGGTGGTCACAGAAGAAATGGCTAAGCAAGGTATTCGCTTGGAAACAACAATCGCTGCTTCTACTTATTATATGGGTTTCAATATGTTAGATCCGATTGTTGGAGATGGTGGTAGTGATGTCAAGGATCGTGAAGCAGCAAGAAAATTGCGGCAGGCGATTGCGATTGCGGTTGATTATGAAGAATTCATTTCTATTTTTGCTAATGGCCGTGGATTAGCGGCGCATGGTCCCATTGCGCCTGGCATTATAGGGCATCGCGAAGGCCAGGCAGGCATGAATCCGGTCGTTTACGATTGGGTCGATGGTCAGCCCAAGAGAAGATCGATTGAAGTCGCTAAGAAGCTCTTATCCGAAGCTGGATATCCGAATGGCATGAATCAAAAAAATGGCGCTCCGCTGATGCTGTATTACGATGTGACTGCGCGTAGTGCGGATGATAAATCGAAGTTGGATTGGATGCGTAAGCAATTTCAAAAGCTTAATATACAACTGATCGTTCGTAGTACTGACTACAACCGATTTCAAGACAAGATTCGTAAAGGAAATGCACAAATCTTTGAATGGGGTTGGAATGCAGATTATCCGGACGCCGAAAACTTTTTATTTTTATTGTATGGTCCGCAACGGAAAGTCGGCAATAGTGGAGAGAACGCTGCGAATTATGATAATGATGAATATAATCAACTGTTCGAGAAGATGAAAAATATGAATAATGGTTCGCAAAGGCAACAGATCATTGATCGAATGGTGGATATATTACGTAACGATGCTCCTTGGTTATGGGGGTATCATCCGAAAGATTTCGGTTTGTATCATGCATGGTATCAAAATGTGAAACCTAATCGCATTTCCAACAATACAATGAAATATTTCAAAATCGATGGCGAATTAAGGCAAAAAAAACAGCGCGAATGGAATGCGCCAGTGATTGCGCCTATCTTGGTATTTAGCATATTGCTATTGGCGGTCAGTGTTCCCGCCATAACAGCTTTTCGACGTCGAGAAAGAAGCGCTGCAGTCTAATGATTATTCTACTCAGTTCGTCAGCGGAAATAAGCGGTCATGTTTGATTATGTGATCCGGCGTATTTTCTACGCGATTCCAATTTTGATTGGTGTGAATTTGATTACCTTTGTGCTGTTTTTTGTCGTGAATACGCCAGATGATATGGCACGTATGCAATTGGGTATTAAGCATGTGACACCTGAGGCGATTGAAAAATGGAAATCAGATAAAGGTTACGATAAGCCATTATTATTTAATGAAAAAGAAGAAATCTTGGGGCGTAAATTAACGAATACAATTTTTTTTGAAAAATCGTTGGCAATGTTCTTGTTTGATTTTGGTCAAGCAGACGATGGCCGCGATATTGCTCAAGAAATGAAATCGCGTATGTTGCCGAGCTTAATGGTTGCAATTCCAGTTTTTTTTCTTGGATTGGTCGCCTATGTTAGTTTTGCGTTGTTGATGGTTTTTTTTCGTGCGACCTACATTGATTTCTGGGGTGTGGTTTTGTGTATTGCTTTGATGTCGATTTCTGGTTTGTTTTATATTATTTCTGGCCAGTTTTTATTAGGAAAGTTATGGCATTTAGTGCCAATTTCTGGTTATGGGAATGGAGTAGATATTGGTAAATTTTTAATATTGCCTGTAATGATAGGAATATTGAGCAGTGCAGGATCAAGCACCCGTTGGTATCGCACGATTTTTTTGGAGGAAATGAATAAAGACTATGTGCGCACAGCTCGGGCTAAAGGATTAACTGAGTATTTGGTGCTGTTTAAACATGTTTTAAGAAACGCGATGATTCCAATTTTAACTGGGGCCGTCGCAGTCGTACCATTACTTTTCATGGGAAGCTTGTTAATCGAATCATTTTTTGGCATTCCAGGACTCGGTAGTTATACTATCGACGCAATTAATTCTCAGGATTTTGCAGTTGTTCGATCGATGGTGTTTTTGGGATCAATGCTTTATATCGTCGGCCTTATTTTGACGGATATATCTTATACTTTGGCCGATCCTCGCATCCGCTTGAATTAGTAACAGAAAAGAGACTTGTTTTGCTATTAAATTGAATATTAATGGTTCATATCTATATCGTTGTCTCACTATCCGATTGACTTATAGCGGTAAAATATTCATAATTCGCGGTTTCGCTTGGAGGGGTTCCCGAGCGGTCAAAGGGATCAGACTGTAAATCTGACGGCTCTGCCTTCGAAGGTTCGAATCCTTCCCCCTCCACCAAGTTGAATGAATAGACGAATAATGCGAGCCATATAGATTATTGCTGAATTTATATGTTTCGATGTGCGGGCTGTAGTGGCTACATATATGATGCGAAGATAGTGCGGGTGTAGCTCAATGGTAGAGCAGAAGCCTTCCAAGCTTACGATGAGGGTTCGATTCCCTTCACCCGCTCCAGTGTTTTGTGTGTACCGAAAACAGTATGATTGTATTGAAAAAAATGATGAAGCGTTAAGTGTTTTATTAAGTGATGCTTGCCCATGTAGCTCAGTGGTAGAGCACTCCCTTGGTAAGGGAGAGGTCACCAGTTCAATCCTGGTCATGGGCTCCATAGGACAGTTTGATTACAGTAAATTAAAGAGAATTAAAGTAAGTAAAAGGGGAACGGATCATGGCGAAGAGTAAATTTGAGAGGTCGAAGCCACACGTGAATGTAGGAACGATAGGTCATGTGGATCATGGTAAGACGACGCTGACGGCGGCGATTACGACGATATTGACAAAGAAATTTGGTGGCGAGGCGAAGAGTTACGCGCAGATTGATTCGGCCCCAGAGGAACGAGCTCGTGGTATTACGATTAACACTGCGCACGTAGAATATGAGACGGCGAATCGTCATTACGCGCATGTGGACTGTCCTGGCCATGCGGACTATGTTAAGAATATGATTACGGGTGCTGCACAAATGGACGGTGCGATATTGGTTGTATCGGCTGCGGACGGTCCTATGCCACAGACACGCGAGCACATATTGTTGGC
>JBGAVE010000013.1:0-61064 GCA_044228295.1 Nitrosomonas sp.
CATGATCGAACGCATTCCGGAAAACATTGCTTTGGTAAAACACCCATGCAGACAATGAAAGACAGCATTCCTTTGGCGTTAGCCAAACAACTGAATCAGACTTTGCCGACGTCTGTTTCAGCCTCAACTTAGTCGGCTTGTCTGTCAGATCAAATTTCGTTAAGGACACTTCAATCACCTGCATCGTTTTCTCGGCCTCGATTTCATCATCGCGCTCTTCCCGATTGCTGACCACTTCATAAGCCGGTTGATTTCCGCCAATAACCCATCCCATACTTTTGCTGCCGTCAGTCGCGTTCTAAATCGCGATAGCACCGAATGGTCCGGCACATCGCCTTCCAGCGACAAGCCCAGAAACCGCATCAAATATAGATTCGAATTCGCCATCTCTTCCACCGATTCATCGCTTAGACCACCATTCCAAATTCCGACCAATAGCATCTTGAATAACAGCAGCTCCGAATAGGCTGGCCGCCCCCGTGGCATCGCAAACCGGTGCATAATGGACTGCGATTGCTTTTTCTATCGAGTTACAGTCAATTAACTGATCTATCTGCGTCAGAAAATTCTCTTTCCGGGTGCGGCGGGTTACATCAAATTCGGAAAAACTCATGCCTATCACTTCAATGCTATTGTTTTAATAATATAATTATAGCGCCCAGCTAATCAGCTTTTGATTACAACCGTCAAAGGTCTCTTGGGGGATGATCTGCAGCTCAAAATTGCCGCGGTGGTCGCAGGGGGATTTCGATCGATACCTCTCCAAACTCGTCCTTGAGCGTCTTCTTGCTCTTGCAGGCGTGACCAAGGTGTTCAGCCATTTCAGCTTCCAATGCACGCTCGACCAGTTTTCTGGTGAGTGGCTTGAGCAAACCATGCTCACCAATCAAATCTTCTGGTTTCTTGTAATCGGCCAACAAGCTGTCGATCATCCGATGCTCACAGTCATTTCTTCTCCTCGAAGAATAATAGCAGTTTCCTGCCCAATGACCGTTTACAATAAGATTCTTACATCCGCCATTAAATCCTCAGCTTTTCTACTCAAAATTTCATCCGATTCCATTAGAATGCTATTATGCTGCGCTATTAAAGATTGTCCACGTTGATTGAATCATGGCCAAATTGCAATTTAACACGAACAAACCAAAATCTTATTTCCCTCCTATCTGGCTACCCGGCGGAAACTTACAGACGATTTTTCCCTATGTTTTTAAACCAACGAAGTTATTTAATTATCGACGCGAACGCTGGGAGCTCGACGACCGAGACTTTGTCGATGTGGACTGGGTTGATGGTGCAGTTAATACACCCTTAGTGATTTTTTTTCATGGTTTAGAAGGCAATTCTTCTAGTCATTATATTGTTAGCACGATCAACCATCTCAAAAAATACCATTGGTCAAGCGCGGTCATTCATTTTCGGAGTTGTTCTGGCACTCCTAACCGCTTACCGCGTGCGTATCATGCGGGTGATTCTGCTGAAATTGACCAAATGCTAAAACGTGCGATACATCAGATCGAAGCACACTCATCGAAAAGGCCTATTTTTGTTATTGGCGTTTCTCTGGGGGGTAATGCACTTCTAAAGTGGCTGGGTGAGCAAAATCAGCACGCCAATCAACTCATTTCTCGATCCGTGGCTATTTCTGTGCCATTAGACTTGGCTGCGGCTGGCGCAGCATTGGATCGCGGATTTAATCAAGTCTATACAAAACATTTTCTTTCGTCGCTAAAAAATAAAGCTTTTTACAAACTCAAACAATTTCCTGGATTATTTGATCGCATCGCTCTCAAAAAATGCTCTTCAATCTACCAGTTCGATAATCTAGTCACTGCCCCGCTTCATGGTTTTCGTGATACCGATCACTATTGGCGAGAATCAGCCAGCAAGCAATGGTTAAAGAACATAACCGTTCCAACTTTGATCATTAATGCTCGCAACGATCCTTTCATGCCTGCGTCTGTTTTACCGAAACAACATGAAGTATCATCCGCCGTCACATTGGAATTTCCTGAGGAAGGCGGACACGCCGGATTTTTACAAGGCTCATTTCCAGGTCAATTGGATTGGCTACCTGAGCGAATTCTAAATTTCTTTATGTCACCTGAAGGTATTTAAATAGAAAGATAACCATGTTTAAAAACAGAGTACCAGATCAGGACGTTCGTATTTTATAGCAACACCAGATTATTACGGTGTATCAGCTCTGGTTCCGCGACATACCCCAGTATATTTTCGATTTCATGCGTCGCTGTCTTGAGAATTCTTTGCGTTTCTACTGCACTATAGTTGATCAGTCCGCGAGCGATTTCCTTGCCCTCTTCGTTCAAGCAAGCCACAGTTTCTCCACGTTCGAAATCCCCTTCTACATGGGTTACACCAATAGCCAACAAGCTTTTCCCGTCGTTGATTAGCGCATTTACCGCTCCTCTGTCCAATTGAACGCGGCCACGAACCTGCAAATAATCGGCTAACCATTGTTTGCGCGCTGCTAGCACTGGGATTTTAGCGAGAAAGCGCGTGCCGATTGCTTCATCTTGATTGAGACGGATCAGCACATTTTTTTGGTGTCCTGAGGCGATCAACGTATCCGCCCCGCTACGTGCCGCACGTTTCGCCGCAATGACTTTGCTTTGCATACCACCACGGCTAATGCCGCTGCCAACACCCCCTGCCATTCTTTCGAGCGTAGGATCGCCAGCGGTCACTTCGCTCAGTAACTGCGCGGTCGGATCTTTACGTGGATCGCTGGTATAGAGTCCCTCTTGATCAGTCAGAATCACCAGTGCATCAGCTTCAACCAAATTAGTCACCAACGCAGCCAGTGTATCGTTATCACCGAAGCGGATTTCATCGGTTGCAACAGTATCGTTCTCGTTAATGATTGGAATAATGTTGAGCTTGAGCAATGTTGTCAACGTTGAACGAGCATTCAAATAGCGTTTACGATTGGAAAGATCTTCGTGCGTCAACAAGATCTGCGCTGTCTGTAAACTATGTTGAGAAAAAACAGAAGCATATGCTTGCGCCAAGCCCATTTGTCCCACGGCGGCAGCGGCCTGCAATTCGTATAAAGCCGTTGGCCGAGTGTCCCAGTTGAGACGTTGCATTCCTTCGGCAATCGCGCCGGATGAAACTAAAATAATTTCTTTGCCTTGGTGTTTCAGTAGCGCGATTTGTTCCGCCCAACCTGCTAATGCGGCGTGATCAAGCCCTTTACCTTGATTGGTTACTAAGCTACTGCCTACTTTAATAACAACACGACGTGCTTGCTTCAACATGCATCACCGCCTTGATCTTCTATCTCTTGTACCATTTCTGCGTTTTCCGTTGATTCTAATTGTGCTAGCGTTAACACGTTTTGCTCTAAATACTCCATGATGGCATACGTGAGTTGCTTGCAACCTTCTCCTGTAAGTGCTGAAATCATAAAATAATTACCTTGCCACCCCAATTTCTTAGCAAAAGCTTCGCAAACGCTTGCTCTCTCTTCCGCAGGTATCATATCAATCTTGTTCAACACCAGCCAACGCGGTTTTTGATAGAGTGCTTCGTCGTATTTTTGTAATTCATTAACCAAAGCATGCGCTTCGTGTACCAAATCAGCATTTTCGTCTAAAGGCACCATATCAATCACATGCAGCAACAATCGGGTTCTGGATAAGTGTTTCAAAAAACGATGTCCTAGTCCAACACCTTCGGCAGCACCTTCGATCAATCCAGGAATATCGGCCATCACAAAGCTACGATTGGCGTCGATACGTATCACACCTAAGTTTGGTTCGAGCGTGGTAAACGGATAATCTGCAACTTTTGGACGAGCAGCCGAAACCGCACGAATCAACGTGGATTTACCAGCGTTTGGCATGCCTAGCAATCCTACATCCGCCAACACTTTTAATTCCAACTTCAACTCAAATTCTTGCCCCAATTCACCCAAGGTAAATTGACGCGGTGCACGATTGGTGCTTGATTTGAAATGAAGATTTCCCGCTCCTCCCGTTCCCCCTTTAGCAAGCAGCACCTTTTGCTGATCACGCACTAAATCTGCGATGATTTCTTCAGTGTCTATATTTTTAATCAGTGTTCCAACTGGCATGCGCAATACAATGTCCTCTGCACTTCGGCCATAACGATCCGATCCTTGCCCGTTTTGGCCGTTCTTAGCCCGATGAATTCGCGCAAATCGATAATCGATCAAGGTATTGATATTACGATCAGCGATCGCATAAATGCTACCGCCTCTACCACCGTCACCACCATCCGGTCCGCCGCGTGGTATGTACTTTTCCCGACGAAAACTTGCCACGCCATTGCCGCCTTTGCCAGCCAATACTTGAATGACTGCTTCATCAATAAATTTCATAACAACCGCTTATGTACTTGAATGTTGTGGTTATACCACTTTCGTACTACAAACAAAAAGCCCCATCGTTTTAAGATAGGGCTTTTTTGAAAATGAGATGAATCGCTTACTATGCAGCAGGCACTACGTTGACCGTTTTACGCTTAAGTTCACCTTTGATAGTAAAGTTAACTTTTCCGGTGATTTTTGCAAATAAGGTATGATCTTTACCAATGCCGACATTTTCACCCGGGTGAACTTGAGTTCCGCGCTGTCTGACAATGATCGAACCGGCTGGTATTACTTCGCCGCCGTAACATTTAACGCCAAGACGTTTGGAATGCGAATCACGACCGTTCCTTGAACTTCCACCTGCTTTCTTATGTGCCATTTATCTTTACTCCTTAAGCCGAGATACCGGTAATTTGGATCTCTGTGTAATACTGTCTATGCCCTTGATGCTTTTGATAATGCTTACGGCGGCGCATTTTAAAAATGCGAATTTTATCATGCCGGCCTTGCGATAAAACCGTTGCATTCACTTTTGCACCACTGAGTAACGGACTTCCAACCGATACTTGATCGTTATTCGAAACCATCAACACTTGGTCAATGACCAACTCGCTACCCTCTTCCACGCTCAGTTTTTCAACTTTAAGCTTCTCACCTACTTGAACTCGATATTGCTTGCCACCGGTTATTATCACCGCATACATTTTGAACTCCAAATCCACGTGCAACAAAACTTGCTATTATAACGATTTAAGGGTTATTTGTGCATAAAAAATAATGATGACTTAATTCACATTCTGAATTCAATATTTTTTATACTTGACACTAAGCCGTCGTCATTTCTAACATAGCGCTTTCTTTAAGGTTACATTGTGTCAATCGAAAACATTAAAAGCTTTATTTCACGGGACATGGACATCGTCGATGATGTTATCCGCGAAAAACTCCATTCCCAAGTCGTTCTTATCCGTCAAGTCAGTGAATATATCATCAATAGCGGCGGCAAGCGCTTACGGCCTGCACTCGTTATTTTATCGTCCGGAGCTTTTAGCTATTCTGGTAAGTTTCACTATACGCTTGCGGCCATCGTGGAGTTTATTCACACCGCAACATTATTGCATGATGACGTTGTTGACGAATCGCAACTACGGCGCAATCAAGAAACGGCTAATGCGTTATTTGGCAACGCAGCGAGTGTGTTAGTTGGGGATTTTCTATATTCCCGTGCTTTTCAAATGATGGTAGAAGTCGACAACATGCGTATCATGCAAGTTTTAGCCGATGCCACAAATACGATTGCCGAAGGAGAGGTTTTGCAGCTCCTCAATTGTCGTGAACCCAATGTTACCGAAGAAAGTTATTTGCAAGTCATTCGTTTCAAGACTGCCAAACTTTTTGAAGCAGCTAGCCGTCTGGGGGCGATTTTAGGAAATGCAACACGTGAAGAAGAAGACGCCATGGCGTTGTATGGCATGCATCTAGGAACCGCATTTCAATTAATTGACGACATTCTTGATTATTCTGGAAACAACAGTGACATCGGTAAAAACCTAGGAGATGACTTAGCCGAAGGAAAACCGACTTTACCGCTAATTCATGCCATGAAAACAGGCACGCAACAGCAAGCGGATATCATCCGCAAAGCCATACAAGACGGTGGGCAAGATGGTTTTCAACCCATTTTAGATGTTATTCAACAAACCGACGCATTAAATTACGCAAGACGCAGCGCTGAAAAAGAAACCGCCATTGCAATTCAATCCATCCAATTTTTATCTGAATCGGAAAATAAAAAATGTTTATTGGACTTAGCCGATTTTGCAGTTACTCGAACTTATTAGCGGAAGAGGCATTCGTTAAAAGCTATTCGATGTTTTGCACCTGTTCGCGCATTTGTTCGATGATGACTTTAAGGTCCATAGAAATTTTGGTGATTTCCAGGTCGACTGATTTTGCACCCAGCGTATTGGCTTCACGGTTGAGTTCTTGCATCATGAAATCGAGGCGTTTACCAACGGCGCCACCTTTTTCCAAAATATGCTCGACCTCTTCCAAATGAGCTTGTAAACGTGACAATTCTTCATCAATATCTATTTTTGCAGCAAATAAAGCAATTTCCTGACGAATCCGCTCGTCCTCCAAGTTTTCTATGATTTCTTTCAACCGTGTGCTCAGTTTTTCTTCAAAATTAGCGATTAAGGTTGGAACACGAGGACGGACAATTACTAAATGTTGACGAATTTGCTGGATGCGGTCCAAAACGATAGCTTTGAGTTTTTCACCTTCGCGATTCCTAGATGTTTTTAAATCTTGCAAAGCTTTTTGCAGTAATTCCATACTAATTGCGCCAAGCTCATCGACAGGTAAATCCTCATTTCCAACAATTCCAGGCCATTTGAGTATTTCCGCGACGGATAACGGTGTGACAGTCGGATATCGTTCTAGCACGCTGTTATTAATCCGCATTAAGTTTTCTAAAATAGCAATATTAAGTTGCTGCTCTTTTTTCAGTTCTTCTAACGGTAAAAAATTTAACCGGCATTCTATTTTTCCACGTTGGAATTGACTGGCAACCATTTCCCGCATAGCTGATTCATGCTTACGAAAGTCTTCTGATAAGCGAAATTGCACATCTAAAAATCGATTATTGACCGAGCGCAATTCGATATTTAAAGAACCAAAAGGAGTTTCTTGGGTGGCTACGGCGTAACCGGTCATACTAAGGATAAAATTCATGGCTTCTCTGAATGAGTCGGAGATAAAGTAAATAACTCGGTGAATATCGAACCCAAGCCGCATGATGAAGGCGCTGGTTTCTGATCAAGCAGGCCGGTTATAGTGAAGGGCATCGTTTGATTAGCGGGATCAAATGTCACTTGACTGACATCCATATAGATACGATCTCCAGCAGCGTTCAGCCGCCATAGATTCGGTATTTTTTCATCCGGTTGATCAAAACAATAAGGCAAAGTGTCACCGTGCATTGTTAAGACTGGTTTTTTAAATTGCAGTGTTTGGGCTTTAATCAACTCGCGAATCTTTTGATAGCCATTGCACTTCACACGAATTTCTTTAGAACAAGCAGGTTTATTATCGTTTTCATATTCATAAATATCGGCGTGAAAAGCAATGACAACGGCCTCAATTGATGCGCTAGATCGCGCCGCTTGGAACAATTTGATCACCCATTCTGCATTATATTGGTCGCGCTGATCGGCACCATCGAGTGCTTTTCCCTGATCGCTGCGCTCGATTTGATAGCGTCCGTTATTGGTTCCGGGTAAATGGAGCGTGGCAAACAAGATGTTATCCAGTTGCCAGGTAGCATTTTCAATAAAACCTGGTTGTCGAGTGAAACCGACAATATCTTTACTTAACTGTAATTCATCTCGAATAAAAAAAAGCTGCCGCAAAAACTCAAGCCGCTCTAATTCATCGTAACGTTTAGAAAAATTAAGCGTTAAACGGTCACAATCGGTCCAATCGTTATCTCCTGGTGTATAAACGGTTTTATGCGGATTTAACTGTGCGATTTGCCGATAGTGATCTTCAAATAATTCATTGCTACAACTGGCTCTAGCAATTTTAAAATCACCCAAGTGTATCAATACTGGGGGATTAAGCGCTTTGATCGCTTTGGCAATAACGCCATCCGGATGTTCGAGCGCCGCATACTCGGAATCACTATAAGGAATATCGCTAATCACCGCAAACTGAGTCCGTTTCTTTGGAGTGACAGAGGACAAAGGCAAATCACCGGCCAATATTGTTGCTAAACATAAGCTCAATAGTGCAAAAAAAACTATGCTGTTGAAGAAACTCATCATTATGAGTCGCTATGATCCTGAAAAACCAAACCAGCATGTTCACGCAGTTTATGAAAACGTATCGCTGGCCAATTGTCTTGCGCAACGCTCAATTCTGCGCCAAACGATGCTAAAAAAGTAGGCGCATCAACGGCATCGTAAGCGATACGGTGTGAGTTAGCATCGATAAACCGCTGCAATTCTTTGGGATCATCTGCAGTAATCCAACGCGCCAATTGATATTTAGCCGGAGCAATACGGGCGGCCACCTGATATTCATGCTGCAAACGGTGCGTAACTACTTCAAATTGCAACACACCAACCGCTCCGAGCAATAGCATGTTACCTAAATGCGGTCGAAAAACCTGTATCGCACCTTCTTCACCCAGCTGCGCTAAACCCAGTTTCAATTGCTTGCTCCGTAATGGATCGGCAACCTCTACCGTGCGAAACATTTCCGGCGCAAAAAATGGTAATCCGGTAAATTGTAAAACCTCTCCTTCGGTCAACGTATCGCCGAGTTGCAGCGTACCGTGATTGGGAATGCCAATGATATCGCCGGGATAAGCTTCTTCGAGAATGTCACGTCGCTGCGATAAAAAAGACACCACCGTACTGGTGCGAATATCTTTGCCGCTTCGTGATACTTTCAAGTTCATTCCGCGCTTAAAATGTCCAGAGCATACACGTACGAATGCAATGCGATCCCGATGCGCAGGGTTCATATTGGCTTGAATCTTGAATACCATTCCAGAAAATTTCTTTTCATCGGGAACCACTTCGCGTTGAATCGCATGACGCGATTCAGGTGGCGGCGCCAGTTCGACTAAAGCATCCAGAATTTCACGCACGCCAAAGTTATTGATAGCAGAACCAAAAAAAACAGGAGTTTGTTTACCCGCAAGGAATTCTTCTTGATTGAAGGCAGGTGACGCACCTTTGATTAAATCGATTTCTTGTAACGCGGTTGATAATTCCGAACCGAACCGCTGTTGCAATGCGGGATCATCAAAATGCGCGATAGTTTCTTCATTTTCGTTGACGCGGTCTGCGCCAGCTTGGAATACCCGCATACAGTCGTGGCGCAAATCGCATACCCCATAAAACCGCTTTCCCATGCCGACTGGCCAAGTGAACGGTATCGTTGACATACCAAGTGTGCGTTCAATTTCATCCAGCAAATCGAGCGGTTGTTGTACTTCACGGTCCATTTTATTAACAAATGTTACGATTGGCGTATTTCGTGCGCGGCACACTTCAAGCAAGCGCAACGTTTGCGCTTCAACACCATTAGCTGCATCGATCACCATCAAAGCAGCGTCGACTGCGGTAAGAACACGATAAGTGTCTTCGGAAAAATCTTGGTGCCCCGGTGTATCCAACAAATTGATCACACAATCACGGTATTCCATTTGCATCACCGAACTGGCCACCGAGATGCCGCGTTGTTTTTCGATTTCCATCCAATCCGATGTGGCATGGCGACTGGCTTTGCGCGCTTTAACACTGCCGGCAATATGAATTGCGCCAGCATACATCAATAATTTTTCTGTGAGCGTGGTCTTGCCTGCGTCTGGATGGGAAATAATGGCAAACGTGCGACGTCTCGCAACTTCTTGGTGGATACTCATGAGCTAAGACAACGATTCCTGTGAATAAAGAAAGCAGTGGGTGGTATGGGTATTACTAAAAGCATTGGAGGTTGGATAGCTTTCGCGACAAATCGGCATTGCTTTAGGGCAGCGTGGATGAAAATGACATCCGGAGGGTGGTGCTGCGGGTGAAGGCAAATCACCTTGTAAGCGAATAATGTGTTGTTCACGCTCTGATTTGATTCTTGGCACGGATGACAGCAACGCTTGGGTATAAGGATGTTTCGGGGTTTCCATGATTTCATCCACCAAGCCGCGTTCAACAATCCGACCGAGATACATGACCGCGACTTCGTCCGCCAAGTATTCCACTACCGCGATATTATGCGTAATAAACAAAAATGCTATCCCTAAATGATCTTGTAATGATTTTAATAGATTTAATATTTGTGCCTGAACAGACACATCTAACGCACTGGTTGGTTCATCGCAAACAAGTAATTCGGGATTAACTGCCAGAGCGCGGGCAATCGCGATGCGTTGCCGTTGACCACCGGAAAATTCGTGTGGGAAACGCCATTTTACCTCAACTGGCAAGCCAACACGCTGCAATAATGCATCTGTTTCTTGCTCAAGGTGCGTATCGGACTGATCATTGACTCGCAACGCATTCATTCCTTCTTGCAGAATTTCACGGATACGCATGCGTGGATTCAATGAAGAATAAGGATCTTGAAAAATAATTTGAAATTGTGCACGAATTTTGTGCAATTGACTGCGACTCAGTTTTGTTAATTCTTGATTCTTGAAACGAACGCTTCCAGATGTCGACGGAATCAATTGCAAAATACTTTTTCCTATCGTGGTTTTGCCACAACCCGACTCCCCCACCAAAGCCAATGTTTTTCCGGCGCTAATTTGTAAAGAGACACCATCCACAGCACGTACATGTCCAACAATACGTTTGAACAAACCTTTGCGAATCGGAAAGTGTACTTGCAGATCGGTTACTTGAAGTAACGGTGAGTTCGTTACGTTAGGTAGTATTTTCTGTTCTTTCCCAGCCTTGTCAGAATGTGTCGCAATGGCAGTTTCAGCCTTGGCCGTACGCTGAATACTGTCATCGTATAAATGACAACGCACTTGATGATTTTCTTTCACTAAATGCCATTGAGGAATCGTTTGATGGCATAGCGACATGACTTTAGGGCAGCGATTGGCAAAGCGGCAACCGGTAAAGGTTTGTGCCAATGAGGGAACCGTACCATGAATGACCGCAAGCGCCTGATTGCGCTTGTTCTTTTCGGGCAAGGAAGCAAACAATTGCTGCGAATAAGGATGACGGGGTTGGTTAAAAAAATCTTCACGCGCCGCGCTTTCTACGATTTCACCGGCGTACATGACCCCTACTTGTTGGGCCATTTCAGCGACTACGCCGAGATCGTGCGTAATCAGTAGAATCGCCATTTGTTTGCGGTGTTGTAATTGGCGTAACAAATCCAATACCTGAGCCTGAATGGTAACATCCAAAGCAGTCGTAGGTTCGTCGGCGATCAGCAGTTCAGGTTCACCCGCTAATGCCATGGCAATCATGGCACGTTGTTTCATGCCGCCAGAAAACTGGAATGGATACTCGTGCATACGACGTTCCGCATCGGGAATGCCAACTTGCTCGAGCAACTCGACAATACGGTTTTGTATTGCCGAATCCGATAATTGCAGGTGCTGTTTCAACACTTCTGCGATTTGCTCCGCAATCGTCATGACCGGATTAAGACTGAGCATCGGTTCCTGAAAAATCATGCTAATACGTTTGCCACGAATGGTGCGCATAGCCAATTCCGGCAAGCGCAATAAATCCGTTCCATTGATATCAACATGCCCCGAGACGATTTCGCCGGCATCGGGCAACAGTCGCATGATTGATAGCGCAGTCATTGATTTGCCGCAACCCGATTCGCCGAGCAGCGCAAAAGTTTCACCTGGATTAATCTTTAGAGATAAACCGTCAACAGCGCGAATGGGTTCCGCACCTGTGTGCAGTACTGTTCTTAATTGATTAATCTCAACCAAAGCGTTCATAAGGAATTGGTTGATTTGGCCGGGTTGTCAATCTTGGAAGTTGCCAATAAATGTTTTTCTTCAGAGTGATGCTTAATGTGATGTTGCTTTAACGTACGAGTGCGTGGATCCAATGCATTCTGTACCGCATCGGCGAATAGATTGGCACTGAGAACTAGCGCCAACATAAAAATGAATGCCGACAATAACGCCCACCACACCATAGGTTCACGTGCCATTTCCAGTCTTGCGGCATTGATCATGGTACCAAAACTAATCATCGATGGATCAACGCCCACGCCGACGTACGACAATACCGCTTCCGCCAAAACCAAGCTGCTAAAATCCATGACGGTGGCAATCAGCACTAAATGCATGACGTTTGGCAAGATATGTCGAGTAATAATGCGCCAATGCGAAACACCAAAAGCATGCGCGGCTTGAATATACTCCAACTCGCGCAATTTCATGGCTTCACCGCGCAACAAGCGACATAAACCCGTCCAGCTGGTGATTCCTAGAATGATGCACAAAAACAGCAAACGTAAATCTGCACGTGCAGCCGTCGTGTCAAAAATTTCCGGATGCGTTTCGATATACACTTGCATCATCAAAACAGCAGCGGCAATCAGCAACACGCTGGGAATCGAATTCAATGTGGTATAAAGATATTGAATGACATCATCGATCCAACCGCGGAAATATCCCGCCATAATTCCCAACAACAAAGCAAACGGTAACATGATTAGCGTTGTCAGGGTACCAATGACTAAGGCAACCCGGATACTTTTCAGCGATTGATACAACACATCTTGACCGACTTTATCGGTTCCCAGTACATGGTAGTACCCTATCAAAGCCGAAACACTCCCAACCAACAACGATAAAATCAGCAGTGTCATCAAAATTGCATACCACGGAATTTCAGTGGTACGTTGCCAGATCATTGTAAAAGTTTGTTTGAAACTGAGCTGGATACGATAGGATAGCGTAGTCGTCAAAGCAACTAAAAACATGCACCAAATCGCCACACCATAAACCGCTCCCCGTATTGCACGAATCACGATGTCAGCCGTATGTTCTGTTTCAGGATTTTTTAGATGCGCTCCACCATAGAGTAAGCGCGCAAAAGAACGCGTTTGCTGTCCATCCGGTAGCTCAATCGTCTCCTTGGCGTACAAGTGTGTCGCCAGCGGTGCGGAATAGGTTTTCTCCACCTGCAACCGTAAAGGCGTCACCAAAACATCCAAGACACTCAACACATCCGCACTGTAATTTATTTCACCGTTTGAATGAGTTTGCTCTAACGCTGGACGGAAATGAACAGTATCGAGTAAACCAATCAACAAAAAAAACAATAAAACGGTCAACGACGCCATCCCGCTGGCGCTATGCCCAACACGCTCCCATGAAGCCAGCAAATGTGGATGGCAACGCACATAACCTACACCGATCAAAACCATTGTCACGAACAGGTAGATCAGTGCGTCAGTCCAGAGGATTACTGGATCGAGTTGCATAATGGATTATTTCATTTTAAATTGTATCTTGATGCAATAACTTTTTGATATCCAAATCACTTGACTCGTAATTCATATGGCTGAGGTTAACGAGGCGACTACAAAAAATTCTCAATAGGCTATGGATCTTTCAGAGATTTTTACGAAGCGTCACTCCACAAGATCTAATAAAAACAACAAGCTATAAGTCAAGACATGAACTTCTGCAAAAGTCTATTTAACATTATCGAAAGTGCATTGTAATATTTCGTCGTTTTATTTCAATTAAGGAACATGTCTTAAATTCACAAAAATGCAATACTACAAGCACGCACGGAAACTCGTCTTATCTAATTCTTTTAGAATTTAAACAATAGCGTTTTCTACGACGACATATTCTTTGGAAAGAACAGATAAAATGGCTAAAAACTTCTAAATAGGGTAATCATATCTATCAATAATGCTTTCCATAGCACGATATCCTAGCCAAACATACTTACATGCGCAGCATTGATTGTTTCTTTTTAATAGATCGTAGCTGAAAATTCCTGATCGAAATGGAGGACCGCCTTCATAACATAATTCTTTACCTATCTGTCCATTCACTATCTCATACGCGTGAAATTTACTATCAACTGAACTCCAAATCACTTTCCAATTCATTTGTATTTTCCTTTTTAAAAAATTAATTCAATTTTTAAATTAGCGATCCTTTACTGCTTCACAATTTATCAATTTAAAAATTTAATGTTAATGACATGTAAAAAGCCCTGTCATAGGCGAAACGATTTGTCGAATTCAATCCTGAATGCACGCCGGTCAATAAATTATTTTCATTAAAAATATAATTACGATAAGAAAAATTATTCGTATCTAATAAATTCTTTGCATCAAAACTTAATATTCCTCTCCGATTAGGAAAACGATATCCCAAAGAAACATCCAGCAAGAAAAAAGAATCATAACCCGAATCTTTTGGATTCTGAATTCTTCTATTTTCGCCTTGAAAATCAGATTTTCTCGCTAAATCTTGTGCAACAAAAGTAGTTGTAAAACTAGAAAAAAAATTATTTGCATTAAAATACTCCACTCGAAGTGGGACCAGCAAATTTTTTATTAAAACCGGATCTCCATCTGGCAATAATTCCTGCTGACGACCTCGGCTATAAATTTGAAATTGAGGATCACTCTTAATGACCCAATTATTAAATGGAAGCCAATAAACGTAGGCTCTTAGTAATGATTCTTTTTGTTGCTGCAACATTTGTGTGTTTGACAAATTATTGAATAAGGAAACTTCTAAATTTCTTGCTGATAATTCTACGCCTGCAAAAATCTTTTTTGAAAAAATAGAATCTAACCCTACACCCATTCGAGTTGATCGAGTGCCATCAGGGTCATCAAAAAATTGATTGAATCCAGCGATATGTGTCGGTTCTAAAGTCTGCTGAGCAACCAGATGAGACTTGGTAGTTTCAAACCAGGCAGTTCTTAACCGAAATAATCCCGCAATATCCCATTGCAAACCAAATTTTGGATTGAATTTATTTTTCCTCAAACCCTCTACATATGTAGACGTAAATGAATCAAAACTTAACCCTAAAGTTGTAGTTATGTTATTAAAAAAATTTATGTTTGTATAATTATAAAAATTTTTACGATTCATATCTGTTACGGATCCCTCAGTTTGCCCGAATAATTTCAAATCCCAATTAAATTGATAAAAACCTCCTCCTGATACAGTGTTTAATTTATTGCCACGAAAGAGATGTTGTGCTTCTAAGTGGTAGCCTGAATTTTCAAGTTTTAGTTGATCTGTATTCTCTTTATCTCCCCGCGTGAGAATTCTGTCAGTGTATTTCCCCGAAAAAAGAACATCTTGATTCGATGACAATTTATAGTGAGCCCCTAATCTCGCAAAATGTTCATCTATTTTGCTTCTGATGGTTTCATTGATGGCATGACGATTATAATCAAACAATAAGTCACCAAACTTATTTTCCAATTTCCGAACTTCGAGCTGCACATTCAGTTTAGGTGTTAATGCATACTGAAAAAATCCATTGTAAATATTGTGATTTTGATCATTATTAGGGCGAAAACCATTGGTTTCATAGTGAAACTGTCCCAAACTGACTGACGCTCTATCACGCTGCATAGAAGCAACGATCTCATTGCCAAGTGTTCCGTTACTGCCGACAATGCCTGAAGTGACAATTTGTGGCTTGTTACGCTCCATCAATGGTGCAAATTCATTAAAACTAACTGCCGATGGGGTCGTTCCGGTAATAATATTCAAATCGGCCACCGTCATGTGGGGTTGCACTGGATTGACATTGGTGGGCTGTAGCAATTGCGCTTGCAGTAACTCGCTGACTCGAGCGATTTCATGTCTGGGCGTATTCGCATAAGTATCCGATAGAAAACGGTGTGCCGAGTGATTAGCCGGATCGTAACTCAATGATTTCGCTGTTTCCATGATGGCACGGCGCTCGAATCCCAAAGTCTCAAAAATGCGTGAAAGGCTTGATCCACGAGCCGCTTCGTCACGATCAAGAAGAAATTTTGAGCGGTATACCGCGCGATTATCATTCAATTCAATCGATTTTTGGATATCTTGTAAGGCCTCGATCGGACGGTTCTGGGTTTGTTTCTGAATGCCATCATAGAGCCACGGCGTGGGATCTTTCGGGTCGCGTTCTTTAGCTAAATCAAACTGCGTTCCAGCCAGCGGATAGCGCCTTTCTTCAAAATAAGCTTTACCCAAATAACTGCGTATCAACGAATTACCCGGATCGAGACTCGCGGCAATTTCAAGCTGGATGCGACCTGCTTCGAGCTGGCCTTCGCGAATTAAGGCTAATCCCAACCCAAGCCGTGGCGTAGGATCAGAAGAATCCAGCACGATCGATTGGTTAAAAGCCTTCTTCGCACTATTGGTGTCGATTTGCGATAAATACGCAAATCCCAACACGCTTTGGGTTTTGGCAAGATCCGGTTGTAATTGGACAGCCTGATGCGCCGAAGCGATGGATCGATCGGTTTCGCCTGTCGACATTTGCAGTTCTGCCAATCGTGCCCAAGCCAGCGCATTGCGCGCATCTAATTCAAGGGCCTTGTTGACACTGGCAAGCGCTGCTTCAAGGTCAAATTCTGCTTGCTGCACATAGGATAATGCCAGATAAGCAACTGGCGATTGTTTATTGAGCTCAACCGATTGATTGGCATAATTGCGAGCAGCTTCTTTGTTATTTTGAACCACGGCGATGATCGTCAGTAGTGCGTGTGCATCACTGTTATCGGGTT
This sequence comes from Nitrosomonas sp., assembly GCA_044228295.1. GTDB lineage: Bacteria > Pseudomonadota > Gammaproteobacteria > Burkholderiales > Nitrosomonadaceae > Nitrosomonas. The sequence continues at coordinate 16,622 of JBGAVE010000013.1, forward strand.
GGTTTTGTATCACCTGTTGAATCATGGATTGCGCTTCATCGGCCTGCCCTAACGCTAAAAGCTCACTGGCTTGCTGAAGCGATCGACCGGCATCGGAGATGTTCGATTGCCAGTGAGTGGTGATTGTTGGGTAATAGAGCGCCCAGTGCACTGCGTCAGTCGGTTGAAGATAAATATTTTTTTGTGGCGCCTGGTATTGTTTTGCGGTTGCGGCTTCGCGATCGTTTAAGATAATGCTGCCATAGTCGTTGCTTGCGGTGACTTTACCCTCGTATACAACTACTTGCCCAATATCGGTAGTGACACTAACCAAGAACTCCGTGCCATGCACGCTAGCATTGATAAACGGCGTTTTAACATCAAATGGTTTTGGGGTACGAGTAATAATGTGAATGACACCTTCGATCAACTTCATCAAAAAGGATTTTTCTTCTTCCTCAGCTATGAAAGCCATGCTACTGCGTTGATCTAAACGTAACATGCTATCGTTAGATAAGCGTAATGCCGCACGGCTGTGCATCCGGGAACGAATCATGTCACCTAAGCATATTACGGTATCCATCTCTACTCGCTGCCAATCATTGGTTTGGCGCTGTGCCACACGACGTACTTCTATCATCCCTTGAATTGAAACAAACCGGGCCACTTCAACTTCGCATTTGTTCGATGCATAAGTGTTACCAACAAAAGATATCGAAAACACCGTTACCGCAAAAAAATATGCCAATATTTTTATTATCTTAGCAAATCCACACACTCCACATATTGGAGTATTTGATTTTTTAGAAGATAGAATTGGCTCGCAAAACATTTTAAGACCAATCCTGATCCGCAAAAAGACTTATCAACATAGGGTTACCTAAAAACCGATTTACATAAAGATAGTAATCGTTATCGTAACCTACTTTTATGTCAAAAATGTGTGAGAAATATCACATATAAAAAATAGGCGATGTAACAATTAATTATTGAATGGGTTGTCCAAAGTGCATCGAGACATAGAAATAGCGGTGTGCATAATGAAAACAACGGAATTTAAAACCTGGCTAAAATCACTAGAACGCATGAACCGTAATCAGCGAGACAAACCGAGAAAAAATTTGGAAGAAAAAAAGATGCTGATGAAGTGATAGCATTGATCGAACGCAGTTCGGATGACAAGCCAGATTGTCCTAGATGTAAAGCAACCAAGCTATATCGCTGGGGAAAAGTCAGTGATTTGCAGCATTACCGTTTCCGCCAATGCGATCGCACGTTTAATGCGCTCACAGGAACACCACTGGCACGGCTACACCACAAGGACCAATGGTTCGAATATGAGCAAATGATGATTCAAGGTCTAAGCATCCGTAAATCAGCGGATAGCTGTGGGATAGCCAATAATACAAGCTTTAAGTGGCGACATCGTTTTTTACAAATACCTGCTACCCGTCAACCCGACAAAATGAATGGTACTGTCGAAGTCGATGAAACCTATTTCCTGGAGTCTTTTAAAGGGCAGCGTCGATTGGCCCCGGTCTGCACACAAGGGTGACGGCAAAGCCATCAAGAAAGGCACCTCAAAAGAACAGGTGTTCGTATTAGTGGTACGTAACCGTCATGGTGAGACCGCCGACTGTATTCGACATGGCATCAATACGCAGCAAATTGAACCAGTACTTATCCCTGTGTTAAATAACGATGTGATCTTATGCACTGGTGGGATGCCTACATACAAACAGATTGCCCGACAAGCCAATATTGTTCACCGTCCAGTTAATATTGCTGCTGGCCAGCATGTTATGAACAACATCTATCCTATTCAGAACGTCAATACTTTTGACAGTCGACTCAAAAATGGATGAAGAAGTTTCATGGCGTAGCAACACGTTATCTATGAATATTATAGTCAATTGAATTGACTTGATAAGCCACAAAGTATTTTTACTTTTTGCATCATCGCACTGCTTGATGATGTAAGTTTTTCAACGAGCTGTCCATTTTGTTGTGTCCCTGTATCAATTTGCCTAATAGCTTGGTTGATTTGTTCAATTCCATTAGCTTGCTCTTGAGAAGATTGAGAAATTCTACCGATAATATTTGATATTTCTTTGATACTCTCATTAATAATTTTTAAGGATTCAGTCGAATGACTGACTAACTCTACACCGTTTTCTACTTTCAAAACGCTGTCATTAATAAGTACTTTAATTTGTTTTGCCGACTCTGCACTTCGACCAGCTAAATTACGAACTTCGTTAGCGACCACTGCAAATCCACGTCCTTGTTCGCCAGCTCTAGCCGCTTCAACGGATGCATTGAGAGCTAGTAAATTGGTTTGAAATGCAATTTCATCAATTACGTTAGTAATGTCGGCAATTCTTCTACTACTGAGATTTATTTCATTCATTGCTTGCAGTGTGCTATAAATTAAAGCAGCACTTTCTTCCGCTTGCTTGCGAACATCTACCACAAGTTTATCGGTTTGTTTCGTATTATCCGCATTATGTTTTACGGTAGAAGTCATTTCTTGCATGCTGGATGCGGTTTCTTGCAAACTTGAAGCGGTATCTTCGGTTCGAGCAGAAAGATCAATATTTCCATTGGCTATTTGGGAAGCAGCTTGTTCAAGAATAGAAGAAGATTCTTTAACTCGGCCAATGGCTGTACGTAATTTCGCTTTTTGGAATATTTGTACATATTCTAATTGACCTAGTTCATCACTTCTTCCGGTATAAACATAGCGCGCAATCGGATCACTAGCAATGCTTTCGGATTTCTTTGCTATAGTGCGCAGACCTTCCAATAGTTTCCATATAACGATGGCATTGAGTGACGCGACTGTTGTTGAAAAAAGCATCGCACTTAACCAGGAAATCTCGGTTAAAGATAACAATGTGAATATAGAAATTAATGAAATACTTGATACAGCTAATATTACTTTTGCACTAAAGCTAATGGGGAAACGTGTCAACTTAACATCTGTGAGGGTTGAACGGCGTTTATCGTCCGCAGATTTTTTTGACATGATTTGTTTATACAACGTTTCAGCCCGTTTTACCCAAGCTTTCTCAGGTTTCACTCGAACTGATTGATAACCGATAATCTTGCCATCCTCGTATTGTGGACTGGCGAATGCATCGACCCAATAATGATCGCCTGACTTATGACGATTTTTTACTAATCCCATCCAAGCATCGCCGGCTTTCATTGCGGTCCAAAGCATTGCATAAGCTTCTGGAGGAACATCAGGATGACGGATGATGTTGTGTTTTTATTTTCGAGTTCTTCCCATGAAAACCCACTCATATGAATAAAATCAGTGTTAGCCGAGGTAATTGCACCCTTTAAGTTTGTTGTAGAAATTATCTCACAACCATCGGCCATACCCATATCACACTGAGTAACAGGTTCATTTACACGCATAATATCCTCATTTAAAGACTGATGAAAATAGAGTGCTAAACCAAATTTAATTCAACACTCAAGTTTTTAATATATTTCTACTTAGGATTAAAACTCTTCCCAATCCTCACCGCCGCCCGACGCTGCTTTACGCGGCGCAGATGCGACTGCCATTTTGTCAGCACTTGGAGTATTTTTCTTTTCCACCACTTTATCGGATTGAGGTTTTTGCATCTTGGTCACTGTCGCTTTAGCATTGGAATGATTACTTCTTTTTGCCATCGTTAACGATCCCCGATCATTGGCCAATCTGAATACGCTAACAGCCTGTGTTAATGCGCGCGTTTGATCTTGCATCGATTCTGCTGCTGCGGCGGCTTCTTCAACCAATGCTGCATTTTGCTGCGTGGATTCGTCCATTTGCGTAACCGCTTGATTGACTTGTTCGATACCGCAGCTTTGTTCATTGGAAGCCGCAGATATTTCGCTCATGATATCGGTCACACGTTTTACCGAAGTAACGATTTCATCCATCGTATTGCCCGCTTCGTCGACTAATTTCGTCCCTTCATCTACTTTAGTGACCGAATCATTGATCAAATCTTTGATTTCCTTCGCAGCCGCAGCTGAACGTTGCGCTAAGGTGCGTACTTCGGTGGCCACTACGGCAAAACCTCGGCCTTGTTCACCCGCGCGCGCTGCTTCAACGGCAGCATTCAAGGCCAGGATATTGGTTTGGAACGCGATGCCGTCAATCACGCTGATAATGTCAACGATTTTATGTGAGCTTTCACTGATTGATTTCATGGTATCCACTACTTGACCAACCACTTCGCCACCTTTAATCGCCACTAGCGATGCTCCCTCTGCAAATTGATTGGCTTGGCGTGCATTGTCGGCGTTTTGTTTCACCGTGGAGGTCAATTCTTCCATCGAAGAAGCGGTTTCCTCTAAGCTGGAGGCTTGTTCTTCGGTACGATGACTGAGGTCTAAATTACCCGAAGCGATTTCACCCGATGCAGTTGAAATTTGATCAGTACTCGTGCGGACTTTGCCAACCAAATCGATCAAATTATCGTTCATTTCTTTCAGTGCTTCTAATAAACGTCCTGTCGATGCTTTGGTATCGGGCACTACAATATTGGAAGTCAAATCACCTTCGGCTACTTTATGCGCGATATCGATCGCTTCGTCTAAAGGCTGTATGATAGACCTTAGCAATACGATACTGAAAACAAACGCCATGGCAAAACTCGCCAGGATTGTGCCAGCCAAGGCGATAAAAATTATATTGTAGGCGTTTTGTGCGAAACTAAATTCTTGAGAAGCTACTTTTCCTTGCAAATCGAGCAATGTAAATACCGTCCCCCTCAGCACATCAAATTTACCAACGGTATCTGTATTAAAGTTCTGCTTAGCACCATCAAAATCACCATTGACTGCCATTTGCAGGCTGCGATTGAATGATTGCACATATTGCACATGCTGTTCGCCCTTGGTTTTCGTCAACACGCTTTCTTCCGGGGTTAATTGCGTCTTTAAATATTCCGCCCATACTCCCTCGTTTTGCTTCACCAGTCGATTCGCCTCTTCCATATTTCTTCTGGCTTGCTCGGTATTTTTCGAATCAATCGCGTCCTCGGTGTTTTTGCGGACCGCATACCAGGCATCGAGAATCTTGCCTAATTGCTGCGAAGGAATCAGTCGGTCCTGATACACTCTACCCAGCGCATTATTGGATTCATAAAATCCATACAAACCCACTGCTCCAGTAATAGCGACTAATGTAGCTAATATTCCCAGTACTAAATTCAAACGAAATTTAATCGTTGTTTTCGTAAACATCATTCCTCCCTCAAGGCTTTCTTTCTGAATCAATTAAACAACACAACAAATCCACTTCTTGATATCAGCATTCTTCCAGCAACCCCATGCTGACACTATTCATCAATTTTGCTATGTCGACTAGAATCAACATGCGCTCATCAATCCTCCCCAGCCCGGTTATAAATTCAATATCAATCATCGAACCTAATCCTGGAGTAGGACGCATTTGATCGCTGGATAAACTGAGCACATCCGAAACGCCATCCACGACAATGCCGACAATACGCGTGTCGACATTGAGAATAATCACAACAGTAAACTGATCGTAGGTTGCTTGCCCTAAGCGAAACTTAATACGCATATCGACTATCGGCACGATGGTGCCGCGTAAATTGACAACGCCTTTGATGAATTCTGGCGCATTTGAAATTTGTGTAATGGCATCATAGCCACGGATTTCTTGTACCTTGAGAATATCGATACCGTACTCTTCATCACCCAATCGAAACGTCAAAAACTCTTGTACTGGCGCAGTTGCGTCCATTTCCCCCGGCATCTCGATAGCAACATTTGCATTTTGTTGCAGCATAAGTCACACTCCTTACTCAATGATTCAAACCTAACTTTGTTGAAGTGATCGGCGCCGGAAATGGCTTTGAAGTAGTTTTTATGAGGATCAATCAACGATCTCTCAACCTATCAAATATGCAATCAACCTATAAAGGTTTTTTGTTATTTTCTGATAGCGAAGATTAACCGACAGTATAGTAGGGTTGCTACTTTTTTAAGCACCGAACAAACGGTTAAAAGATATCCCTTTCAATGTTAATATTTTATAGATCAATAAGTTATATTTTAGTAAACTAATTGTCATATTGGCGTAAATAAAGGCTTTGTGAAATGATGATCGTGGGAATGAATCACTTTACGGTACTCAGTAGCGATTTAAATCGAAGTAAACAATTTTATGTGGAATTACTTGATTTCAAAGAAGGCTATCGTCCGGAATTTTCTTTTCCAGGAGCGTGGTTATATATAGACGATCAACCAATTTTGCATATCATGGCCGATAGACCAATGCCAGACAAACCTGCCGGCGTGATTGATCACATGGCTTTTACCGCTAGCAACTTACAATCTATGGTTGACCGATTAAAGCAACGAGGTATTGTGTATGACTTGCACCGCCTGAAAGGACTGGGAACATGGCAACTGTTCTTTCATGATCCAGACGGTGCAAAAATTGAATTAGACTTTTCAGCGAATGAAGCAGAGCCTCATTAGGCTATTGCAGAATAAGCTTAAGCGTTTGGATTTATTTTTTACAATTCGGTTTTTTGCCCGCAGCATTGGCTTGACGCATCAGCTCCATGCTTTTAGGCATGTGATCGCGTAATTCTTCTATCCGTGTTTCATGAGAAGGATGGGTCGATAAAAACTCAGCCGGTTGCGCGCCTTGACTCGCTTGTGACATTTTTTGCCAGAGTGTCACACTCTCAGAAGGATTGAATCCCGCTTTGGCCATCAGATCGAGGCCAATAATATCGGCTTCGCTTTCATGTAGGCGACTAAAAGGCATGATTACGCCGTATTGCGCACCTACCCCCAGTAATCCCAGGGCAGCTTGACCTGCTGCTGTCTGTGGCGCAACTATGGAAGCGATGCTCATTCCCACTTGCGTACCCACTTTTTGCGACATGCGCTCATTGCTATGCCGCGCTAATACATGTCCAATTTCATGACCAATCACTGCCGCCAATTGATCTTGATTGTCCACTAATTCAGCCAAACCGGTATGCACGCCAATTTTGCTGCCAGGCAAAGCAAATGCATTCAACGATTTGTCTTCGAACACCACGACTTCCCACTGACCACCGACTTCCCGCGTTAAAACATCCGCAACACAACGTACAAATTGGTTTTCTTTAGCGTCTTTGTTGATCGGTTTTTCTTTTTTGAGATCATCAAAAGCTTGCAAACCCATTGCATTTAATTGACTGTCCGGCATGAACGCCAGTTGGCTTCTGCCAGTAGGTGTCGTCGAACAAGCAACAAGCATCATTAGGCATGGCAAAACAAATAACATCTTATGATTCATAATTGATGATTTCCTATTAATGGATGAACGATTAACCAATTGTACGTTTTGAATAAGGATATCTTTATAACATTTTGGTCATAAGACCTTCAGGAGTATTTTGGGTTCTTAAATTATTCGTTATAGTTATATTGATTATGATATAACGCTTTTTTCGATAAAACAAAGCAAAGCAAAGCAAAGCAGTATTTCAATGTAAACTAGATACTCGATTTCAACTACATGCATGACACAAAACTTGCTCTTATCTGGAGTCGAAGATAGTCTGCTTTGAATTAGAACAGTGTGTTATCAAAAGAAGCAGCTCTAAGTTCATTGTAGATAATTCTGAGGAAGTTTCAGATTTTCTTACTCAGCTTCTCGCGCTTGTATTGACTTCCAGTGAATGAATATGAAACCACCCACGCTTAGACTTGCTTTTCGTAAAAAATTTGTTCAGAGTGAAGTCGTGAAGCAATCTTCTAAATAATCAAGCTAAGTATTTTATTCAGCACATTAATTATAAATAGATAGATATATTCCAGTAACAAATTTACCTGAATGAGCTATAATAAGAAGTTAAGTTAAAAGATTTCTTATGGATTAAAGATAAAATGGCAAGAATATGTGAAGTTACTCAAAAAAAACCAATGTCTGGACACAATGTTTCTCACGCGAATAACAAAACTAAGAGACGTTTTTTACCGAATCTACAGCATCGAAAATTTTGGCTAGAAAGTGAAAATCGTTGGATTAGTCTACGTCTATCGAATGCGGCATTACGTACTATAGATAAAAATGGTATTGATTCAGTATTAGCCAAACTGAAATCAAAATAGATACGTTTATGTTGCCACTATCATTCATAATGAATTAATAAGGAAAGTCTATCATGCGTGAAAAAATAAAACTGGAATCATCCGCTGGGACGGGGCACTTTTATACGACAACCAAAAATAAACGAGCTAAGCCAGAAAAATTAGAGATCAAAAAGTTTGATCCTGTCGCACGTCAACACGTCATTTATAAAGAGACAAAATTAAAATAACGAACTAAATAACAAACTTTTGACTCTTGTAAATCTAGAAATAAAAAACCCGCTATTAGCGGGTTTTTTATTTCTATCCTCAACTTATTTAGGCATAACAACGAAGGCTTTGTGAAAAATTACGCAAAACTTCAATACCACTTTCTTCTGCTCTTTTACACCAATCTTCCAACTGTTTAACCAACTCTTCAGTCGAAGTAGTAGAGCGCTGCCAAATTCCAATTAGCTCCTCACGCATCGCATACATCTTACCTAACGATGTTGTTTGTGCACTACCAAGAACTTGGCTTAATTTTTCCTTCTCATGCGCTTGCAATGTTCTAGAATCAGCCATTACCCAACGTTTCAAAGTCAGTTTATCAACACCATATTCATTAATGGCGCCTTTCAAATCTTCCATTTCATGCGCAAAAGTTTGTTGCAATGATTTGGTATATTTTGCAAGCACTTCGTATCGATGAGAGATAACGGCTTGCAAGGTATCCAAATCACAACAATTTTTCTGCTTATCAATACGCAATTTAGGAGCAACCTTCTTAACTTTCGCCAAACCAAGCGCTTGTAAAATGCAAATATAGAGCCAACCAATATCGAATTCATACCATTTATTAGATAACCGAGCAGATGTTGCATAAGCATGATGATTGTTATGCAACTCCTCTCCACCGATTAAAATGCCCCAAGGCAGAATATTTCGACTTGCATCTTCCGCCTGAAAATTACGATACCCCCAGTAATGCCCTACGCCGTTAATGATACCCGCGGCAAAGATCGGCGCCCATAACATCTGAACCGCCCAAATAGTAATACCAATTGGACCAAATAAGATCACATCAATGATAAGCATCAATGCAACGCCTTTTGCGCTATGCTTAGTATAAATGTTACGCTCCACCCAATCATCTGGCGTGCCATATCCATAACGAGCAATAGTTTCTTGGTTTTTCGCTTCTGCTCTATATAATTCTGAGCCCTCCAGCAATACTTTTTTAATGCCTACTATGACCGGACTATGCGGATCATCTTTGGTTTCACACTTGGCATGATGTTTACGATGAATAGCTGTCCACTGTTTCGTCACCATACCGGTCGTAAGCCATAACCATAAACGAAAAAAATGACTCACGATCGGATGCAAGTCAAGCGCACGATGCGCTGAATGACGATGTAAATAAATCGTGATGCTTGCTATTGTGATATGCGTCATCACCAGTGTAACAACAACATACCCCCACCAAGGCATATTAAAAACACCAGAAATTAAATCAAGAAAATCCGAAATCATTTCGCGAAAATCCTTTTAAATGTTCTAAATAAATTGTCAGTTCTATTACATTGAAAAAACTGACCATCCCCCTAAACCGTACTCACCCACAAATTTTCTGTAAATACTATCCATGATAGATATGGGCTACCTAATCTTTTTTCAAAAATACATTTTCTTATTTATAGTTAGATTAAACTAATCAGCTTTATTCAAATTATGAAAAGCATTCATAAAAGAAAAAGCAAATAATCTTAACTTAACTATTCTACAGTGATTTCTAAACTTGTAAAAAAAATCATCAATGCTAAAAACTGTTTATTTTAAGCAATTATCAAATTTGATAAATCAACTACAACATATCAGCATACATCACGACGCTTAACACAGGCTTGCCGTTATTTTTATCACTTTTTATCCACCACACAGAAGATTTCTTAACCTTTAATGCTGTCGGCACATCATGAATCAAATGATGGATCGTTTCTCCTAACGTTGGTTGGTGACCAACAATAACCACCGCCTCATTTTCTTTTTTGTTGGGCCAATCTGCTGCAATCAGAATGTCTTGTGCTGTAGCGCCAGGAGCTATCTCGTATACAGTTTCAAAATCCGTTTTGAGCATAGCAGCTGTTTGTTGTGTACGAATAGCTGGACTGACAAGAATCGTAGTATTCTCTGGCAATTTATCTCTGAGCCAAGCCCCCATACGCTTTGCTTGATCCTTTCCTTTTGCAGTCAATTGCCGCTCAGAGTCTGGAAAACCATCTTCCGCCTCCGCGTGGCGCCATAGAATTAAGTCCATAATTTTATTACGAAGAGATATTCGCCCATACTATTTTGATTCACTGCCAGTTTCCTCACGATACAACGCTTCGACACTCATTCCAGTTTTCTGAATCACCAAAATTTTTACCCTAGATTTATTACCTTGTTTTATTTTAATTTGATCATTCGAAACGTTAAAACGATGCGCGAGGAACCTCACCAAATGCTCATTAGCTTTTCCATCAATCGGCAAAGCCGAAAGTTTTATTTTCAAAGCATCTCCATGAAACCCAACCACATGAGTTTTTTTAGCGCCAGGCTGTATGTACAGTTTCAGAATTAAATCACCCGAACTATCATAGTGATACCAATTCATAGCAACCTAGTTATTCGATATCATTCTTAAAGCATCATGGCAATTTCACTATGCACTTCCATGACTATTATCAATAAAACCTGCACCAACACAATAACAAATAAGGGGGATAAATCTACATTCGCTACGGGGGGAATTCGATTTCTAAAAATATTGAGGAATGGTCTGGTTAAGCCATCCAACAAGGGTGCCAATGGGCTATGCGGATTAATCCACGACAACACGGCTTGAAGAATAACAGAAACAAGCACCACATATAGTGACATCTTAACAATTTCGACCATACCTAAAAGCAATACACCCGGTAACAATGCACCGATATTCCCACCAAAATCATATCCTTTTAGCGTAAATGTACCGAACATAATTGCACACTCCAGCAACCAAGCTAATAATAATGATGAAAGATCGATACCCCCCCAACCCGGAATAATGCGTCGCACAGGCCGTACCATAAAACCGGTAACGCCTACCAGGAATTGCGAAACCGGGTGACGATAAGGAAGACGAAAAAGTTGAAAATAAAAACGTAAAAGCAATGCTATCGAAAAGAAACCGAGTACTGTGTTCAGCAAAAAAACTAAAATTTGATTAGACATAAACGTTTCCTAAAAACTATTGTTGGTAATAATTAGCAAAAGCAAAGCTATTTCATTCTGTCTCATCATATATGACAACACATCTCATCACAATTTGCTGTATTCATCGCTTATCTGATAAGACTTTTGCATAGCAGCGCGAACAGCCACCAAAATTTTTCCTTGAATATCCTCTTGTTCCATTGTTTCTATCGCTTGCTCAGTCGTACCGCCTTTAGAAGTAACTTTAGCACGTAAAATAGCGACATCCTCTTCACTCAAGTTTGCTAGTTTGCTTGCGCCCAAAAAAGTTTGCAGACTCAGTTGCTTAGCATTTTCAGGAGAAAATCCTAAAGAAAAAGCTGCTTTCTGGAGCGATTCGATAAAATAGAAAACATACGCAGGCCCGCTCCCCGAAATTGCGGTTATCGCATGAAGCATATCTTCATTTTCGACCCAAAGCGTTGTGCCGACAGCAGCCAATATCGATTGCGCAATTCTCTTATCCTCTTCATTCACACCTAATCCTGCATACAATCCCGTCACCCCTGATTGTATTGAACAAGGTGTATTCGGCATTGCACGAACAATTCGCAAATAGCCACCCAACCAACGCTCGATATCAGCACTACAAATTCCGGCAGCAATGGATATCACCAATTGATGTTTTAAAAATAAGGAAAGTCGCTGAGATAATTCATGCAAGTGCTGTGGTTTAACCGCTAACACAATCACGTCCGCATCTGCCACGCCACTCTCGAGATCCGCTAAAGCTGAAACACCATACGCATGTTTAATCTTCTCCCGATTCTCAGCGTTTATTTCAACAACATGAAGCTGCTTTGCTGTATAACCTTGCTGTAACAGTCCACTGATTAACGCTGAGGCCATGTTACCGCCACCAATGAATGTAATATCCATAGTTATTTCAAGTCTTCCTTTTGTTTCAGAAACAGTTATCTAAATCCAACTCAACGCTGGCATTGCGTACAATAAAAAGTGGAACGTTGCCCTTGCTTGATACGCTTGATGACGTGACCACACTTCTTGCAACTCTCATTGCTACGAGCGTACACCCAATAATGATGCTGAAAATATCCTTTATCACCATCGCTATTCACAAAATCTCGCAAAGAACTACCACCCGCTATAATAGCTTCCCTTAAAATCCTTCTAATAGCCTCAACTAGCTTCTCATAACGTTTCAGGCTAATTCTTTCGGCGGCTATTTTGGGATTAATCCCTCCCAGAAACAATGCTTCATTCGCATAAATATTTCCAACCCCCACAACCACCTGATTATTCATTAATATCTGCTTTATACTGACATGACACTGCCGAGTTTTCTGAAATATATAATTCGCATTAAAGCTTTCAGTCAATGGTTCTGGTCCCAAATTCACTAACAATGGATGTCGCAAAATATCTCCAGTATGCCAAAGTACTGCTCCAAAACGACGTGGATCTCGTAATCTCAAAACGGTGTGATCCTGCAATACGATATCAAAATGATCATGTCTCTGAGGTAAATCTACAACAGCAGTTTTTCTACCCTGTAGGATCCTCAAGCTTCCGGACATTCCCAAGTGAATCAACAATGTTCCTCTACCACAATCTAATAATAAAAATTTCGCCCGCCTCGTAACATTACGAATTGTTGCATGAGATAAAATCGAAGGAAGTTCATCCGGTATCGGCCATCGTAATCGCGCATTTCTGATCACCACATTCGCAATCGATTGCCCTTCTAAGTATGGAGCAATGCCAAGTCGAGTTACTTCAACTTCAGGAAGCTCTGGCATGTGTTTTAGCCTACTTTCACAAAGTACTTAACAAAAATTAATCATAAAATCTGGGAATGTAATGAAATTTAAATTAATATGTAATTAATTATCTCACTTTCAGTCTGAGCGTAAAACGGAATAAGTATTTTTATTTTGGTGGATAAAAGCACGTAATTTGATGAATAGCACGAGAAATACACCAAAGAGTGTTGCAATATAGCAACACAGTGATTAGAAAAAACAACAAATTATCGTATAATTAACCAATGAAAAAACCTGAAGTAGTACAATGGGGTTGACATTACAGTACTTGGTGCAGCTTTTCGTACACATTAATAGTAATTTTAGAATCGTAGTTTTTATTTAAAGGACAATAGCATGAAGAAAATGTCTATCTCAAAATCGCTTATTGGCGCAGTTTTTGTACCAATTGTACTTTCAGGCACTATAACAGCACACGCGGCAATGCAATCGGGCGTTGATGATGAAAAACCGCTAGTTAATAAAATAGAAGCTTATGCGGTTGATGATCGTGGCATAGTTGCAAGAAACACTACCGGTTTATGCTGGCGCACTGGTTACTGGACACCGGCAATGGCTATCCCAGAATGTGATCCAGAGCTATTCAAGAAAGTTGAAGTCGCTGCAGCTCCTCCAGCGCCTGCGCCTGTATCTAAAAAAGTTACTTTTTCAGCAGATGCTTTGTTTGATTTTGACAAAGCTACACTGAAAGCTGAAGGAATTCGTTCACTCGATGAATTTGCTAGCGGCATTCAAACTGTCTCATACGATCGCATTCATGTTGATGGATATGCAGACCGGATTGGTTCAGATGATTACAACAAACGCTTATCTTTTAGACGTGCGCAAGCCGTTAAAGCGCACTTGGTATCCAGAGGAATCAGTGCAGAGAAAATTTCTATTGATGGCAAAGGTGAAGCTGATCCAGTCACCGGCAATACCTGTAACGGCATTAGAGTTAGCAAAGAGCTGAAACAATGCTTGGCACCTGATCGCCGCGTTGAAATCGAAACGATTGGCATGCAACAATAAAACGGTCACTCGTTATAAAAAACCCTGCTGATGCAGGGTTTTTTATTTACTGTCATTCCCAATGAATCATTCCAGAATTATCGTTGATACCATTATCGAAGCAAAATGGATTATTCCTGTTGATCCTTACGAAGTAGTGTTAGATCAGCATGCAATCGTCATTAACAAAGGTATCATTGTAGATATTCTGCCACTTTCAACAACAAGATCGCGTTATCACGCACAAGAAATTATTTCGCTTGACCAGCATGCACTTATCCCTGGATTGATCAATTTGCACACGCATGCCGCTATGACGCTGATGCGTGGCATAGCCGACGATCTGCCATTAATGGAATGGTTAAACAAGCGTATATGGCCGACTGAACATCAATTCATCAATCCGCAATTTGTTTTCGATGGCACCCAGCTCGCTTGCGCCGAAATGATAGCGGGTGGCATTACCTGCTTCAATGATATGTACTTTTTCCCAGATTCCTGTGCTGAAGCCGTTATTAACTCTGGGATGCGTGCCGCAATTGGAATGGTCGTTATCGATTCACCTACCACGTATGCGAATGACTGTGAAGATTATCTAGCAAAAGGATTAAAAGCCCGTGATCGCTATCAACACCACCCTTTGCTTTCTTTCTGCTTAGCTCCACACGCGCCTTATACCGTTAGCGACAGTACCCTTAGGAATATCCTGACTTACGCTGAACAAATCAATGTTCCGATTCATATGCACATCCATGAAAGCACTTCTGAGATACAAATGAATTTGGAATCAACAGGCATCAGACCTATCGAACGCCTGCATCAACTGGATCTATTAGGGCCAGATCTGATTGCAGTGCATATGGTACACTTGACCGATTACGAAATTAAGCTGATAAGTCAACACGGATGCAGCGTAGCGCATTGCCCTTCATCCAATCTAAAACTTGCGAATGGCATTGCGCCGATCCAAGCACTTTTAGAGCAAGGTATTAATGTCGGTATTGGTACAGATAGCGCAGCCAGCAATAATCGCCTCGATATACTGTCAGAAATGCGACAAGCCGCCTTGTTGACAAAGCTTAACAGCGAAAAAGCAGGTATTTTGTCTGCGCATCAATTTCTCAAAATGGCGACGCTCAATAGCGCAAAAGCATTGGGGCTGGAAAAAACTATCGGATCGCTGTCCATTGGAAAATCGGCCGATATCACTGCGATTGATTTTTCCCATTTCGATCTTCAGCCTTGTTACGATCCAGTTTCTCATTTAGTGTATGTTGCCGATCGCGAGCATGTCAGCCACGTATGGGTCAATGGAAAAATATTACTCAACAACAAACAATTGATGACATTGAATTCGCAAGAATTACAGTATCGTGCCAATTTCTGGCAAGAACGCATTGCCACAACGCTCAAACATTAATTGTTAGGACCTAATTCTATGAATCAGAATAATGATGGTATTAATGCAGATCCAATAGAGCTGGAAAAATTCAGCCAACTCGCACACCGCTGGTGGGATCCCAATAGTGAATTCAAACCACTCCATGAAATTAATCCACTGCGCCTCAACTACATTGACGAATTAGTGGAGTTGTCTGGAAAAAAAGTACTGGATGTCGGATGTGGCGGCGGTATTTTATCGGAAGGCATGGCATCGAAAGGAGCGCACGTCACTGGTATTGATTTGGGCGAAAAAGCGCTGAAAGTCGCAAAACTTCACTTGCTGGAAAGCGGCTATCAAATCGAATACCGCAAAATTTCTGTAGAATCCTTAGCAAAGGAACAACCGCAGCACTTCGATGTAGTGACTTGCATGGAAATGCTAGAACACGTTCCTGATCCAATGAGCGTCGTTCGTTCTTGTGCGCAGCTTGTCAAACCAGGCGGTTGGGTTTTCTTTTCCACGATCAATCGCAACCCGAAATCGTATTTATTTGCCATCATCGGTGCAGAATATTTATTAAATCTGCTACCTCGCGGCACGCACGATTACTCAAAATTCATCAGACCGTCGGAACTTGCACGTATGGCGCGTCATACCAATTTGACCGATGGAAAGCTGATTGGCATGACGTACAATCCCATTAGTAAAATTTATTTGTTAGAAAATGATACCGACGTTAATTACATCATGGCTTACCGTAGCTAACGCCTGTTCTGCCACCATCTCGATATCTGTACTTTCATGATCAAGGCTGTTTTGTTTGACTTTGATGGTACATTGGCGGATACCGCTCCCGATCTTGGTCATGCGCTCAACCGGCAACGAATCATACGCGGGTTACCTGAATTACCGATTGAGCAAATTCGTCCAGTTGCTTCCGCCGGATCACGTGGACTTCTTGCACTGGGGTTTAATATCAAGCCTGGTGATCAAGGCTACGAGCAAATGCGTGATGAATTCCTCGATTTTTATACCCAACGACTGTGCCATGATACGCAATTATTTCAGGGTGTCAGTGAATTGCTCGAACAACTAAAACTACGCGGCCTGCCTTGGGGCATTGTCACCAACAAGCCCGCACGCTTTACACGACCTCTGCTACAACTATTAGGGCTCGAGCAGCAAACAGCCTGCGTCGTTTGTGGCGATGAAGTCAACCACACCAAACCGCACCCCGAATCCTTGTTAAAAGCCAGCCATCAAATAAATAACCTTCCACAAGAATGCATTTACTTAGGCGACGATATGCGCGATGTTCAGGCCAGCCTAGCCGCAGGCATGCTTCCCATCGTCGCTCGCTACGGTTATCTTGGAAACAGTGAACCTCCAGAAAAGTGGGGCACCAAGCATTTGATTGATCACCCTCACGAATTACTCCGATATCTATAATTAAGATTCCTTCTAAATCTGCTAGAATACTTAACGATAAAGCTTGAACTTTTAAGTTTTATGCATATCTGATGAGCACCAAAACGAATACCGGGGACGATCTGGTTTCGACGTGGGTAGCAAAGCAGCGCAGGGCATACCGAGGATCAGATTACCTCGCAAATCCATCTGAAAACAATAGTCGCAAACGACGAAAACTACGCTTTAGCCGCTTAATTCGGCTAGCCTCTGCACCAGTGGGCCTTAACGCTGGGTCTGGCAACAGACAGCAGAGTCATTAACGAGGATCGCGTTCGACAGCGTCACTTTGTAGAGCGTTAAAAAATAGGTGACTCGCTTTGCAACAGCCTGCCAGTTGGCGGTTGCAACGTCAAACTAAATAATATGGCTAAGTATGTAGAACTGTCTGTAGAGGACTTGCGGACGCGGGTTCGATTCCCGCCGTCTCCACCAAAAAGTGGTCTAACCCAGACCACTCAAGACCAACTAAGACCCATATTAATCAGGGTGTTAGTGGTTTCTATCAAAATGACCGATCGGTCTCGGTTGGTCTGCAAAAGTCTCGGTTGTGGCACAAAAATGACACAAATTTGCCACAAGTTGTTTATGCCGATAATCGCACGGAGTCATACGGCACAGAAAATTGCCAACGCATGCGGCGGCATATTTTCACAGAACTCTTCCCGATTGCCGGCGATTTAGCAAACCATTACGCAAAAACTGCTGAACGCTTCGACTTTGATCAAGCCAACCACGAACTACAAAACATTTATTTTCAGCTTCGCATCGAAGATTTAAATCTCTGCGCTGAAAATGATGAATTGCTGAAAGCTGCAAGACGCTTTGCTGAAAAGTGCCATACAGCCTGTGCTCGTACTGTATCGCTTTCTGAGGCCTATCACGCATGCTTGCGCATTGTCGATCACTATCAAATCAAACGGCCATCGATCAAAAGCGATAACCTCGAACCCGCTCTAAAGCGCATGTGCTGTCATCACTGGTGGTTTCGCCGTATCAAAATATTGCGCCAACGCAAGATTGAAACGATTTCCAGAAACATCGCGTTGGTCAGCCGCCTGCGTGGCATCTATGCCAGCGACTACACCATCCATGTTAATCGCAAACAAAAGGAACGAACCCGTGAGTATCTCGCGACGACCTTTGTAGGTAACGAAAATGGCGAGCTTTTTTCCCTGCAGAACCTAGCCGATCGTTCAGTATCCAACCCAGCGATTCGCCGTGCCGAATTAATGACACGCATCCGAGGTTTTGAAATGGTTGCCGATCATCTGGGTCATGTGGGTGAATTCTATACGGTCACCACCCCTTCGCGTATGCATGCTTGTTTACATCATGGCGCATCCAATCCACGCTATGACGGTACCAGCGTCTTACAAGCGCATCAATACCTTGTCCATAACTGGTCACTGATTCGCGCTGAATTACATCGTCTGGATATTCAACCCTATGGCTTCCGCGTCGTTGAACCGCATCATGATGGCACCCCGCATTGGCACTTATTATTATTCATGCCGGAAAAACACCGTGAAACCGTGAGGAAAGTCATGCGCCATTATGCCCTTTTGGATAGTGGCAATGAATCCGGCGCACAAGAACACCGCTTTAAAGTCGAGGCAATCGATCCAGCAAAAGGCACGGCAGCCGGTTATATTGCCAAGTACATTTCCAAAAACATTGACGGCTTTGCGTTGGACCAAGATTTGTATGGCAATGATGCAGCACAAGCAGCCGAACGCATTACCGCCTGGGCCAATACCTGGGGCATTCGCCAATTCCAACAAATTGGCGGCCCGAGTGTCACCGTCTGGCGTCAATTAAGAAAACTCGACAAAGCTGACGATCCGGAACTCGAAACCATTCGTCAATCGGCAACTGCCAGCGATTGGGCGGCGTTTATGCTGGCGATGGGCAATCCAGAAACTCCGCACAACCAGCAAGCCATCAAACCGTTTTACGACAAAGCAAAACAACTTAACCCCATGACCGGAGAAACTTATTCACCCGCCTTCAACCGCTATGGTGAAACAGCGTCGTCTCGGGTTGCAGGGATTGTTTGGAAGGGAGTGAGCTATAGCACTCGCAAACATGTTTGGAGGGTTTTAAAAGTCGACAGCGAGGACGTGACATTAAGGAGCGAGGCGCCAGCCGAGCGCACGCAATGTCACGCCGGAGCTGTTTCCCTTGGACCTGTATCAATAACTGTACCAAACCCTTTTTTACCTTCATGGAGTTTCGATGACTGCACAACTCAACACTAAAAATAAGCAAAGAAAAATCACAATGAATGAATTTCAATTAGATGAAGCTGTTTCTTTAATCTATCGGGTTGCGATGTTAAAAAAAGATTCTCCCAAGCCTGGCCAAAAGCCAAGCATCACCCAACTGGGCCATATTTGCGGAGTGCTGACGCTGAATGATCAGATCGAAGTCGTCATCAAGTTTTATGGCGAAATGCGTCAATTTACCAAAGAGGAGTTTTACGATCAGGTGGTGATTTTAGATTAAACAGGACACATGTACTATAGGTTTTGATAATAAGTAGTGTACTATAGAAATCAGTATTAACTTTTATGGACACTATTTATTATGAAAAACAATCAGAGAAAACTATTCGATCTCAATCTAAGCGAGGAACAAGAGCAAACTATCTTAAAGAACATCAAGGAATTTAAAGGTGTTGGAACCACCCTTGAAAGCGCTTTAGGCGCTTTAATCATGGGTCAATATTTTGGTTGGCGCGTATTAAAGATACTGCATAACCCGATGACCTATCGTCGTTATGAAAAAATCTTAGGCCTCAAGTTCCAAGATGTTTGCCCAGAAGAAACACAGTATAGCGAAGCAAAAAGCGTCGGCTATGCCATCACTAAAAAACTCGGCAGCTTCTGGGCGGTAGTGATGGGCAAACGAAAAGTGGCAGATAAGGGGCTAATCGACAACCAAGCGGAAGTAGAAAAGCAAGTAGCCAAACATATTGCCGGTCATGCTGAGGAGGGAAAATAAAATGACTCACTCCGAACACATGCTGGTAACCATTAAGAAATTTGCCGAACTCACGGGTTTGACTGAAGAAGCCATCCGGCAATACATTAAGAAAGGACAATGGAGCGAAAACATTCATTGGGTAAAAGCACCAAACGGCAGAATATTCATCAAAACAAAAGCAGCGTACTTATGGATGCAGGGTGCAGAGGTTTAACCATTCGCGGCAATAGCGTACAGATCGCATTTACCTTTCAGGGTATGCGTTGCCGCGAAACCATCCGCATTCCGCCGACAAAAACGGCAATAAAAGAACTCAAAAAGAAACGTGATCATATTTTGTATGAGATCAGCACCGACACATTCGATTATCTCAAGCACTTCCCATTTAGCAAGAAAGCCAAGCAACTGCGCAAAACCCGCCCAGATCGATATACCATTGCCGAGGGTTTGAAAGATTGGCTTCAACGCGCACAATCCCGCTGCCAACAAAGCACGTTACGCGATTACACAAGCGCCATTTATTACCATTTGATCCCAACATTTAGCGATTTGACGATTAGTGAACTCACTGCGCTCAAAGTTAAAGAATGGTTAGCCGATCTTCCCTGTTCCAACAAACGCAAAAACAATCTTTTGATTCCACTGCGTCAGTTTTATGACGAAATGTTTCATGATGAAATCATCGACAAAAACCCACTGACACGAGTCAAAAATCTTCCGCTTGAAACCCGTGAACCACAACCGTTTACACCGGACGAAGTCACCAGAATTCTCAATGAACTGGCAGGACAAGAAAAAAATCTGATTCAGTTCGCATTCTGGACAGGACTCAGAACTTCCGAACTGATTGCACTACGTTGGCAAGATGTCGATCTGGAAAAAAACTGCATTCACGTCAGAGTTGCAAAAGTACGAAACTACCTAAAAGGCACAAAAACCAAATCGGGCGAACGCACCATTACATTGCAACCCCGAGCCAGAGAAGCGTTACTCAATCAACAAACCACCACTAAAAGCCCAGAAGATACCGTTTTTGATGACCCACGCTATAACCAACCGTGGAAAGACGATCAAGCCATTCGTAAAACCGTTTGGATTCCAGCACTCAAAAGAGCCAATATAAAATACCGCAATCCCTATCAAACCCGCCACACCTTCGCTTCCACCCTACTCTCAAGAGGTGAAAATCCCATGTGGGTCGCCCAACAAATGGGACACAAAGACTGGGGAATGATCATCAAAGTTTATGGGCGGTGGATTCCGCAAAAATAAACTGTCAAGGTTAGTTTTTTTATTTAAGGTTAATTTTTTATCTCTTAATATTTGTTATTTCTTCAGACTCAATTAATTCACATTAAATATTTACTTCAAAAATCAATTGACAGAGTAATTGTTTTAAGCGATATTTTGAAATGGAGGTAGATACCATGAAATTTTTGTCTGCTTCCGTAGTTAGATACTGTGAAATACAGTAAAAGAAACCCAGGTCTTGCGAGCGAATTTTGTTTTAAGCCACAGACATCTAACCATCGCCCGGAAGAAAGTAAATAATAGGCGACGACATTCATTTGAATGTTGAGATAGACCACACGCTCCCTCAATTCCTGAGGGAGCGTCCGTAAAATAGTATTACTCATTAGCATAAAACTACAATCGAAGGTTAAATCGGATTCTTTTGTCAGGATAGTTGTCAGACTCTGGAATAGGATTATTATTCTGTCTATGAAGATTATTGCTTTGTAGACATTCTGGTAGAACGAACCAACTTTGTTGATGCAATTAGCCTACGTTAGGATGGTACAGGCATGCACTAAATATATAATTCTGAAAATAATCTGACATGAACATAAAGCCTATCAAAATCGATACCGATTACCATGCGGCATTAAAAGAAGTTGAAACACTAATGACGGCTGAACCCAACACACCGGAAGGTGAAAAACTGGATGTTCTGGTGACACTGGTTGAAGCTTACGAACACAAACATTTTCCGCTCGACCTACCCGATCTTGTCGAAGTCATTAAGTTTGAAATGAAACAAAAGATCTAACGGTTAAATACCTGAAACCGATGATTGGGAAAAACAATCGCCTTTATGAAGCCCTCAATCGCAGCCCCTATTAAAACACTAAAAATGATCCGGAAACTACATCAAGAATTTTGCATTCCTGCTGAGTAATTGATTAAGCAACGCCTGCTTATATATTCGTTCAATTTTTATGATCCTTCATTTATTGGAATCTGAATATCACTCAGTATTGATTCACGATCACAATGCTTAAGAAAAAAATACAGCGAAGAGTCAATTATTTTTAACATCTTACCGCTTCTATCGTAATCCACGAAGGGGGGTTGAATTTTTTTGTTAATTTGATGCTGCGTAATGTTATGAAGAAAAGCTCCTAAATCTCCAGATCTTACATCGTCTGGTCTATGATGAATTTTTCTAATTTCTTCCAATAAAGTTGACCTTGATAACCCTCTCTCAATTTCTTTAAAGTTATGAGTAAGTAATAGTTTAATGAAATAGTAAGGAAAAGCCAACGATGGTTTACCGCTTTGATTGCTGGTTTTACGGGCAATATCAACGAATGCTTCAAAATTTCTTATATGACGAACACCATATTCATCAGCCTTTTTCCTTAATGCCGAATCTAAATTTTCCTGACTAATTGTTACCGTTTTATTACTTGCTTGATTAACGTTAGCAGCAATACAGCAATACTTACAGATTTCTTGCACAACACCGATGCTATCAAAGGAAGCACTAATCAATTGATTCTCTACTTGTGAGAAATCAACGTTTAACATCTCAGAACCTTTTTGGATTACTTTTTGAAAATCACTGGTCTCCCAAGGCTCAACTGGTACTTCAGTAATCCTGTCTAATAGGTCGCCATTAAATTGTATTAGTCGATTGGCTTCTCGCCATATTCCTAAAATAACAAAAATTATATGATGATCCTGAAACACTCGAAGGTCATATGCAAGCGCTTCCTGAACGTCAAGTTCTAAATAATGAAAATTTTCAAGAACAATATATTTTACAATATTATAATTCTTTAACAGTTCTGAAATATCTTGCGCTAGAGCTAAATTATATTCGACATAGGTTTCCTTCACACTTGCTTTGCTTATCTTTTTATCCAGATGCTCTGCATCGGTTTCCGTAGCACCAAATAATGGAATTTTTATCTTAACACCAACACTAATTTTCCCCTCATGTTCATAACTATTATCAATAGTTTCTGATTCTATAAATTTTATATTGAGCTGTCTTATTACTGATCTATATATATCAATTGGCTGTGTTTGTGGTAAGCACTCAACTCTGACATACTCGTTTTCATTTAAATGCTTGAGAATAAGTGATGTTTTGCCTTGCTTAGATGAACCGTAGACTATCACCTCATTTCCATCTTTAAGGGCTGATTTGAACTTAGAATCAACGGACTCTCGTTCAATATATGTTGCTATCAGTTTGCTCTTAACCCCAAAAACATCAGATGTTTTATGGCACATAATTTTTATTTTTAATATGACGTAAGCTATTAAGTAATATGTAACATATTCTATATGTCACTTTAATTTGTGTAATAAGTTTATCAGGATTAAGTATCTGTTTATAAAAATATTTAAGATTTGCATAATCGAGCCAAATATAAACTCCTATTTTAAAAAACTTTTCCCACTTCCACTACTGAAGATACAATTTTATTTTTTTAAAAATCAACTATTGATAACTTCTACTATCAACAACCACTTGATTAAATTCAATAGTCTCTTGATAGTCTTTATAAATGAGTTTAGACTTAACTGCATTAGTAATTTGTTTCTCCTAAACTCAAGAAAATGCAATGAAATGACACAAAAATAGCAGAGGAAAACACTAAATGCTTGATATCTCACAAAGAGACCAAGGTTCGATTCCCTCCGTCAATAACAACATCTCTAACCACTTGTAAATACGCACCTTCTAGCTATCCGTAGTCAATCATATGAACATGGGATAGCATTCTAATTTGGAGTACAAATCGTGAGTATCTTTTAACTACGTGTATGACGTACTCACAAATTACACAGTTAAATTATGCTCCATCGGTAAATTTGTCGGCGATCGCTTTAAACTCTTCCGTCATTGCCAAAAAGGTATCCGTTATATCGGGATCAAAAAAAGTCCCTTTACCCGATTCAATAATTTCGACCGCACGTTTATGCGCAATAGGACTCTTGTAAACACGGCGATTAATCAACGCATCATAAACATCGGCAATAGACATCAGCCGAGCGGCGATCGGAATTTCATCGCCGACTAGTTGTTGAGGATAACCGGTGCCATCCCATTTTTCATGATGGGAATAAGCGATCTCTTTAGCAATTTTTAGAAAATCGACTTTGAAACCGAGCTTGCTTTCCGCTTTTTCAATGGCTTCCTTTCCCAGTGTCGTATGCGCTTTCATGATTTCATATTCTGTTGGAGTAAATCTGCCTGGTTTCAACAGAATGCCATCGGGAATGCCTACTTTTCCAATGTCGTGGAGCGGAGCTGACCTGTACATCAGCGCAATTGTATGATCGGAAATAAACGATCGGAAACGTGGGTGATCACGCAATCGTTCCGCAAGTACTTTGATATAGTGTTGCGTACGGCGAATATGGTTCCCTGTTTCATTGTCACGTGTCTCCGCAAGCGATGCTAATCCAAATAACATAACTTCTTTAATGGCACTGACTTCGAGTGTACGTTTCTCAACGATTTCTTCGAGATAGGTATTTTTATCGCGCAGAAAATCAGCCGCAGCCTTCAATTGTAACTGCGCTTTCACACGTGCTCGAACAATAGGAGGGCTAATCGGTTTTGTAATATAGTCGACAGCGCCTAACTCAAGTCCCTTCTCTTCATCTTCGATATCTGTTTTTGCTGTGAGAAAAATAATTGGGATATCTTTCAATCTCGGTTCATTTTTCAGCCTGTTGCATACTTCGTAACCATCCACATCGGGCATCATGATATCGAGCAGAATGAGATCAGGCAGCTCGGTACCCGAGAGTATGTCAAGTGCTTTTAAACCGCCGTTAGCTATTTTTACTCGGTAGGATTCTTTGAGAATGGTTGACAATAGAGACAAACTATCGACCGAATCATCAACTACAAGTACTGTAGGACGTTCGAAAACTTCTATGTTCATGTTGTTTCTCCATGACTTTACATCACAGGATTATTATCGTTGTTATTGTTGTCAGTATCATTGTTCTTTGTCACAGAATCAAGGATAGCAACAGCCCCATCAAAGTCAAATTCGTTTATTCGTGTTTGCAGTGCTAAAAATTGATCTTGAACTGCTGCCTTCAGGATTTCTTTATTGGCGATCATGAAATCGACCGCAGCAGTATCGCCATTTCTAAGTAAATCTTTCAGAGTAGTACACGTTGTAAACTGTTTAGCACGATCCACGACGGATACTTCAATTGATGCAGAATCGTTGAGGGCTTTGTCATCGAATCCCTCTGAATCGTTGGGAAGCATCGCTGAAATTGCTTCAATAGCATTTTTTAACGATGTAGAAAGCATATCGAGCGATTTAATAAGCACATTACGTTTTTGTCCTTCGCGTAATGCGCTTTCGAGAATTTCCGCTGTGCGTTGAACTTCGGACGCACCAATATTACCGGCAACACCTTTGAGCGTGTGCGCAATCAACTCTGCTTCCTGAAGGTTATTCATTCCAATGGCTGTTTTGATTCGCAGCGGAACATCGGCTTGTTTATTGATGAATTTACGTAATAATGAAAAGTAAGCTTCTTGATTGCCGAGCGTTCGTTTTAATCCTTGCTTGGTATTGATAATTGGATTGTCTTTCTCAGGAGTTTCCGGAGAATGATCAATTTGCGCCTCCAGATTATCCAAACCCGCTTCAAAATGAGAAGGCAACCAACGTTTAAGCGTTTGTAACAATTGATTGGGATCAATCGGTTTAGTCATAAAATCATTCATGCCAGCTTCAAGGCAGTCATCTTGGTCTTTCTGCATTGCATTCGCCGTCATCGCAATGATCGGTATGGATGGAAAATCAGGATTATCGCGAATTCGTCGAGTCGCTTCTAATCCCCCCATAACCGGCATTTGCATATCCATGAAAACCAACGCATATTCCGTTCGACTAATTTTTTCTAAGGCGATTTGACCATTTTCTGCAATATCGATATGTAATCCGGTTTCCGCCAAAAGTCCTAATACAACTTCCTGATTATCTTCATTGTCTTCAACGAGTAAAATTCGCTGACCTGAAAATGTCGCGGCCAGATCGGTCTCAGTAGCGATTTCAATGGTTGGCAGCGCCATAATACTTTTTCCACCCGCTTTTAATTTCGTATTGATGACACTGATCGTAGCGTCAAAGATAGTTGACGGTGTAATCGGTTTGGTCAATATTTCTTTGATTCCAAGCTGTAATGCCCGAATACGAATTTCCTCCCGATCATAGGCAGTGAGTATCAGCATGTTGGGTGGTTGCGAAAGAGTCAAATCATTGATCCGTTCGGCTGTTTGCAGTCCATCCATTTCTGGCATACGCCAATCTAGATAAGCCAAGTGGTAGGGTTTTCCAGACATATCGGCTGAACGCAGCTCATCTAACGCTTCTTTTCCAGAACTTACCGTGGTTACGTTGAAAGTCAGCGATGTCAATATATCATTCAACACGATACGCGCACTTTCGTTATCGTCGACCACCAATACGCGCATATTCCGAAGATCGGGATGCAAGAATCGCTCACTGCTAACACTACTAGCCGTCATTGTACGAACGGTAAACCAGAATAAACTGCCACGCCCGTATTCACTGCTGACCCCGACACTTCCCCCCATCAATTCCGCCAATTTTTTGCTAATTGCCAAGCCAAGCCCTGTGCCCCCATACTTACGCGTTGTCGACATATCCGCTTGCTGAAAGCTTTTGAACAAAAGTGCTTGCTGTGCTTCCGTCATACCAATACCGGTATCACGCACTTCAAATCGTAGTAATACATTATCTCCTTCAGATTCCAGTACCGAAACCGCAATAGAGATTTCCCCTTGATCGGTAAACTTGATCGCATTCCCACCATAGTTGAGTAATACCTGCCCGATGCGCAAAGGATCACCGATCAGAAAACGGGGAACATCATCCGAAAACTCAAAAATAAGCTCTAGGCCTTTGGCATGGGCTTTCTCACCCAGTATATTGGCGATATTGTGGAAAACTTTCTCTAAATCAAACTCGGTATTCTCAACAGTAAATTTTCCTGCTTCAATTTTTGAGAAATCAAGACACTACTGTCCCGCTAACTTTCAAAGAAGAGACATCTGAATATGAGAGGGTTGATGCAGGTTATGCGGATCACCTCGCAATAAAGCCATCAAGTCGCGTTTTTCAAATAAATTGAGCTGTAGTAACCGCAAGATCTGCTGCATGGTTTTATTCATTTTTGACTGGAATTTGATGAAAGCCAGAAGCAAGTACACACACATGGCAATCCAGATCTGTGTCATCACAGCATTTTTGCTCGTTCCAATAAAAGACTTAATCTTCAGGTTTTGCTTGATCCATTTAAAGAACAATTCCACTTGCCAGCGTGCCTTGTAGATATCAGCAATGGTTCTGGCAGCGAGTTTAAAATTGTTGGTCAAAAAAATGTAATGTTTGCCTGTAGTGATATTCCGATAACCGACACGGCGAAGTTGATTCGGACATTTCTTTGCTGCCGGGATACTTGTAAGTCTGATAGTTTGATCGCTGGTCAAGCCTTTGTTCTTCAAAACCGGTTGGCGATTGATCACCTGGTACTGCGCATTAGCTTTGAGGCGTGTAACAAAGAATACGCCTTTCTCTGTCAGTTGGTTATACCAACCATAGTCGTTGTAACCCCTGTCGACGACTACGATGCTGCCCGATGGAAACGTCAGCGTGCGGCCCATTTCAACATCACTGGTCTTACCTTCTGTGATGGTGACAAACTCAGGAAGATAGCCATCGTGATTCAATCCGACATGAAGCTTGATAGCACCTTTTGTTGAACGAAAGCTTGCCCATGGAAATACGGATAGACAAAGGTCTATGGTAGATGCATCCAGGGA
The DNA here is from genome assembly GCA_044228295.1 of Nitrosomonas sp. Lineage (GTDB taxonomy): Bacteria > Pseudomonadota > Gammaproteobacteria > Burkholderiales > Nitrosomonadaceae > Nitrosomonas. Next base: position 44,715 of record JBGAVE010000013.1, read on the forward strand.
ATAAAGCGGATTCTTAAAACGAAACTTGCGACCGGGTGCCATCCCTTGACAACGATTTAGCAATTTCCCAGCCAGAGCTTCATACAAAGCATAGGGTTTGTCTTCGTTAATGCGAGACAAGTTCGAGCGCGTCAGTTTTGCACTACCCAGGTGATAAAAACGATGGGCTTGTGCAGAAACATTTTCCACGATATCACGCAAACTGATTCGGCCTGCCAATTGTGCCATTGCAAGTGTCACAAATTGGGACCATCTGGATGCAGTACGGAAAGAACGACCTGAATGATGCTGCTTTGCAAGCGTCTCAAATTCATGTCTCGGCACAAGTTTTAGTATTTGGGAAAAGATTGTATTACAATGAGACATGGCCTGATTCTCCTATCTGGTTCAACAAGTTATGCGAAAACTTATTATACCAATTAGGCATGAATCGGGTCGCAGCATTTTCTCGTTAACGAGACAGCAGTGATTTATGATTGTTAATTTAAATAAATATGTCTCAGGAAATAAGAAAGACATAAACCGGATGCGCAAGTTTTCCAGAGTCTCGTCCAATCTTTTGTTGATAGCGCCAGTCTTGTTCAGTTTCATAAGATATTCCCGTTACGAGAAAAAGCAGAAACCCGGCGAAGAACGCACTCGTAATCACCCGTGTTTCCGGCACTGCACTCGCTGAACGCTTAAACAAGCAGATTGAATACTTTGCTACTTAAGCTGTCCCCTGAGTTCCGTTCTAGCAAGCCAGCAGCTCACTGGCCTCCTGCTAAGCGCTATCTAGCTCCAGCACAGCGTCTACGTCGCATTGTTGCTATCGGCAAAAGAGCGTTCCTAATGAGCCGATAAAATCAGGCATAGCCATGATAGGCAATCCCGCCCTTAATGGAGTTCGGCGAACTTACGTTCATTGTTTAATTTCAACACATCGTCTACGACAATCTTCTGCTCGATGGTAATCCCCTTCAGCACCGGGCGCATATTGGCGACTTCTGGTCCCAGTTCCACTGGCATCCGCTGGAAACGATTGTCACCCTGAACCAGGAATACGTAATCGCGGCTGGCCTCCCGTACCACCGCCTTTTCCGGCACCACCAGACTTTTATGTGGATTATCATTGATGTGCATAGTAGCTAGCATAGAGGGCTTGAGCTTGCCCTCGGGGTTGTCCACCTCAGTTTTCACCTTCACCGTACGGGTGAGCGGATTTACCATGTCAGCGACAAAAACTATGAGACCATCGAAGCTTATATTGCCCAGGGCCGGCACGCGGACTTCCACATGTTGTCCTGTTTTCACATTGCGCGCCACTTGCTCCGGCACAGCACCCACCACCCAGACAGAGGATAGATCGGCTACTTTAAACAGCTGATCAGAAGGTTGAACTACCTGGCCTACGGTAATATTTCGCTCAATAATAATGCCACCCCTGGATGCCCTGATGGCAATTGAAGGCAAGATATGGCTCTGCCTTGCTAAGTCCTTTAACATACCGCTGCCCACGCCCAGCAAACGCAAATGATCCCTCGCCGCTTCCAACTCGGCACGGGCGATCTGAAACTCCGATTCACGTCGCTCCATCTCGGCGGGAGCGATCACGTCGGCACCCAGCAAATTGCGGGCACGCTCGGCCGCTTTCTCAGCCAGCTTAGCCTGCGAAGACGCGCTCAAATAGGATAGCTGCGCCTGTGTCAATTCAGGACTAGAAATATGCGCCAACGCAGCACCAGCCTCAACCCTATCGCCCAGCCTGGCATGAATATCGATAATGCGCCCAGTCAAATAAGTGCTGACATGAAAAAGAAGACCATGTTCGTTCACCGCGATTTGGCTAGGCACCTCCAACCTATCGGCGATATCGATCAGCGTGGGGTGCCCAATCTTGAACCTTTGTGCCATTTCCGGCTCGAGCATCACACTATTTACCTTAACTGGTTTCTTCTCCGTGACTTGCTGGTTGAAGAATGGCGGCCAGCCGCCATCGCATCCCGTAACAAGCAGTATGACAATTACAACTGCGCCGATGGCACTAGCTATAGTCTTCATTTAGAGGCTTGCTCCTTGAGTAAATAAGCAGGGTCGATTTCTCCGCCAGAGATAAGCAGATAAATAGCTGCACAATCACGGCTTGTATGCCAACAAACGTAATGCGTTAATCACAACCAGTAGGGTCGAGCCCTCGTGTATAAGTACCGTCACGCCGATACCGGCCCAACCCAGCAAGGTGGCCGGTATCAGCAACGCGACTATGCCCAGTGATACTCCAAGGTTCTGCCGAATAACGCTCCTGGATGCGCGACTTAGCGCCACAGCAAAGGGTAGCTTGCTCAGATCATCGGCCATCAACGCCACATCCGCGGTTTCCAACGCTACATCGGTGCCAGCACCACCCATGGCAATGCCCACCGTTGCGCGTGCCATGGCAGGTGCATCATTGACCCCGTCACCGACCATGGCCGCTTCTCCATAGCGTTGCGTGAGTTCTTCCATGACCTTGACCTTGTCTTCCGGCAGCAGCCCTGCTCTCACTTCATCCAGGCCGACCGCGCGAGCGATGGCACCGGCCACGATTTCATTGTCTCCGGTGAGCATGATGGTTTTGCGGATGCCCAGTTGGTGCAGTCGCTCAAGCACCTCCCGTGTTCTCTCACGAGGAGTGTCGGCCAAACCCAGGATACCTAAGAACTGATCCTTCATCTGAACGAGCATGATCGTTTTTCCTTCTGCCTGAAGGCGCAGTACCTGCTGCTGAATTACTTTAGGAATAGTTTCATCCTCAAATAACTTGGCATTACCGATGGTCACTATTTGCCCATCAATTGCGCCTCGCAGACCTTTTCCCGTAACCGACTCGACCTCGTCGGCTTCGCGCCAACTTAGCCCCCGAGCCGCTGCCTCTGCCACAACCGCCTTTGCCAGGGGATGAGCACTGCGGCTTTCCAAGGCAGCAGCCACGGTTAGCAGATCAACTTCATTTCCGCTGATGGCGACAACGTCGGTCAGCTTAGGCTTGCCGATGGTCAACGTGCCCGTCTTGTCAAAGGCAATGGCTGTTAGCGTACCCAAGCTTTCCAGATGAGCACCACCTTTTATTAGCACCCCTCCGCGAGCGGCGCATGCGATACCAGCCAGCACAGCTGATGATGTCGCGATAGCAAGGGCACACGGGGAAGCTGCCACGAGCACCGCCATGGCACGATAGAAAGCTTCAGAAAAAGTGAAATCAAATAACGGCAGAAATATGATCAATAATCCAACCCCTACCAAGACTGAAGGCACGAAAATGCGCTCAAAACGGTCTGTAAAACGCTGTGTAGGAGATTTTTGTGCTTGCGCTTCGACCACCATTTCCATCATACGCGACAAGGTGCTTTCCCGCGCCAACTTCGTGACATCAATAATCAGCGCTCCCTCGCCGTTGATTGTGGCGGCATATACCTTGTCACCCGGCTGCTTGTCCACCGGCATGGACTCGCCCGTGACTGCCGATTGGTCCACGACCGAGTTGCCTGACACTACTTGTCCATCGGCGGGAATACGCTGGCCAGGCTTGACAATCACCTTGTCACCGCGCAGCAGTTCTTCGACCTCTACCTCGATCTCCACGCTATTGCGCTGCACCATAGCGGTTTTAGGAGCAAGCTCTGCCAACGATTCAATGGCCTTGCGCGCTCGATCCATCGCCATATGTTCCAACGCGTGACCCAGGCTAAACAAGAACAGCAAAAGAGCGCCTTCCTCCCAGGCGCCGAGTGCTGCGGCTCCGGCGGCTGCAACGACCATTAGAATGTCGATATCGAAGCGTCGGCTGCGCAAACTCTGCCAGGCGTCGCGCAGAGTGTAGAATCCGCCTGCCGCATATGCGCTCATCAAAAGGCCCAGCGACAAGCTGCGAGGAGTTCCGGCAAGACCTGCAAGCCAGCCTGCCAGCAACAGAAGACCTGTAATACCGCTAACAATAAGTTCGCGATGCTCAGCAACCCATCCTGTCTCGCGGCCTTCTTCCAGTACCGAATACCCGAGTGCCTGGATGCGCCCTACAATCGCTGCACGATCAACCTTTTCGGCGTCAAATTCCAGACGCAAGCGTTCCGCAGCATAACTCACCGATGCTTCCAACACACCATCCATGCGCTGCAATGCATGCTCGATGACCGTGGCGCAGGTAGCGCAGTCCATGCCATCAATACGCAAGTTTTCGTGATGAAATCGGTACTCAATTCTGGCACCGGCCGCTTGCGCTAGCTCGCGTACCCGGCTCACGCTAAGTCGCCCAGGATCATAATGCAGGCAAAGTCGAGCACTGTTGTCTTCCTGAATAAGGTGAACTTGCTCCACCCCTTCGGCTTGCAACAGCTCTGCTAGGCGCGCCACGCAGGCATCACGTTCGTCAGGAATGCCCGGTAAAGCCACGGACAAGTCCAACATTAACTTTTCGGTCATTGCACTACTCCTCGGAACAAGTAATTACGCTGAGCTTATGTTGGTATTTGCTATTAAGTTAAAGGCATCACGATGTGGACCACAACGTAGTTTCCACAAAAGCTCACCACTCAATTGCGATTTTCTGGTTCATGTTTAGCTATCTACAAGCAGTGCAAGATTAACTGCATCATGTAAAGTAAGATCTGCTTCCTCTTCACTGATTACTGGATCAGTTGAATCACTCTTGTTTCCGTTACTAAGAAAAAGTGTATTAAAAGAATCCGTCCTGCCCCTTATCTGAGCAGTGAAGCTCAGTGCCAAGACAAGTCACAAGCTAAGTTTGAATTGACCTGTTTCAGCGATACTGTGGATCAAAGAAAATAACCCACAAACTACACCATTAAAAATTTAGCTTAAGAAATGCTTCGGGGAGGACGGAGGGGTAAATCCGGGATTGTTTCTGGGATGATTTCAGAAATAAACACAATCAAAGTTTCTGTGGCTATCTGATCCAGTATCTGAGGAAAGGAATTAAAGAAAAACGGCTGGTACGGCTGGTATTGCCCTGCTGAATGCAGGCATACATGTATTGCCCCATCAAGATCAGCCCCGTCTCTGGAAACGTTGTTTCGATGGGATTCCAAATGCGTTACAGGATCAGGAGGTAATACTTGGCGCATATGATCCAGCTCATGAGCAAACCCTTCCCCTCTGAAAGATAAACTCAGCCCATTCGTCAGAATACTAATAATTAGCATAAAGGTAATAGGATAAGCAGGATATTTCCACATACGATCAGAAATTTTATAAGTTAAATTCACTTTGCTTACAATCGTTTCACATTATTTGTTTATTTGCAAGGGCATTAGGAAGCTAAAGCGAGTTTAAACGTAATAATTTAAGAATTACCGGGCAGATATCATTACGATGATTAAAATGAAATTCAGTTTTTTCGAAGGTATCCACAACTTGGATATTGAATTATTGAAGGAAACGGGTTTTCATGGACGGCTAAGTATTTGTATGTTATTAAATAAAGCACCCCGCCGCAAGCAGCGGGGTATTTGTTGCTACTTACAATCTGCTGGCTTTCAGCCAGCTTTCGCCCCAAGGGGTGGGAATTAACCCTCAGAGATTAAATAACCCAAAGAGGTTTTTATGCACACAGGAAAGAGTTTTGGTCTTAAAGAGGTCATCGTATGGACAAAACGCGATATTGGTATCTATATTATTATTGCAACCATTCCAACAGTAATTTATGAAACTTTTCATTATCAGTGGTTGGCATTGCCCTGGTTGCCCATGGCACTTATCGGTACAGCAGTAGCTATTATAATAGGTTTTCAAGATAATGCGACTTACGACCGTTTGTGGGAAGCTCGGAAGATTTATGGGGCTATAGTAAATTCAAGCCGGACATGGGGAATGATGGTGAGAACATACATTACTAACAAACATACACAGCAACCTTTATCGGAAAGCGAACTGGAAATAGTTCACCGCAGAATTATTTATCGCCATATTGCATGGCTTACGGTATTACGTCACCAATTGCGTCAGCCACGCGAATGGGAAACAATGAATAAAAAATATAACATTGAGTACAAAAGGTTTTTTAACGTTCCAGAACATGAGGCGAAATTGGAAGATGATATAACGCCTTACTTATCCGCGGCAGATAAAGAATATATTTTAAGCAAGAAGAATCGAGCTACGCACGTTATTGACGTTCAATCAAAAGAACTGAAGGAGTTACTGAACAGAGGCTTAATAGAAAATTTCCATCATATAGAATTGCAGAGAGTTTTGTCTGATTTATATGAACATCAGGGTAAATGCGAACGCATTAAAAATTTCCCGTACCCAAGGCAGTTTTCAACGCTTAATCTGTATTTTGTCTGGCTGTTTATTATACTGCTGCCTTTTGGGATGATACCGGAATTCGAAAAGCTGGGGCACCATATTACTTGGTTTACTATTCCTTTTTGTGTATTGGTTTCGTGGATATTTCGCACTATGGATAAAATAGGTGAATCAAGTGAAAGTCCTTTTCAGGGAGGAGCAAATGATATCCCCATTACAGCACTTAGCCGTACTATTGAAATAGATCTTCGTGAAATGCTGGGTGAAACCGATTTACCAGAACCTATTGAACCGAAGAATAATATTTTAATGTAGAGAGAGGGTGTCCTGGATTTTGTGTAAACGGCGGTTAATAATCCGCTTTAACTTCCTAAGGTCAAAAAATAATAACATTTACTTCAGGTATGTTACACTGCGGTTCTATGTATAAATTTCCTAACACTAATATTGCAGTGTTTGTGCTATCAGTCAGCCTGTTGGCAAATGCGGTTGCTTGGGCTTTCCATGGTGAGATATTTATACATGAGCTTGATCATCAAGCTCAGATCCTACAAGTACAAACCATGCAAGAAGATCATCAGCATGTCGAGTTTTCTGATGATAAAAACTTGGATCTTTCAACACACATATGCCTTAGTGCAGTGTATCAACCTATTTTCTTTACAAAGCTACCGGTACCTGAGTTTATAACTGGTAAAGAGATTCCAGCTAATTTTATTCCTTTGCATATTCCAGAGTCGTTTCTAGATTCTCCGCTTCGTCCTCCTCGAGTATTACTTACAACTAAAGTGTAAGTTCAATCTGTTCAAGCAGTTAAATCAAAAAATCTTTTGGTTTTTTTGATTTAACTCTGAATAGTTCAAACAAGACACTATATTTGCCCCTATGTTGATGCCAACTTAGGGTCTTAGTCAATCGAGATAGATAGTTAGCTTATCGCACTAGGCCAATTATTCCAGTAGATACAAGTATATGATTAACAGAATAATTTCTTATTCTATAAACAATAAACTCGTCGTAGGTTTGCTTACTATCGCCCTGATAGGCGCCGGAATATATTCCTTGTTCACTGTGGATCTTGGTACGGTACCGGATATCACTAACAATCAGGTTCAGGTAATCACCGTTTCCCAAACTCTGGCTACCGAAGATATAGAACGGTTTGTAACTTTTCCTGTGGAACTGGCTATGGCTAACCTACCAGGTGTTACAGAGATACGTTCCATTTCCCGCTTTGGCCTCTCAGTAGTAACTATTGTCTTTGAAGACTCTATGGGTACGTATCTACCACGGCAATTAGTACAGGAAAAACTTAATGTAGTGCAGCAACAAATACCCGAGAATTTTGGAAGCCCATCTCTGGGACCAATTACAACCGGACTTGGAGAAATCTACCAATATACCCTTCAACCCAAGCCTGGTTTCGAAACAAGATACTCTCCGACTGAGCTGCGTACTGTCCAAGACTGGATCGTCAGACGACAATTAGCTTTAGTAGAAGGTGTAGTAGCAGTAAATGCTTTTGGGGGAAAAATAAAACAATATGAAATAGCTATCAATCCTGAAAAGCTCAATGCTAACAATATTTCCATCTCTGAAGTATTTGAGGCACTTCGACGCAACAATAACAATACCGGCGGCGCCTACATTGAAAAAAATAACATGGCCAATTTTATCCGTGGGGAAGGCCTGGTACGCTCACTTGACGATATTCGAAATATTTTCATAAAAAATGTGAATGGCCTCCCTATTTTAATCAAAGATGTAGCAGAGAAAGTACATTTTGGTCATCAAATACGCTATGGCGCTTTCACACAGGATGGTCGGGAAGCTGTAGGCGGCATGATTTTAATGCTAAGAGGATCTAATTCAAATGCTGTAATCCAAAATGTACAAAAGCGCATAGTTGATATTCAGCAATCATTACCAGAAGGCTTGGAGATTAAACCTTTTCTTGACAGAAGCATGCTTATAGAAAGAACTACCAGCACAGTAACTGAGAATCTTACAGAAGGTGCGCTCATTGTAATTTTTGCATTAGTCATAATTCTAGGTAGCATCAGGGGCGGTTTTATTGCTGCCAGTACTATTCTCTTATCCTTCCTCTTTGCCTCCATTTTAATGAAGCAATTTGACGTATCGGCCAATTTGATAAGTTTAGGAGCTATTGATTTTGGGATTATTGTTGATGGAGCTGTAATCATAGTAGAACGCACCATATACGAAATTCAAAAACAATTTAAGTCAGGTAAATTCACCATTGATCAAAACGTCATGGATGAGTTAGCTTTTCAAGCTGGAAGCTCTATGATGAATACCGCATTTTTCGGTCAGGTAATCATATTAATCGTATTTTTTCCAATTCTATTTCTTACTGGAATAGAAGGGAAAATGTTCCATCCCATGGCTTACACTTTTGGTTTTACCATGTTGGGAGCAATTATACTTTGCCTGACATATGTTCCTATGATGTCAGCCTTACTTTTAAAACCAGTAAAAAACAAAAGAAATTGGTCTGGAAAGTTAGAAAAATCGCTTGAGAATCTCGGTGACAAGATTGTAAATGGTTTCCAGCGTGTTTATCTGCCATTGTTAATAAGTGCACTACGGCATCAAGTAATTGTCATGATTGCGGCTTTTGTATTGGTGGTTGCTGCTGTCTTTACTTTTTTTAGAATAGGTGGTGAGTTTATACCGCAGTTGGATGAAGGCGATATTGCAATGCAGGCACTTATCAGGCCTGGTAGTGGCCTCAGTGAGGCTATTGATGTTTCTATAAAAATAGAAAACATATTGCTGGAAAATTTCCCGGAAATAAAAATTGCTTTAGCCAGGATTGGTGTAGCAGAAATTCCCACGGATCCTATGCCGATGGATATAGCGGATATGTTCATTATCCTGGAAAAAGATGTAAATAAATGGACTTCTGCCAAGTCAAAAGATGAATTGATTGAGAAAATCAAAGAAAAGCTTGATAGCAAATTAACAGGAGTCAACCTAGTTTTCAGCCAACCGATTGAGTTGCGCTTCAATGAATTATTAACGGGTGTCCGAGAAGATGTGGCTGTGAAGCTATATGGCGATGATCTTGATGTGCTGGCGCAAAAAGCAAATGAGATAGCCAAAATCATCCAGACCGTTCCTGGCGTGGGTGATGTAAATCCCGAAAGGACTTCTGGCATGCCTCAGATGACTGTGCGTTATAGCCGAGAAAAAATTGCTCAATACGGATTGAATATTGATAAATTAAATGAATATATCAGCTCAGCATTTGCCGGAAGTGTGGCTGGCGTGATTCTTGAAGGAGAAAAACGCTTTGAAATGGTCATACGTTTTGATGAAGCTTACCAGAAAAGCATTGACGATTTGCGCAATCTTTATATTGACTTACCTAACGGTAATCAAATTCCAATTAAGGAACTAGCCGAAATCAACTATGTACTAGGTCCTATGCAAATATCCCGCGACAATACTTTTCGTAGAACTTATGTAGGAGTGAACACCAGAGGACGTGACATGGAGTCCGTAGTAAAAGACATCCAACAAAAATTGGATGCTGAGTTAGATTTACCGCCCGGCTATTACGTTACATATGGTGGAGAGTTTGAAAACCTGCAAAAGGCCAAAAGTCGATTAGCCATCGTGGTACCAATTACCATATTTTTGATTTTCGTTATGCTGTATTTTGCCCTGAAGTCGTTTTCTCAGTCGATCATACTTTTTACCGCCATTCCTCTAGCTGCAGTAGGCGGAGTGTTTGCTCTTTGGTTAAGAGATATACCTTTTAGTGTTTCAGCAGGGGTTGGTTTTGTTGTGTTATTTGGCGTAGCTGTGCTTGATGACTTAATATTAATTAGTAGATTCAATTCCTTAAAAGAAGAAGGGATTACCGATATTGAAGAGCGAATACTTAAAGCAACCAAAGAAAGAATCAGACCTATTTTACTTACAGATGCTACAGATATTCTCGGATTTTTGCCAATGGCACTATCCGTATCGGCAGGCGCTGAAGTGCAACATCCGCTGTCGACCGTAGTAATTGGCGGCTTGATCTCTGGTACCCTACTTACCCTCATTGTTCTTCCCGTAATTTATGCTTTTGTCGAGGGTCGTAACAATAAAAAAAATAATAAACAAAGCCTCAAGCTCCCCAGTGCAAATACGCTACTGATAATTGTTGTGTGTAGTGGACTTCTAAGTATCCTTCTTGGCACTGCCTCTACGGTAAAAGCACAATCACCACCGCTAGAAAGTCTTCAAACAATTACTCTAGAGCAGGCTAAGGAATTAGCTGTAAAAAATTTTCCAAAGATACAGGCAGCAAGACTTGAAATAGAAAACCAAGAAGTTCAGAAGAAAACCGCTTGGGACCTTGGTAGCACCTCAATCTTCACCGGGGCAGAAAAGCTAGGGTACACCCCCGAAACTACTTATATGAGTGTAGGTATTAAACAGAGCCAAATTAATGTGTTTGGTATTATTCCTAAGTTGGAGCTACAAAAAGAGCGGGTAACATTGGCTGAGAAAGTGCTTAACCTGTCTGTGATAGAAGTAGAACGGGAAGTAAGCCGGGCCTGGGCTATGGTCTATACGGCAAAAAATAATTATCAGGTTTACAAACGACTGAACTCAATTTTCATGGATATTGAACGAGCAGCCAGAATAAGGCTTGAGGTTGAAGCTGCATCAAAGTTGGAATACCTAGCAACCTCGAATCAGGGGAATCAAGTACTGATCCAGAAAGAGCAAGCTTATAGAGACTATTTAAGTGCACTGCAGCGACTGAATCTATGGCTTGTTACTGATACCTTTTTCACTGTTCCAGATATCCCTGCAAGTCAATTAGATAGCTCACTGAATTTAATAACAGATTCTATAGATAGCCATCCTATACTCAATGTTTCCAAGCAAAAAGTTAATGTTGCAGAGGCTGCTATTAAAGAGAGACGTTCGCAATTTTTACCCAAGTTAAGTGTGCAGTATGGCAAACAAGAAATTTCTGGTCTGCCTGGGCTTCATCAGTTTCAGGTTGGTATTGAGGTACCTTTATTTTTTGCACCGGAGCTAGGAAGATCACAGTCTGCAAAAATCGAACACACAATTGCCAATCAGAATCTTCAGCAAGTTCAACTGGAGCTTGGTGCGGCTTACCAAAATATACGGGAGCAGTACACCAAATGGCTAAACTCATGGCAATACTACCGGGATTCTGCGCTTCCTATGGCTAGGGAGCAGCAAACAGGGGCTATTACTGCTTATCGGGAAGGTAATATTGATTACGTAACCTTCTTGCAAAATTTGAAAGATGCGATACGTATTGAGATCGACTCGTGGAATGCCTTTGGCAATTATTTGGACAGCCGCTATCAATTGGAATATTTCTTAAAAACATCAAACTAAGGCTTTAGACTATAAAAGGAAATTAGGATGAAGATAAATATCCTATCAATATCTACTCTGATTTTATTTGGACTTACGGTGATATTTGCAGCAATTTCCTTAACTGATTATATGAGCAAGCGTCCTAATATGGGAAAAGAGAGAAGCCAGACTGCCACTGGAGTTGATCAGGCGCATATTCATAATTTCGAGGAAGAGATTGGTACAGTACACCTTTCAGCACTGAAATTTAATAGTCTAGGCATGAAAGTAGATGCTATTCCTACACGTGCTCTTTCAGGTGTGGTTAATGTCAATGGCTGGTTGGAATTGTTTCCGCAGTATAAAGCCATAGTTACAGCTATTTTGGGAGCAAATATCACTGAAATCAAAGTTATTGAAGGAGAAAAAGTAAAAAAAGATCAGGTATTAGCTTATCTTTCGCACCCGAATCTAATCAATCTCCAAACTGCATATATAAGAACCTATAACCAGAAGCAATTTCTAGAGAAAGAATACAGCCGTCAGAAAAGGCTTTACGACGAGGGAATAGGCTCAGGTAAGGCTTATCAGCAAACAAATGCTGATTATCAGACTATAAAGGGTGAAGTAGAAGGTTATGAGGCGCAATTAAAGCAATTAAATATTGACGTGAAACAAATAAAGAATGGTAATATTTTTCAATATGTACCAGTTGTGAGTCCTATTGATGGCTACATTGAGAAAATATTGGTCCAGACAGGACAATTTGTTGATCCTCAGACACAAATGTTCGGCATTATAAATAATGATTATATACATGCCGATCTCATGGTATTCGAGAAAGATGTACACAAAGTAAAAAAAGGCCAGAAAGTATCATTCACAGTGGAATCAGTTCAGGATAAAAACTTATCCGCCACCATTTTTTCTGTTGAAAAAAATTTTGAGCGAAACCCTAGAGTAGTTCGTGTGCATGCCGAGATTGATCAAAAAGAATATTCTCTTATTCCAGGTATGTATATCCATGGAAAAATCTATACGGAAAGTACATCAGTTAATGCTCTGCCAGAGGAAGCTATTATTGTAGAAAATGGCAAACCTTACATTTTTGTTGTAGAAGCAAACGAGAAAGATGGGGAAAGGGAGTGGGTATTTAATCCTGTTGAAATCAGAACAGGTGCTACTGATAGAGGTTGGGTAGAAATCAAATTTTTGGAATCATTACCTAAAGATACACAAGTAGCATGGAATAATGCCTACTATCTGATTGCAGAGATGAAAAAAAGTGAAACATCACATGAACACTAAGAGGTAGAAGTTTAATAATTTTGCGCCTACAGGTAAAACTTTACCTGATTAGAAAGATTCTTCAGCTTGCCGAAGCCAACGTTCCGGGCGAGGCCCGATAGTGGCTGCGGCGACGAACAGGCGTAGAGGGAGTGCTTCAAGATGGAAACGCCAGTTGAAACGGTAAACAAACGCACCGAGGTAACGGGTTCCGTATTTGGCGAAATCGAATGCATGATAAGCGCCACCCAGGCTGGTTTTGAGGTTGCCCAAGACCGTGTTGATCCAGTTGAACTCTGGTAATTCTTTGGGTTTGCGACCGTCGGCGACGATTGCCCGGTGCTGGCAGCCAGCATCAGTAACCCCGGCAAAACAACCCAATCCATCGGAAGTGACTATACAACCTGGCTGGAGGTCAGCGTTAGCCCAGTCGGAAACCGCTTTGCGCGTAAAACCAGGAACCGGTGCCATTTTAATATACAGGGGACGGCCTTCGGCGCTGAGCGAGATCGCCGCCACAAAAGGTACCTTGTTCTCGGAGCCCCGGCCTGCCTTGCCGCCAGCCAATTCTCCGCCAAGGTAAGCGTCATCCGCCTGGACATTACCACACAGCGTATACTTGGCATCCCGTTCGACCATCGCCTGCATCAGCTTCTGCTGAATCAGCCAAGCCGTGGGGTAACTCACGCCCAACTGCCGCTTAAGGTCGAGTGCCGACAAGCCGGTTTTGGCTTGGCTGATCAGATAAATTGCTAAGAACCAGATGCTTAGCGCCAAGTGGGTGCTTTGGAACAAAGTGCCTGCGATCAGAGATGTCTGCAACCGGCAGCACTTGCATTGGAAGTTCTTATGTTTTCCTACCTTAAGCAAGTAGTAATTCGCGTTGCCGCAGCCTGGGCAGCTGAATCCTTGCGGCCATCGGGATTCTTCCAATGCATCAGCGCATTGCTCATCTGTGCCAAACTGCGCAAGGAATGCAGGTAAGGACAAGCCTACTTGGAATTGGATACGGTTCATGGCCATGGCAGTTTCTCTTTGATGGGTTTGTTTGGGTCAGTATGCGCCTTATAATAGAAAAAATCGGGTTTGGCTGAACAATCTTTCTAATCAGGAAACTTTAAGTGGCTCTCCAGAATGCAGCCGATGTCTATTTACATTTTCCGATCGCGAATTTTTCAGTGCCGTTAAGCGCGCCCAAGCTTCTGCTGTATAACCTTGCGCATGTACACCAACCTTATCAGTGTCGATATTAATGGGGCTGCACCGTTTGTGTAAATTACAAAAGTAGTAGCCGATGCTTGAGAGCCTTGAATTGAATTTCTTTCGGTATTCCTTCGGGCGTTTAAAACCACGCTCTTTGGGTGCTGCCATAATGGCAGCGGATAGCGGAAAGATTAACCCCAGATTTTCCATTAGGGGAATTTCTAATGGAAGCCATTAAAATAAGTTGTTAAGAATAAGTATAATTTGGTGAGTTGTAGTGGTTTAATTCGTGTACGTTTTTCTTACGGAGGATCTTCGTGGATTTTGAACTTCGATTTACCGATAAAGAGATAACGGCATGGGGTTGATGAAGCGAATGCTGGATCGGATTGGATTTAATACGGCTGTGGAAAGTTGTGTTTTGCCGCAACCTGGCAGTAATCGAGGTTACGCACCCATTCAGTTGCTTTTGCAATTCATGCTGTGAGTCTGGTGCGGAGCAAACCGCTTTGCACAGACGGAAGTCACTCGACATGATCCTGTGTAAAGAAGCTGTTTGGTTTCAAACGTATGGCCAATTTCAAAGCAATCATGCGGTTGTTTGGCAAGTTTTACATGCCGATTGACACATTATTTGATTGCTCTGCGCCTTAATCAGCCATTACAAAGAGCGCTGATAGAAGAAACAGGCTGGTGGGCACTGGACGATGACATAGAGCTGATTGGTTTTGATTATCAGGCGCCACAAGCTGGGAGAAACCGCGACGGGTGGTCGGTATCCGGCAAAAAATCGAGGAACGACCTGATGCCAAGGGCAAGACATTGTCTTTATTTGCCGATGACCCAGTTTTTGCTCAATACCGTTATAGTGCACTAGTCACAGATATGAATTTACCTGCAGCCGAGCTTTGACGTTTGTATCGTGGTCGTGCTGACTGTGAAAACCGGATCAAGGAACTGAAATATGATTTTGATGGAGAGAGCTTTAATCTCAGGGATTTCTGGGCGACTGAAGCGGCTCTGTTGACAGTCATGCTGGCTTACAATTTGATGAGTTTATTTCGCCAGGCAGTATTAAGAAGTGATGCCATTTCAGGCAAACCCGATGTCCAACACACCCTCCGCTGCGCTATAAACTCTTTGCCAAGGCTGGTTACATTACGCATGAAGGCCGAAAAAAGATTATTAACCTGATTGTCGCCATGCAACGTCGTGAAATGGATTAATGGCCTTTGGGATCAATCCAAAGAATTTGATCTCCCTGTTAAATTTAGCCCAATATTCACCCCTTAATTCGTTCTAATGGAAAATCTGGGGTTATTGGGATTTTGCCATAGCGAATTGAAATATGGCGGAATTTTAGGTGCGTTTCTAATAAATTCACGAAGTGGGAAGAATATTGTTATTGACACTCTATTTTTATGGCATGCCGTTCATTTAATCGTTAAATTTTTAGATGCAGAATCATGAGTGCGACATTTTGTCACATTGTTTTCTAGTCCAGAAAGAAAGATACTTCTTATAGGGTATTAGCAACATTATTAAATAGTCAAAATTATGAATACAGCTAAGTCTCTATTACACAATTACTTTTTTAGTATCTTAGGAAATAGATATAATCATGAACAAAATGAAATTACTTGCACGCACATTGACTGGCATTATGCTGATGGGTTTGGGGCAGAGCGTGCTGGCGCATACCCGCCTAGATGTACCCACGCAAACTGAAGGAACTCGGACAATCAATCATATCGTAATTGGTCACTCCTGCAGTGATACTGTCCGTGTTATTGGGACATCAGTTGTATTTCCAAATGGCCAGGATTCAACTATTTTAGTGGATGGCCAGCCGCATGGTGGCTTATTGACTGATTTTCTGACAAATTATGGAAATAATTTTCAGCTTTTATGGAACCGCGGAGCATTCGATGCGATGGCAGAGAAAAAAGATTCAAACGGCAACGTGGTTGGATTCTGGGTGGGTGGTGGACCCGGTATGCCGAGCGATTTGAATGTCGCCACGCCTGTGAGACTTACAGCAGCCGGAATCGAGCCGACATCCTGTGCCAATAGCGTGAAGATAAGTATTTCGATTGCTAATATCTGCGAAATTACCGGTGTGGGTGATTTTAACAGCAGAGATGGTGTCGTTGATCTGTGGACGCATAATAACCTGGGCACCCCATATGATCGCGTGAGCACAACCGACGATGGCCC
>JBGAVE010000014.1:0-55652 GCA_044228295.1 Nitrosomonas sp.
AAGAATTTTGCACCAGCTGTCACTCGATGACCTACACGCAAAAGGAACTGAAAGACTCGACCCACTATGGTGCATTAGGGGTCAACCCCTCCTGTAAAGACTGTCATATCCCACAAGGATTTAAGAACTTTCATTTAGCGCTATACACCCACGCGGTAGATGGCGCACGCGAACTGTACTTAGAACTGAAAAATGACTACTCGACGTTAGAGAAATTTAACGAACGTCGATTGATCATGGCACACGACGCGCGGATGAACTTAAAGAAATGGGACAGCGTCACCTGTCGCGACTGCCATAAGAACCCGAATCCACCGGGAGCGGATGCGCAAGAAGCACATAAGAAGCTAAAAACGGAAGGAGCAACTTGTATCGACTGCCATCAGAACCTGGTGCATGAAGAAGTTGCCAAGACCGATTTGAATGCGAGCTTAGCGGCTGGTAAGATGGTATTGGCGAAAGAAGAAGACGGCGGTGGCGGAGAAGAAGAAGGTGAAGAGGATGAAGAAGAAGACGAATCTGAATCCGAAGGCACATCTGACGACTCAAGCGCTACTAAAGCCGATGACGACGAAGGTGACGATGAAGACAGCGACGGCGATGACGAAGGTCAAAGCGATAGCGATGAAAGCAACGGAAACGGCTTCAGCGAACCTGTTAAGAAATAAAAATCTGACTCTTTTGTCGTTAAGAGACAGTTTAGAATAGAGTTTGACCTCCAATAAAAATTATTTCGTTTAATTCTTATTGGAGGTTAGTTTAGGAAACTGAATCTGGATATACATTGTAATGTATAGAAAATGGTGTTATTTTCTATATCGTTGAGTTCTCGATCGGTGTCGTTTTTTTCTCCGTATCGATATCAAATTTTAGATTTAAAAAGATTTATTTTATTGAATCTATCGGTTAATAAAAAGGATTTTCAAAAGTGACAAAAAAGTCACTCAATGAAGCGAGTAACGTTGGTAAGCTTGGTTTCAGTTTTCGTCGTCATCTGCACGAAAAATTCATAGAGTTTATTTTATTTCTATCTGCAACGCTTTCGATTGCGATTATGCTTGCGATCATTGCGATGCTGTTAAAAGAATCTTGGGTATTTTTTCAGCAGGTATCGCTTTGGGACTTTCTTACGGATACCCAATGGACGCCACTTTTTGACGATGCACACTATGGAATTTTGCCTCTAGTATCAGGAACAGTGGTGAGTTCTTTGATTGCTTTGCTCGTGGCATTACCACTGGGAACCATTATCGCGGTTTATCTTTCGGAATTTGCACCGTTTACTGTGCGCGAAATGGCGAAACCTTTTCTTGAGTTACTAGGAGGAGTGCCTACGGTCGTATATGGCTATTTTGCTCTATTATTCGTAACCCCTCTGTTACAAATCATTTTTCCTGAATTGCCTGGCTTTAGTTTACTGTCCGCTGGATTGGTAATGGGTATCATGATTATTCCGTATGTGAGTTCAATGACGGAAGATGCTATGCGAGCTGTTCCGATGAATCTGAGAGAAGGTTCGTACGCGATGGGTGCAACGCGATTTCAAACAGCTATTCGTGTTGTCATGCCAGCAGCATTTTCAGGGATAGCGGCAGCTTACATATTGGGAATATCACGTGCTGTGGGTGAAACGATGGTGGTAGCTATTGCTGCGGGAATGCAGCCCAATTTGACTTGGAATCCGATGGAACCAGCAGCGACGATCACTGCATATATTGTGCAAGTGAGCCTGGGTGATTTACCGCACGGTAGTATTGGATATCAAACTATTTTTGCTGCAGGACTGACATTGCTGATATTAACGCTTATTTTTAATATTATAGGTCACATTTTACGTAAAAAATATCGGGAAATTTATTAAATTAACGAAGTACGAGAATTTATCTATTTGATTGTTCGATTGATTTGATTTAAAAAATCCATGGAGTTATCACTACAATGAAACTCTTTCAAATACTATGAGCAATATTAATAACTTAGATGAAATAAGAAAAATCATTAATCAGCAGCGTCGATGGGATTTAGCATTTACCGTCGCAGGTGTTATCGCATTGATGATTGCGGTATTAACGTTTATCGTATTATTTGCGCACATGTTGATAGACGGTGCGCCACGATTATCTTGGGATTTTTTTTCATCGTTTCCATCGCGTCGGCCAGAAATGGCTGGAATTTTGTCGGCCTGGGTTGGCACGACTTTAGTCATGATCGTTACAGCCTTATCTGCTGTTCCTCTCGGTATTGGCGCAGGAGTTTATCTTGAAGAGTATGCAGCGAAAAATCTTTTAACCGAAATCATTGAAATTAATATTTCAAACTTAGCAGGTGTGCCCTCGATTATTTATGGTTTATTGGCTTTGGGGTTATTTGTCTATCAACTTGGCTTTGGGCAAAGTATTTTAGCGGCGGGTCTTGCTTTGGCACTTTTGATATTGCCTGTGGTTATCGTTGCAACGCGTGAGGCAATTAGATCGATTCCTGTTGCCATTCGAGAAGGTGCTTATGCTTTAGGCGCAACCAAATGGCAAACGGTTATTGACCATTTATTGCCGTATTCATCGGCCGGCATTTTAACGGGTATTATTATCGGTTTGGCGCGTGCTATTGGTGAAACTGCACCGGTTATAACGATCGGTGCTTTAACATTTATTGCTTTTTTACCACCTTCACCCATAAAGAATGAATTTCCATTTTTGTCATTCGAATGGCTAATGGCACCTTTTACAGTGATGCCGATACAAATGTTTAATTGGGTTTCACGGCCTGAGGAAGCATTTCAATTGAATGCAGCAGCAGCAGGCCTTGTTTTAGTAGTAATGACTTTAGCGATGAACGGATTAGCCATTTATCTGCGCTACCGTATGAGAAAAACTATAAAGTGGTAATAATAAATGCAAACTGCACGAGAAGAAAATTCTATATCGATAAAGTATAAATCTGAAGTAAAAAACCTTAATTTTTACTACGGAGCATTTCATGCACTCAAAAACATTGATATGGCCTTGCATGACAAAAAGATTACGGCATTAATAGGCCCTTCGGGTTGTGGAAAATCGACTTTTCTTCGGTGTTTTAATCGTATGCATGATCTGTATCCGGGCAATCGCTATGATGGACAGATCATTCTGCATCCGGATGACGTCAATATACTGGAACAGAATGTTGATCCTATTGAAGTACGTATGCGGATCAGCATGGTGTTTCAAAAACCGAATCCTTTTCCTAAGTCGATTTATGAAAATGTTGCGTATGGATTACGGGTCCGGGGAATCAAACAACGGGCGATTCTTGATGAACGAGTGGAATTGGCCTTACGAAATTCAGCGTTGTGGGATGAAGTCAAAGATCGTCAGAACGATTTAGCATTTAATCTTTCCGGAGGTCAGCAACAAAGGCTATGCATTGCACGTGCTTTGGCTACAGAGCCAGAAATATTATTGTTCGATGAACCCACTTCAGCGCTTGATCCAATCGCAACTGCTAGTATTGAAGAGTTAATAACGGATCTGAAAAATAAAGTCACGATATTGATTGTGACGCATAATATGCAGCAAGCTGCGCGCGTGTCAGACTATACGGCCTATATGTATTTGGGAGAGTTAATCGAATTTGGGGTGACTGATACTATTTTTATCAAACCCAAGAATAAGCAGACCGAGGATTACATTACGGGTCGATTTGGCTGACATAAAATTCATCAAAATTGCATAACGAACGTCATAAGTTTGATTGACTCAAGACTGAATCCTAGGTACGATCGACGACTTTTAGAAAAACGAAATTATAATTACAAAAATGCGTAATAAGCTTGTGGTAGGTAATTGGAAAATGCACGGCAATATGGCTGAGAATAAACAATTGCTTGATTCAATTGTTGCGGCTATTAATGATCTGCACACAAAAGCACAATTTGCCGTTTGCGTGCCTTACCCGTATTTATCATCGGTGCAAACAACATTGCGAGGTACGTCAATCCATTGGGGGGCACAAAACTTATCTCAATTTGATAAAGGCGCTTATACCGGCGAAGTTTCGTCAGGAATGTTAAATGATTTCGCATGTGATTATGTGATTGTTGGGCATTCTGAACGACGTGCACTTTATGGTGAAACGAATGAGATTGTTGCGGAAAAATATATGGCGGCACAACGTGCAGGAATAACGCCAATTTTATGCGTGGGCGAAACTTTAGAACAGCGCGAGAGTGGAGTCACCGAAAAAATTATTGATGAACAATTGAATGCGGTTATTAAATTAGCGGGCATTGAATCGTTCACTAAAGCGGTGATTGCTTATGAACCTGTATGGGCGATTGGCACCGGTAAGACGGCATCTCCGCAGCAAGCACAGGATGTTCATGTTTTTATAAGAAAAAAGATTGCTAATCAAGGTAGTGAAATCGCCAAAGATTTATCGATTCTTTACGGTGGCAGCGTTAAAGCAAATAATGCGAAAGAATTATTTACGATGCCGGATATCGATGGTGGATTGATTGGTGGCGCATCATTGGTTGCCGATGATTTTGTAGCGATTTGTCGTGCTGCAAGTCATTAGAATCATTATTTATTAGGAGTAAATGCTTTGGAAATGTTGGTCTGGACAGGACATGTGATACTAGCAATCGTGCTGATTGTTTTGATACTGCTGCAGCATGGAAAAGGTGCTGACATGGGAGCCGCTTTTGGTAGTGGGTCTGCTGGGAGTTTATTTGGCGCAAGTGGATCAGCTAATTTTTTAAGCCGTTCAACGGCTATTGTTGCAACACTTTTTTTTATTTCAAGTATGAGCTTAACCTATTTGTCTACCAATCAGGTTAAGGGTGATAGCATCATGAACAGCGTTATGGATAGTAATGAAGCGAATACCGAATCGAATAATGCAGAGAAAAAAATAAAACCGGAAAATACTAATGTTGCACCGGATAATGACAGTAATTCTAAAGCCAATCAAATACCGAATTAAACTGACGTGGCTGTATAGATGATATATTGGAAATTATAAAGTAACGAATTATTGGAATTAGAGAAGCTCCTGAATTTTGCCGCCGACGTGGTGGAATTGGTAGACACGCCGTCTTGAGGGGGCGGTGGCGAAAGCTGTGCGAGTTCGAGTCTCGCCGTCGGCACCAGAATATTTTTTGAATGAAATTTCTTACAATTTCGTGTTAATTAAATAAAAATGCTTGAAGATTATTTTGCTATTTGGTTATTTTTGATTGTGGGATTCGTAGTGGGGGCTGGTTGCATGCTCGCTGGATGGTTTCTCGCTCCGAATAATCCTGATAGTGAAAAACTATCTGCTTATGAATGCGGGTTTGAAGCTTTTGAAGATGCGCGTATGAAGTTCGATGTGCGATATTATTTGATTGCTATTTTATTTATTTTATTTGACTTGGAGATCGCCTTTCTTTTTCCTTGGGCAGTGGTACTGGATGAAATCGGTTTATTCGGTTTCGTTGCCATGATGGTCTTCTTAGGAATTTTAGTTGTAGGATTTATTTACGAATGGATGAAAGGTGCATTAGAGTGGGATTAATGCGATGAGTATTGAAGGAACACTTGAAAAAGGTTTTATTACCACGAGCTTAGATTCAGTCATCAATTGGGGTAGAACTGGATCAATGTGGCCAATGACTTTTGGCTTGGCATGTTGCGCCGTGGAAATGATGGAAACCGGTTCTTCGCGCTATGATTTGGACCGTTTTGGTATTGTTTTTCGTCCAAGTCCAAGACAATCGGATGTCATGATTGTGGCTGGTACCTTGTGTAATAAAATGGCACCTGCGTTACGTAAAGTTTATGATCAGATGGCTGAGCCGCGCTGGGTAATATCAATGGGATCTTGCGCGAATGGGGGAGGGTATTATCATTATTCTTATTCGGTGGTTCGTGGATGTGACCGTATTGTGCCAGTCGATATTTATGTTCCGGGTTGTCCGCCTACTGCGGAGGCTTTGCTTTACGGCATTATTCAGTTACAAAACAAAATTCATCGTACCAATACCATTGCACGTTAGATTGAAGTATGTCTTCCAATAATCGACTTGAAATTCTCGAAAACAATTTAAGCAGAGTTTTAGCTGATCAGCTGGTTTTCATACCGAAACAATGTGATGAACTTACGATAGTTGTAGAAGCAAATAATCTTCTCAAAGTTGCGAAGATATTACGTGACCATCCCGAATTAAGCTTTGATACGTTAATTGATTTGTGCGGGATAGATTATTCCACGTATGGTGATGAGCTATCAGCGAAGCAAGGTATTAAAGGCCGGCGCTTTGCGGTTATTTATCATTTGCTATCGGTGAAACTTAATCATAGAGTGCGCATCCGCGTGTTAGCGGAAAATAATGAATTACCGGTAATCGATTCGGTGACCGATATCTGGCCGGTTGCGAATTGGTTTGAACGCGAGGCATTTGATCTTTATGGCATTATATTTACCGGTCATTCGGATTTACGTAGAATTTTGACGGACTATGGTTTTGTAGGAAATCCTTTCCGTAAGGATTTTCCGATCAGTGGGTATGTTGAAATGCGCTATGACGCTGAACAAAAAAGAGTTATCTATCAACCGGTCAGCATTGAGCCACGTGAAATTACCCCACATGTGATTCGCGAAGAGCATTATGGAGATACGGAATTTTGACAGTTACAAAATGCTTATTGTGGATCGATTCTAATTATTTGAAGTGCTATGGCTGAAATACGAAATTACACCATGAATTTTGGACCTCAACATCCTGCAGCACACGGGGTATTGAGGCTGGTACTCGAACTGGATGGTGAAGTGGTACGTCGTGCTGATCCGCATATCGGATTATTGCATCGCGCAACTGAAAAGCTTGCGGAAAATAAAACATATTTGCAGTCCGTTCCTTATATGGACCGTTTGGATTATGTATCCATGATGGTGAACGAACATGCCTATGTTATGGCTATCGAAAGGCTATTAGGCATCGAAGTGCCGATTCGAGCACAATATATTCGTGTCATGTACGACGAAATCACGCGAATTTTGAATCATTTGTTGTGGATTGGTGCTCATGCGCTTGACGTCGGTGCTATGACAATGTTTTTGTATGCTTTCCGTGAACGGGAAGATTTAATGGATTGTTATGAAGCAGTTTCCGGCGCGAGAATGCATGCGGCTTATTACCGACCGGGAGGCGTGTATCGTGATTTACCAGACACGATGCCACGTTATCAGCCTTCTAAAATTCATAACGACAGCGAGACGAGTCGTCGTAATTCCAATCGAGAAGGCTCTCTATTGGATTTCATTGAAGATTTCACCAATCGTTTTCCGGGGTATGTTGATGAATATGAAACGTTGCTGACCGATAACCGAATTTGGAAGCAGCGATTGGTAGATATTGGTGTTGTTTCACCGGAACGTGCGATGGCATTGGGATTTACAGGCCCCATGTTACGTGGTTCCGGGGTAGAATGGGATCTTAGAAAGAAACAACCCTATGAAGTGTATGATCAAGTTGAGTTTGATATTCCAGTGGGCGTGAATGGTGATTGCTACGATCGCTATTTAGTCCGGATCGAGGAATTTCGCCAATCTAATCGCATCATTAAGCAATGCGTCGATTGGTTACGTAAAAATCCTGGGCCGGTTATCGTAGATAACTATAAAGTAGCTCCTCCTCCTCGGGAAAAGATGAAACAGAACATGGAGGAATTGATTCATCATTTCAAATTATTTACCGAAGGCATGCATGTGCCACCTGGTGAAACTTATGCTGCAGTTGAACATCCGAAAGGTGAATTTGGAATTTACTTGGTTTCTAACGGCGCGAATAAACCTTATCGCATGAAAATACGTGCGCCTGGATTTGCGCACTTGGCTGCATTGGATGAAATGTCACGAGGGCACATGATTGCTGATGTGGTAGCAATCATCGGTACACAAGATATAGTTTTTGGTGAAATTGACAGATAACGATGTTAAGTGCTGATTCTCTTAAAAAAATAGATCGAGAAATTGCAAAGTATCCGAGTGATAGAAAGCAATCGGCGGTCATGTCTGCGCTGGCCATAGCACAAGATGAAAAAGGCTGGCTAGCAAATGAAACGATCAATTTCGTTGCGGAATATTTGGAAATGCCGCCTATCGCGGTTTACGAAGTCGCAACGTTTTATAATATGTACAATCTGGAACCGATTGGCAAATACAAGATTACAGTGTGTACCAATCTTCCTTGTGCTTTATCCGGCAGTAATGAGACGGCCGATTACATTAAGAAAAAACTTGGCATTGAGTTTAATCAAACCACCGCGGATGGAAAATTCACTTTGAAAGAAGGCGAATGCTTTGGTTCTTGCGGCGATGCGCCGGTTTTACTGGTCAACAATAAACGTATGTGCAGTTTCATGACGAATGAAATGGTCGATAAATTGCTAGAGGAGCTGAAGAATGAGTAATCAGTTTCCACTGACGCTGATGAATGGTGTTGATTCTTCAGATCAGACCAATTGGCGCTTAAAGAATTATGAAAAGCGTGACGGCTATGCTGCACTTAGGAAAATTTTATCGGAAAATATTCCGCCTGAACAAGTTATCGAAGAAGTAAAAAAATCGGCACTCAGAGGTCGTGGTGGCGCAGGCTTTCCAACCGGTTTGAAGTGGAGTTTCATGCCCAAAGGGTACCAAGGCGACAAGTATATTGTTTGTAATTCCGACGAAGGAGAGCCTGGTACATTCAAGGATCGCGATATCATGCGATATAACCCTCATTTATTGATTGAGGGCATGATTATCGCGGCCTATGCGATGGGTGTAAAAGCGGGCTACAATTATATACACGGTGAAATTTGGGCTGTTTATGAGCGCATGGAAGAAGCGGTAGACGAAGCTCGTGCAGCTGGTTATCTCGGTGATAACATATTGGGCTCATCGTTTAGCTTTCAACTTTATAATCATCATGGCTATGGTGCCTATATATGCGGGGAAGAAACGGCTTTATTGGAATCCATCGAAGGAAAAAAAGGGCAGCCACGGTTTAAACCTCCTTTTCCTGCAAATTTTGGTTTATACGGGAAACCTACCACCATCAATAATACTGAGACATTTGCATCAGTGCCTTGGATTATACGAAATGGAGGCGAGAAATATCTTGCCTTAGGCAAGCCTAACAACGGTGGTACTAAGATTTTTTCAGTTTCTGGTCATGTAAATAAACCTGGGAATTATGAAATACCGTTGGGAACACCTTTTGCAAAGTTGCTTGAAATGGCAGGGGGTATGCGCGGCGGAAGAAAATTGAAAGGTTGTATTCCGGGAGGATCATCAATGCCGGTTCTGCCCGGTGAAGTTATGATGAATACGGACATGGATTACGATTCTATCGCTAAAGCAGGGTCGATGCTGGGTTCCGGAGCTGTTATCATCATGGACGAAACGACTTGTATGGTGCGCGCTCTTGAACGATTGTCCTACTTTTATTTTGAGGAATCCTGCGGACAATGTACTCCTTGCCGAGAAGGTACTGGATGGTTGTATCGCATTGTAAACCGCATCGAGCATGGCAAAGGACGTACAGAGGATCTGGATCTGCTGAATAATTTGGCGGATAACATTCAAGGTCGCACGATTTGTGCACTGGGTGACGCGGCGGCTATGCCGGTACGTGCCATGATTCAGCATTTTCGTGATGAATTTATTTACCATGTAGAACATAAAAAGTGCATGGTTTGATTTTTTAAGAATTAAATTTGAACATAATTCAACAGATTTAACCTGATGATCAATATAGAAATTGACGGTAAGCAAGTTTCCGTTCCAAAAGGCAGCACCATTATGGATGGTGCGAAGCAAGTTGGCATTTATATACCGCATTTTTGTTACCATAAAAAACTGTCCATCGCGGCTAATTGCCGTATGTGTTTGGTACAAGTTGAAAAAGCGCCCAAACCTTTACCTGCCTGTGCTACACCGGTGATGGATGGCATGAAAGTTTTTACGCATTCCGAACAAGCTGTAACCGCGCAAAAAGGGGTGATGGAGTTTCTGCTGATTAATCATCCTTTGGATTGTCCTATCTGCGATCAAGGTGGGGAATGTCAATTGCAGGATCTTGCTGTTGGATATGGTTCCAGCGGCTCACGTTATGCCGAAGCGAAACGTGCTGTTACCAATAAAAATCTAGGTCCGTTGATTTCAACCGATATGACACGCTGCATTCATTGCACACGTTGTGTTCGTTTCGGTCAAGAAATCGCCGGAATTATGGAACTTGGTATGGCTGGGCGCGGTGAGCATTCCGAAATTTTGGCTTTTGTCGGAAAAACCGTTGATTCTGAATTATCTGGCAATGTCATTGATCTTTGTCCGGTTGGCGCATTGGTTAGTAAACCGTTTCGTTATTCCGCTCGTACATGGGAATTGTCGCGAAGAAAATCGATTAGCCCTCATTGCGGCTTAGGTGCCAATTTAGTCATTCAAGTAAAGCAAAATCGTGTCATGCGTGTTTTACCTCGCGATAATGAAGATATTAACGAATGCTGGTTATCCGATAAAGATCGTTTTTCGTATGAAGGATTAAATTCTGAAGACCGTTTGACACACCCGATGATTAAACGGGATGGTCAGTGGACTGAATGTTCTTGGCAGGAAGCACTGGAATTTACGGCTAACTCTTTACTCGCTATCAAGAACGAGTTTGGCGCAAAAAGTATTGGCGCTATAGGATCGGCTCATAGTAGTTGTGAAGAGCTCTATTTATTGCAAAAAATAATGAGGGCTATGGGCAGCGGTAATATTGATCATCGTGTGCGACAATCAGATTTTCGTGCTGATAAATATTCCCAAGGAGTGCCCTGGCTCGGAAATAGTATTGCGCAGTTATCCCATTTGAAATCGGTGTTAGTGATTGGTAGCACATTAAGAAAAGATCATCCATTGATCGCACAACGCTTCCGTCAAGCGGTTAAAAATGGAACTCAACTGAGTCTGATCAATTCGGTGGACGACGATCTGTTAACCAAGGTGACACATAAAATTATTGTTGCACCGAACGCGATTGTTAAAACACTTGCGGAAGTATTGAAGGCAGCGACTTCAATCAGTGGTCTCCAAATTTCTGGGGAATTGAAAGACTCTATCGATTCATTGGCAGTGGATAGTCATTCAAGTGCCTGGTCGATTGCAGCCAACCTTATCGATCATATGACATCAGCAGGTATCTATCTTGGTAATCTCGCGCAGCATCATCCAGATTATTCAAGAATAACTGCATTAGCCGGTTTGATTGCGAAAGTTACCGGAGCAAATTTTGGAGTATTAGGTGAAGCGGCAAATAGTGTTGGTGCTTATTTGGTGAATGCGATTCCCAATGCCAATGCGTTAAAAACTGCTGGAAATCATGATTATTCGAACATCTCGGGATCGAATGCTGCGCAAATGCTCGGTTTTTCCACAGATTCATCGGTAGAAAAATGTCGTGCATTACTATTAATGAATACCGAGCCTGAGTTTGATGCCTATAATACTTACAAGGCGCTTGAAACGGTCAAATCGACGCAATTTGTCGTTTCAATGAGTTCATATAAAGGAAATACATTAGACTACTCCGATGTGGTTTTTCCGATGGCACCTTTTACCGAAACATCAGGGACTTTTGTTAATACAGAAGGTCGAATTCAAAGTTTTAATGGAGTAGTGCCTCCGCTTGGGGAAGCACGGCCCGCGTGGAAGATTTTACGTGTTTTAGCGAATTTGTTGTCGTTGGAAAAATTTGATTACGATACGCCAGAACAAATTCGTGCAGAAATTTTTCCACAGGGATTTGAAGTGGCTACTTGTTTGAATAATGTATTAAAAGATTTTAATTTTAAAATTGAACATACTGCGTCACAAGATTTGCAGCGCATTGGAGAAATACCGATTTATCAGGCTGACCCTATTGTGAGACGTGCAGAATCGCTACAACAAACTACCGACGCATTGCCGCCTAAAGTTTGGATGAATGATCAATTAATGTCAAAATTGCATGTTTCTGCTGGGAGCTCTGTAAAAATCAAGCAGGGCGGCACAATAATTCAGCTTGAAGCGGATTGTGATAATAAATTACCCGATAATTGCGCACGTATTGCGAGCGCTCATCCTAATACACATCAATTAGGTGATTTGTTCGGTGCAATCAGCGTAGAAAAAGCATGATAGTAATAAGCAGGGTTTGTAACTAATGGAAACGATTCAACAATATTTTATTCAGTTTTTTGGATCGCAATGGGGCAATATGTTGTTCTTATTGACGACAAATTTAGTATTTATTTTTGCTATTGCGATTCCATTACTGTTGGGTGTTGCCTACCTTACGTTCGCTGAAAGGAAAATTATTGCCTATATGCAGATACGTGTAGGCCCGAATCGCGTAACGTTCTTTGGTATTCCTTGGCTTCGAGGATGGGGACAGCCGATTGCCGATGCCGTCAAGGCAATCATGAAAGAAATTATTATTCCGACAGGTTCCAATAAATTCTTATTCGTTTTGGCGCCTGTATTAACGATTATGCCAGCTTTAGCGGCTTGGGCGGTGATTCCATTTTCCCCTGAATTGGTACTGGCTGACATTAATGCTGGATTGCTTTATATATTGGCAATGACATCCATGGGGATATACGGCATCATCATTGCTGGGTGGGCTTCCAATTCTAAGTATGCCTTTTTAGGAGCAATGCGTTCTGCAGCGCAAGTCGTTTCGTATGAATTAGCAATGGGGTTTGCACTTGTCTGTGTGCTGATGATGTCGCAAAGTTTGAATATAGGCGATATTGTGAGCGGGCAGCAGGGTGACAGTTTATTGAATTGGTATTTGATTCCACTGTTCCCAATGTTTTTGGTTTACCTTATTTCGGGTGTAGCCGAAACCAATCGTGCCCCATTTGATGTGGCTGAAGGTGAATCGGAAATTGTAGCGGGTTTCCATGTTGATTATTCAGGGATGGCATTTACGGTATTCTTTTTGGCTGAATATGCCAACATGATTTTGGTTGCCACGCTAACATCGATCATGTTTTTGGGGGGATGGTTACCACCCGTTGATATCGCACCTTTTACCTGGATTCCTGGCTTTGTTTGGCTATTATTAAAAATAGCATTTATTTTGTTCTTTTTTCTTTGGTTTCGTGCAACTTTCCCGAGATACCGCTATGATCAAATCATGCGACTGGGATGGAAAATTTTTATTCCGATCACATTGATTTGGATAGTCGTATTAGGTTTGATCATGCAATTGCCTGAGTCGATACGAAACGCATTTCCATTAAATATGTGGTTTTGAATTGAGAGAATACAATGAACCGTATCAAGAAATTTTTTAACACATTTTTACTGTTTGAATTGCTGAAAGGGATGGCAGTTACCGGTAAGTATCTGTTTAAACCGAAAATTACTATCCATTATCCGGAAGAAAAAACACCGCAATCGCCTCGCTTTCGCGGCTTGCATGCATTGCGACGTTATCCGAATGGCGAAGAACGTTGTATCGCCTGTAAATTATGTGAAGCAGTCTGCCCTGCGATGGCGATTACTATCGAATCAGAGCAACGGGAAGATGGCACTCGACGTACGACAAGGTATGATATTGATCTGAGTAAGTGTATTTTTTGTGGTTTTTGTGAGGAATCGTGTCCGGTTGACTCGATCGTCGAAACACGCATTTTGGAATATCACTGTGAAAAGCGCGAAGACTTTATCTATACCAAGGAAATGCTGTTAGCAGTGGGTGACCGTTATGAAGAACAAATTGCCAAAGATCGAGAAGCTGATGCGCGTTATCGATAATAAAATCAGTCATAGATAGAGAACCATAGAACATGAGTTTTCAAGATATTATTTTTTACTTGTTTTCGGCAATCCTGATTGCATCGGCGTTGGGAGTCATTACTTTCCGCAATCCGGTTTATTCCGCATTATTATTAGTATTGTCTTTTATTACTTGTGCCGGATTGTGGTTGTTGTTAGAAGCTGAATTTCTCGCTATTACGCTGGTGTTGGTTTATGTTGGCGCTGTGATGGTGTTATTCTTGTTTGTCGTGATGATGCTGGATATTAACCTTGTTAAGCTGCGCGAAGGATTCTGGAAATGGTTTCCTTTTGGTGGTTTAATTGCACTGGTCATGGTTATTGAAATTTCCATGGTATTGATGGGCAAATATTTTGGACTTGATGAAATGCCAAATCCGCAACCGCATGCGGCGGATTATAGCAACACTAAAGAACTCGGCCGATTAATTTATACCGAATATGTCTATGCATTTGAATTGGCGGCTGTATTGTTGTTGATTGCGATGGTTTCAGCAATTGCATTAACTTTGCGCCATCGTGAAGATAAGAAAGTTTTGGATCCGGGAAAACAAATTAGTGTGCAGAAAAAAGATCGTCTGCGAATCGTATCGATGCCCGCAGAAAAAAAGAATCAATAAAAAATTAGAATTATTTAAGCATAAGCATTTATACGAGAAGGAAAGTTAACGTGGTATCGTTATCCCATTATTTGGTACTTGGCGCGATTCTCTTTGCGATCAGTATCGTTGGCATTTTTTTGAATCGAAAAAATGTCATCATCATACTGATGTCGATTGAATTGATGTTGTTGGCCGTTAACATCAATTTCGTGGCATTTTCACATTACTTGCAAGATATTTCTGGGCAAATTTTCGTATTCTTTATCCTTACTGTTGCAGCAGCAGAATCCGCGATTGGTCTAGCGATTCTTGTCGTCTTGTTTCGAAATCAACATACCATCAATGTCGATGATCTCGATAAATTGAAAGGCTAACTTTTTTATGTGTTCCAACGTCAAAGAAAATCTGAATAACTAATCTGACATGCAAACACTTTATCTTTTGGTGCCCTTAGCGCCTTTACTCGGAGCGATCATCGCAGGGTTGTTCGGACGATATATCGGTCGCGAATGGAGTCATCGCGTCACGATTGGTTTGGTTTCCGTTTCGCTACTCGTTTCACTGATCATTTTTTTTGATGTACTGAAAGGCAATGTTTATAACGGTACTGTTTATACCTGGCTAGTTACTGGAGATACGCGATTTGAAATAGGTTTTCTCATTGATCAGTTATCGGCATTAATGATGGTGATCGTCAGCTTGGTTTCATTAATGGTTCATGTTTATACCATTGGATATATGCATGATGATCCTGGTTATCAACGTTTTTTTAGTTACATTTCACTATTTACTTTCTCAATGATGATGTTGGTCATGTCCAACAATTTCTTGCAGTTGTTTTTTGGCTGGGAAGCTGTAGGACTGGTATCGTATTTATTGATCGGTTTTTGGTATACACGGCCTACCGCTATTTATGCCAACATGAAAGCTTTTCTCGTCAATCGTGTCGGTGATTTTGGTTTTCTCTTAGGTATCGCAATGGTTTTGTTCTATTTTGGAACATTAGATTACGCGACGGTTTTTGAACATGCTCCTGACATTGCAGAAAAGAAAATAGAATTGATTCCAGGACTTGATTGGCTGGTCATTACGGTTATTTGTATATTGTTATTTATTGGTGCTATGGGTAAATCGGCACAATTTCCACTGCATGTCTGGTTACCAGATTCGATGGAAGGTCCGACACCAATTTCCGCGCTGATTCACGCGGCAACGATGGTTACGGCGGGTATTTTTATGGTGGCTCGCATGTCACCGTTATTTGAATTGTCTGATGCTGCGTTATCAACAATATTAGTTATTGGCGGCATAACGACTTTATTCATGGCTCTGATCGCGGTAGTGCAAACGGATATCAAACGTGTTGTTGCGTATTCGACGCTATCACAACTAGGGTATATGACGGTTGCATTAGGAGCATCGGCGTATTCAGCAGCAGTATTTCACTTGTTGACACATGCTTTCTTCAAGGCAGTGCTATTCCTGGGGGCTGGTTCGGTCATTATTGCGATGCATCATGAACAAAACATGTTAAAAATGGGCGGACTTAAGCAGTATATGCCTATTACCTACTGGACCATGTTTATTGCGGCACTTGCGAGCGCCGGTGTACCTGGTTTTTCTGGATTCTTTTCAAAAGATGCCATTATCGAAGCGGTGCATTATGCGAATGTACCAGGCGCGCAGTTTGCGTATTTTTGTGTGTTATCAACGGTATTTGTTACAGCGCTGTACACATTCCGTTTGATCTTTATGACGTTTCATGGACAACCTCGCATGGATTCGCACACTAAAGAGCATTTGCATGAGTCTCCATGGGTCGTAACTGTGCCACTTATTGTTTTAGCGGTACCAACGGTGGTGTCAGGATGGTTTATCGGATCGATTGTTTTTGGTGATTATTTTGCGGCTGCGGTTCATATATCTTCATCGCATGATGCAATTGAAAGATTGCGAGCAGAATTCACTGGTGTTGGCGGCATGATGGTACATGCACTGTCGACAGCACCATTCTGGTTATCGGTGGCAGGTATTTTTACTGCGTGGTTCTTATACAGGGTAAGAACCGAAATACCTGAAAAAATCAAACAGGCGATGTATCCATTGTATGTGTTGCTGGATCGGAAATATTATATCGATGAGCTCTATTCCTGGCTTTTTGCAGGGGGGACGCGAACCTTAGGAACCGTGTTATGGAAGTATGCGGATATTAAATTAATCGATGGTTTCGTCGTCAATGGCGCGGCTCGTTTAGTTTCGTTGACGTCTTCGATAGTACGTCGATTCCAAACCGGTTATATTTATCACTATGCGTTTACCATGATTGTAGGAATATTTGTGATTTTGACACTGTGGTTAAAATAATAATGCGCTAAACGAATTCTGAAAGTAATCTGAATTTTGATTCAAAATATATTTCATCAATCATATTTGAAGTTCTAAGTACATATAAATAATACGGAATAAGTATGTCGTTCGACTTTCCACTGTTAAGCTTGATTATCTGGTTGCCTATTGTTTTTGGTGTTGCCGTGTTTGCAACAGGCCATGACCGTAACGCGCAGCTTGCCCGATACATTTCGTTGGCGGGTTCCATACTGGGTTTCTTGGTTGCTTTACCGCTATTTGTTCAATTCGATGCGGCGGCAAGCGCTATGCAATTCGTTGAAAAGCATGTGTGGTTTGAGCGCTTCAACGTCAATTATCATGTTGGTGTTGATGGTATATCGATGCCGTTGATTTTGCTAAATTGCTTTATTACGCCACTTGTTGTCATTGCAGGATGGGAAGTCATCAAAGAACGCGTATCCCAATATATGGGCGCATTTTTGATCATGTCCGGTATTGTTAATGGCGTATTTGCATCGTTGGACGCAATGCTGTTTTATGTGTTCTGGGAAGCTTCATTGATTCCAATGTTTTTAATCATTGGAATTTGGGGTGGACCAAACCGCGTCTATGCAGCGATCAAGTTTTTCTTGTATACCTTGCTGGGTTCGTTATTGATGCTGATCGCATTTATTTATCTGTATCAGAAGTCTGGTGGCAGTTTTTCGATACAAGATTATCACCAGCTAGCGATTCCATTTACTCCACAAATTTTAATTTTTATCGCTTTTCTTTTGGCGTTTGCTGTGAAAGTGCCCATGTGGCCGGTTCATACTTGGTTGCCAGATGCGCACGTTGAAGCGCCTACGGGTGGTTCTGTTGTATTAGCGGCTATTCTTTTAAAATTGGGCGGATACGGATTTCTAAGATTTTCTTTGCCAATTGTGCCGGATGCAAGCCATTACTTGGCCAATATGATGATTGTATTATCACTGATTGCCGTGGTTTATATCGGTTTGGTAGCGATCATGCAAGCAGACATGAAAAAATTGATTGCGTATTCATCCGTTGCACACATGGGATTTGTGACACTCGGTTTTTTCCTGTTTGATGCCTATGGCGTGGAAGGCGCAATGGTACAGATGGTTTCGCACGGGTTTATCTCAGGCGCTATGTTTCTTTGTGTAGGCGTGCTGTATGATCGATTACACTCACGACAAATTGCGGATTACGGTGGCGTCGTCAATAAAATGCCGGCATTCGCAGCATTTTTTATGTTATTCGCCATGGCTAACGCCGGTTTGCCTGGAACCAGTGGTTTTGTTGGTGAATTCATGGTGATTATGGGTACCATGAAAGTAAGCTTTTGGTATGCATTTTTGGCGGCACTCACACTTATTTTGGGTGCGGCGTATACATTATGGATGTACAAGCGAGTGGTTTTTGGACAAGTAACCAATGCCGCTGTTGAAGAATTGAACGATATCTCCAAACGTGAATTTGTATTATTAGCTATTTTAGCGATGATGGTGTTATGGTTGGGTGTATATCCCTATCCATTAACAGACGTGATGCATACTACGATTGATCAGTTGTTGATTCATGTTAACAACAGCAAGCTGTGATGAATTTGGATTAAAGATATTCACCGATAAGGATTTGATGGAATGAGTTTTATACCGCCTGATTTTGCACCGGCATCATCCGAAATATTCATGCTGATTATGGTGTGCGTGGTGATGTTGGCAGATCTGACCATAGGAAAAAATAAACGATATGTAGCCTATTTGCTCACACAAATAACTTTATTGGGCTGTGCTGTATTAACTTTCAAATCCTTTTCTGACGAAGCAGTACTGACTTTTTCCGGAATGTTCGTTGATGATTCGCTCGCGGATATTTTGAAATTGATGACGTATGGCACCGTATCCGCCGTGTTAATTTATTCGTATACGTATATTAGCGAACGAGACATGCTGCGCGGTGAGTTTTTTAGTCTGGTTTTATTTGCCACCTTGGGCATGATGGTGATGATATCAGCCAGTCATTTTTTGACGCTCTATATTGGTTTAGAAATTCTTTCCTTATCACTCTATGCATTAGTTGCTTTACGACGCGATTCAACTGAAGCAACAGAAGCTGCAATGAAGTTTTTTGTACTTGGCGCACTGGCTTCAGGATTTCTTTTATACGGCATGTCAATGGTATATGGAGCGACGGGTTCATTACAAATAACCGAGGTAGCAAAAGCAATACAGGACGGTGTCAATGCGAAACAAGTTTTGGTGGTGGGTTTAGTATTCATTGTTGCGGGTATTAGTTTCAAATTAAGTGCTGTACCTTTTCATATGTGGGCGCCAGACGTTTATCAAGGAGCACCGACGGCGGTTACACTGTTTATCGGCTCGGCTCCGAAATTCGCTGCTTTTGGATTTGTTATGCGCCTTTTAGTGGAAGGCTTGGGAAACATGTCATCAGATTGGCAGGGCATATTGGTGATACTTGCTGTTATGTCGATGGCGATTGGAAATATTGCGGCAATTGCACAAACCAATATCAAACGTATGCTGGCTTATTCAACGATTTCACATATGGGTTTTTTGCTATTGGGATTTATCAGTGCTGATGCAAATGGATATAGTTCGTCATTATTCTATGTCATTGCGTATGTATTGATGACATTAGGTACTTTTGCGATGATTATGTTGCTATGCCGAAGTGGTTTCGAGGCGGAGAATATTAGTGATTTCAAAGGGCTGAGCAAAAGAAATCCTTGGTATGCATTTATAACGTTATTACTGATGTTTTCTTTGGCGGGCATTCCTCCGATGATCGGTTTTTATGCCAAGCTAGCTGTATTACAAGCTGTTGTTAATGCAGGCTATGTATGGTTAGCTGTCGCAGCAGTGTTGTTCTCCTTAATTGGGGCTTTCTATTATCTACGAATCATTAAGTTCATGTATTTTGATGAACCCGAAACCAATGAACCTATCTCGCCTAATAATGATGTGAAAATATTGTTGAGTGCGAATGGATTTGCTATTCTGATACTGGGCATTTTTCCTCAGGCTTTAATGGGCATTAGCTTATACGCAGTACAAAATTCAATGTAGTCGTAAAAAGTAGTTTGTATCAATTGTTTTGCTAAACGAGCAGTTGTTGCAAATTTGTTGGACTTGCTTAATGAGTTAGTAGGCTTTTCTTATCACGGCCGAAAAGTGAAGAATGGTGGTATTGCAACGTCTTTTCATTTTTTAACGTGCCTCTCCGCATTCTATTCGAATCTTTATCCCATAAATTTATTATTTGACCTTGAATTTTATAGTTTTGACTCTATATTTGATGAAACTTAATTCAACAGGAGATCAATGTGCAAGCTGAAACAGTCAAAGAACACTTAAATTTTCAAACAGAAGCAAAACAGTTACTGAAGCTGATGATTCATTCCTTATACAGTAATAAGGAAATTTTCATGCGTGAATTGATTTCGAATGCATCCGATGCTGCGGATAAGCTACGATTTGAAGGTTTGACTGATGCGTCTTTATACGAATCTGATTCGGAATTAAAAATCCGCATTAGTTATGACCCGGAAGCAAGGACAGTTACCATATCAGACAATGGTATTGGAATGTCGCGACAAGAAGTGATTGATCATATCGGCACGATCGCAAAATCCGGAACACGGGAATTTTTTAATTCATTAACTGGTGACCAGGCTAAAGATGCGCATTTGATCGGACAATTTGGTGTTGGTTTTTATTCGGCATTTATTGTTGCTGATAAAGTGACACTGAATACACGACGCGCTGGTTTAGCAGCAGACCAAGGCGTGCAATGGGAATCGACCGGTGAAGGTGATTACACCTTAGAAGCGATTGAGAAAGCTACGCCAGGCACGGAAATAGTTTTGCATTTGCGCAAAGATGAAGACGATTTCCTAAATGGTATGCGTCTGCGCAACATCATTCGAAAATATTCTGATCACATCATGTTACCGATTGTGATGAAGAAAGAAGAGTGGTCTCATGAAGACAAAAAGAACATAATCACTGACGAAGACGAAACGATTAACCAAGCCAGTGCTTTGTGGGCACGCTCAAAAAGTGAAATTAGCGAGGAACAATACCAAGAGTTTTATAAACATGTCGCCCATGATTTTGAGCCTCCATTAGCTTATTTACATGCCAAAGTTGAGGGTAAACAAGAATATACGCAGTTACTTTATATTCCTTCACGTGCGCCGTTTGACTTATTTGATCGCGATCACCGTCGCGGCATTAAATTGTATGTACAGCGTGTATTTATCATGGACGACGCTGAAAAATTGCTACCTAACTATTTACGTTTTATCCGCGGCGTTATCGATTCGAATGATTTACCTTTGAATGTCTCCCGTGAAATCTTGCAAGAATCCAAAGATATTGATTCTATCCGTGCGGGAGTAGTGAAAAAAGTATTGAGTCTGATCGAAGACTTAGCAAAAAATGAAGACGATGAAGGAAAAGAAAAATTTAAAACCTTATATCGAGAGTTCGGGCAGGTTCTGAAAGAGGGCGTTGGAGAAGATTTTGCCA
This sequence comes from Nitrosomonas sp., assembly GCA_044228295.1. Lineage (GTDB taxonomy): Bacteria > Pseudomonadota > Gammaproteobacteria > Burkholderiales > Nitrosomonadaceae > Nitrosomonas. The sequence goes on from JBGAVE010000014.1 coordinate 21,323, forward strand.
ATCGTGAACGTATCGCTAAGTTATTGCGTTTTGTCACCACACAAAGTGAATCTGATGAACCAACTATTTCATTAGAAACATATATTCAGCGAATGAAGGACGGTCAAGAGAAAATCTATTACGTTACAGCCGATAATCTCAAAGCGGCAAAAAATAGCCCGCATCTTGAAGTGTTTCGTAAAAAAGGCATCGAAGTATTATTGTTATCCGACCGGATTGATGAATGGTTGGTCACTAATTTATCTGAATTTAATGGCAAAGCTCTGCAATCCGTTGCCAAAGGAGGGTTAGATTTAGGTAACTTGGAAGACGAAGCTGAAAAAGAAGAGCAAAAAAAAGAAGCAGATAGCTATCAAGAACTTATCGAAAAGATGAAAACCGCATTGAACGAACAAGTCAAAGACGTACGCGTCACTTTTCGTTTAACGGAATCACCTGCTTGTTTAGTGGCGGATGCCTATGATATGGGGGGAAATCTTGAACGACTCTTAAAATCAGCGGGTCAAAAAATTCAACACACTAAACCAATACTAGAAATTAATCCTCATCATCCGATGGTTCAACGATTGAAATTTGAAGAAGAAAAATTTGACGATTGGAGCCATTTATTATTTGACCAAGCTTTGCTGGCCGAAGGCGGGCAATTGGAGGATCCAGCAGCTTTTGTAAAAAGATTAAATGAGTTATTGTTAGTGAAGTCATAAAGAACTTCTTTTTATTCAAGCCCATTCTCAACCAACCTTGTTGGTGTTACGAAGACCAGATGAATTGTCAGGAAACTAATTCGGTTTATCTGGTCTAACGGCTTTATATATTTATATTGAGTTATTCTAGATATATTCTGGTTTTTACAGAGTTTGATTTATCTCAGTTACAAATAAGATAAATGACTGATTCAGTTAAAATTTACCAAGCTAAAATACTTTTTCCTTTTGCAGTTTTAGGAATTATTATTGAAGAAGAGTGGCTTACTGATATTGAATATTTGCCGTTAGATACCCCATTACTTGCTCCTAAAAGCTCTTTAGCTAAAGAAGTTTGTAATCAATTAACAGCGTATTTAACTGAGCCTAGCTTTACATTTGATCTGAATATACATATCGGCGGCACAACGCATCAACGTCGAGTTTGGAATCTTATACAAAATATTCCTTGTGGAAAAACAACCAGTTATGCAGAAATTGCCAAACAATTGCATTCGGCGCCCAGAGCTGTGGGTCGAGCGTGCGGCGCTAATCGATTGCCGATTATCATACCGTGCCATCGTGTTATTGCAAAAAATGGCGGCTTAGGTGGTTTTATGAACGCCAGTGAAGGCAATCCTCTACAAATCAAAAAATGGTTACTGCAACATGAAAATATTTGATTTCGATGCAAGCTTATTAGATGAATTTTCTGATTCGTTATGGTTGGAAGATGGTCTTTCGCGTAACACATTAGATAGCTACCGTAATGATTTGCGGCTTTTTAGTGAATGGCTAAAAACAAGAAATCAAAATGGCGCTCGTGTGTTAACAGAAGCAACGCATTCCGATTTGCTTGAGTTTCTGGCTTCACGGGTCTCTGCAAGAATGAAAGCCAGCACAACGAGTCGTGAGCTTTCGAGTTTAAAACGTTTTTACCGTTATTTACTGCGCCAAGGAAAAATATCGACCGACCCAAGCCTCAATATTGAAACGCCTAAACTTGTTCGCAACTTACCCGAAACTCTTACCGAAGAAGAGGTAGAGAGATTGTTAAGTATGCCAGATATCAAGCAGCCGCTCGGACTAAGGGATCGTGCAATGCTAGAAGTATTGTATGCAACGGGTCTGCGGGTTTCGGAGCTCATTAACTTAAGATATTCTCAAGTGAGTATGGATGCTGGAATTCTTAGAGTGATGGGTAAAGGTCGTAAAGAACGTCTTACACCATTAGGTGAAGAGTCTTTGTATTGGCTAAAGCGTTATACCAAAGAGGCGCGCCCTGAGTTTTTAAACGATATCGTGACTGATACTATTTTTGTTACCATGCGCGGTGCGGCAATGACGCGTCAGGCCTTTTGGTATTTAATACGACGTTACGCATTGTTGGTTGGTATTACTAAGCAGTTGTCGCCACATACTTTGAGACATGCTTTTGCTACGCATTTATTAAATCATGGTGCTGATTTACGCGTCGTACAACTGTTACTGGGCCATTCTGATATTTCAACGACACAAATTTATACTCACATCGCACGTGAGCGACTGAAGCTGATTCATGCTGAACACCACCCCCGGGGGCAAAAAAAATCTTAAAAGAAGTTTATTTAAGAGCTACTTGTGTTTAGTTTTTCTGTTATTCAATATTAGGTAGAGTCCTGTTGCTGTTATAGCTATAAACATCAACAATGACCAATCAGGTATCGTTAAGTTTAACAACCGCCATTCTATTGTCGAACAATCACCATTCGCTTCAAACATGCCTGGCCACCATGAAGCAATTGGCAAGGAATTTAAGAAAGCTTCTTCAGGGCTAATGCCGCATTCAAAAGAATCCGGATAGCGAATAAGCCACGCATGCCTTGCCGCAATAATGCTACCCAGCAGAGCAAAAAACATGATCAAAACCCCATATAAACGTATTCCCAAGGTACCTGGGTTATGCCAATAAGCTACAAACGCTGACAATCCAACCAGCCAATAAGCGACTCGCTGCGCTACACATAACGGGCAAGGTAATAATCCTTGAACATGTTGTAGATATTGTGCATAACCTAATAATGCAGTGCATATTAGGAAAAAAAGTAAAAAGATTAATCGCATTTTTGATATTCAATAGTTAAAAATTCTCTGACGAGTATTGAGGAAAATTTGTTATTATCAATGAAGTTGTATCATCAATAGAAAATCACCTTGAAAGGTACAATAAAAGCCGACGACCTTACTCGTAAATTGTTTAATTCCTCAAGCCATGCAATCTGATTAGGGGCATTACCTCATGAAAAAGAATATATTTTTGACCGCCTTTACTGCTCTAGCATTTTTCTTTTTTAGCGTATTAATGGCCGAAGATGCAAAAATAAACCCGTGATCATTGATCATCTCAAGAAGGCTGAGCACTACGATAATGAAATTCAGCATCTGAAAGCTAAAATTTTAGAAGAAAAAGAAATACTCGCAGAATATGATCGTCACAGTTATTACTATGGCCCAGAAGGGCAACTTTACGAATCACACCATAAAGCACAACTTAGAGAATACCAGAAAGCGATGGAGCGTAATCAAGAAATGGCAGACGGTCATCGTAAATTGGCGAAGGAAAAAGGCAAAAAATAACCGGTTAATTTGGGTCTGTTATTTTGTTTTCCAAATAGCATAAGTCAATAGTAACCAGGCACTTAGAAATGCGACACCGCCGAAGGGAGTGATAATACCTAAGCCACGTATTCCTGAGATACTAAGCGCGTAGAGGCTAAAGCTAAACAAAATAATACCAAGAAGCATCAACCAGCCAGCAATAGGAATTAACCGAGAATTTGGAAAATGCATTAATAAAAAACCAGTAACAAGCAAGCCAAAGGCATGATAGAAATGGTACTGCACTCCGGTGTGATAAACCGTGAGCATATCACTCGATAAGATTTGTTTCAGGCCATGTGCGCCAAAGGCTCCTAGAGCAATGCAAACAAAAGCATTGATTGTGCCTATCATCAGAAAGGTTTTTGACATAGAAAAGTTTGTAAAAATTGTTTAAGAAATGACAGTACTCGACTATAAAATCTAAGGTAAGGAACGATATATTTTTATGACTTTCGCATCGCATGCGCTATCGGCGAATTTTACCTGAATATTATCGCCAGGTTTGATCTGTTTACTATGATGAATCAATGTGCCTTCCTCGGCATTAAAAGTCATGCTATAGCCACGCGCTAATACTGATTGTGGATTCAAGTGCGATAGCTGCGAATTGAGCAATTGAACATTGCGTAGAAGCGACTCGATATGCCGATTGCAATTTAAATTTAAGTTAATTGCTTGTTTTTTTAAGTGTTCTTCGTTTTGTGTAATATCCAGTCGATTGGTTAAAAATTGTGCCTTAAGTTGATTGTGCTTACCACTCTTTTTATCTAGTTCATGATTCATTGTGCGAGTAAGTTGTTTTGCCAAATAGTGCATATGGAATAAATGTGATTTAACGCGCTCCGAAGGGTAAATGAGGCGATAGGAAAGTGTATCCACTTTTTGCATCATCCTTTCTACGTGACTTTGGAAAGCATGATTTAAATAATAGAAAAGCTTCTTAAGTTGCTGACTTAATTGGAACTGATCCTGACTAATCAATTCAGCTGCGCCGGTTGGAGTGGAAGCACGTTGATCTGCAACAAAATCGGCTATGGTGAAGTCGGTTTCGTGACCAATGCCGCTGATAATGGGAATACAACTTCTTGTAATAGCTAAGGCGACGATTTCTTCATTAAATGCCCATAAATCCTCGATACTGCCGCCACCTCGACATAAGATTAATGCGTCGCATTCTTTTCGTTTTGATGCCGTGTCGATAGCATGAGCAATTTCTTCAGCAGCCATCTTACCTTGCACTACTGCAGGATAAATAATGATGGGAAGAGAGGGGGTGCGCCGTTGCAAGGTAACAAGTACATCACGTAGTGCTGCTGTGTTTGGAGAGGTGATGATGCCAACTCTTTTGGGAAATATCGGTAACGGCTTTTTATTCTCAGAGCGAAAGAGTCCCGCATTTTCTAATTTCTTCTTCAATCGTTCAAATGCTTCATAGAGCTTTCCCAAGCCTGCTTGACGCATCGTTTCGATGTTCAGCTGATAATCTCCTCTCGATTCATAAAGAGTTACAAGTGCTAACACCTCAATTTGCATACCTTCTTTCAGTTGCCAATCGATTGCATAGTTTTTATGGCTAAAAAAAACGCACCGCACTTGTGCATTACTGTCTTTCAAAGAAAAATACCAATGGCCCGATGGATAGCATTTTAAATTGGAAATTTCCCCATGCACCCATAACAATGGGATGCTTTGTTCTAAAATCTCCTTGGTATTTCGATTTAATTCACTAACCGTCAAAATTTGAGTTGAAAAATTTTGTAATCGAGAAGGTAAATTCATGTGTGACCAACTTATAAATTGATGATTGAGCAGGGGGTTTAAAAATCAACTGGAAAGCAAATATTTGATATTAACTTATTGTATATTATATTTTTTCTATAGATCAATAAATGAGCAAAAGAAAAAAATTGCTTTAAAGTTGCAAAGTTATCTTAGCTATTTTAGTCTTATGCGCATAGTTATCCACAGATAATGTGGATAATTGTTCATTGTTGAATATTCATTTCAATGCTTGTTGTGGGTCTTTAACTGTCCAAGTTAGCAGTAAAGTAATAAAATGAGCAGATTTTGATAAATTGTTTCTTGTTGTAGCTCAATCTTACCTCAATTGATACGAAGGAGATTTTTGCATGTTATCTTTGATTCAAGCAGCCGGTTGGCCGATCTGGCCAATTATTATTGCTTCCATTGTTGCGGTAGGCATTATTATCGAAAGAATGTGGGCTCTGCGCTTAAAGATAATTGCTCCAGAAGATCTTCTTCCCAGGATTTTCAACGAATATCAACGTAACGGTGTTACTTCGGAAATGCTAGAGCGGTTGAAAAAACACTCACCTTTAGGAATCATCTTATCGGCTGGTCTTAAGAATATCAAAAAATCACGCGAGATTATGAAAGAATCGATTGAAGAATCTGGTCGCGTGGTTGCCCATGATTTGAATCGTTATTTAACAACATTGGGTACAATTGCTGCTCTCAGTCCGCTGATGGGATTATTCGGAACTTTGGTAGGGATGATTGAAATTTTTGGATCGAATTCGCCTACTGGTAGTAATCCAGCGCAGTTGGCCTACGGTATTTCAGTGGCGCTATACAATGCAGCGTTTGGAATATTGGTTGCAATACCCAGCATGATTTTTTATCGCCATTTTCGTGCAAAAATCGATGGGTTTGTCCTCGAAATGGAATTACATGCGTTAAAGTTAATTGAAATGGTACATGGTGAACGAGAAGACTGATTACTTTGTTCTTTTAAAAAGAAAAGAGAGAGGTTGAGTCGTTAATCTTAGACCTTATTTCTGAAGGTACGCAGGTTATTCTCGCTGAAGCTGCAAAACATGATATTGCAGTACTCGTGTATACTTCTACCGAATCCATTTTGACTGTAACTGTGAGTAAAGAAGCGTTATAAATGCGAGTATAAATCAAACAAGCAATGAAATACCGTAATCATTACGTTTCGTAAAGCGAAGTGCAATTCAAAAAAGCTAATCAATGAATAAAGGAATTTTGCTGTTGGTAAATACGTATCATGCTGTAATAAAAAGATTTCTATTTTTGCTCGCTATGTTGGCAATCGTTTCGATTTTTCAAGGATGTGCTTCAACCCCTAAATCGAATGATCAACATTTGGATCCAGTAGACCCTCACGAAGAGATTAATCGCAAAGCATACGATTTTACCGATCGCATTGATCGGGTAGTTTTTATGCCGATCGTCAACAGCTATATCGACTATGTCCCCAATGCCGCGCAACGCTCCATTGGGAATTTTTATGATAATTTATCTTATCCCAATGTAGTGTTGAATGATTTCTTGCAAGGCAAGGTAAGGCAAGGGTTTCAAGATACGTTGCGTTTCGCGATCAATTCGACAATTGGTTTGTTTGGCTTATTCGATATGGCTACTCACATGGGTCTACAAGAACATGAGGAAGATTTTGGTCAAACCCTTGGGGTATGGGGTGTAACGCCAGGTTCTTATTTATTTGTTCCACTATTGGGGCCGAGCAGTCAACGTGACATAAGCAGCATTCCGTTTGGCGTTTTTACTAATGTACTTTTTTATGCTGGGATTGTAATTGGAGCTCCTATCACAATTCCCTTAACGTTTTTAGGAGCCGTTGATAAGCGCGCACGGCTAGTGGGACCAATGCGAATTCGCGACGAAGCGGCCATCGATCCTTATTTGTTTGTTAGAGAAGCATCCATGCAGCAACGAGAGTTTTTAGTGCATGACGGGAAGCTACCTTTAGATCTGTATTACAACGAACCTTTTCAAGATAATCCTTTCGATGGTGAAGAAAAGAATAAAAAGATTAAAAAATAAGTTGTAATTTTTATACACTATTGTAAAAAATCAACATTGTTATAAGAATATCACAGATTTTTATAGTAAAACTACTATGATTCAACAGGTTAGAATAACGAGCTGTGCGCATCTAACACCTGATTTTTATATTTCCATTTTAAAATAAAACCTACAGAATATATGAATAGACCTCAAGTAGTTCATGACATATCACAATATCAACAATCATCTATATTGAAAAAAAATAATTTGACCCCTTCTCATAAATCGCAAATGAACCAAGAAACGGTTGATGTTAATGAACTTGAGCAAAAGTTTACTCATGCTCGTGAAGCAATGCTGGCACTGCAGCATGAAAATGGGCATTGGTGTTTTCCACTTGAAGCCGACTGTACGATTCCGGCGGAATACATTTTAATGATGCATTTCATGAATGAAATAGATGTCGTATTAGAAAAGAAAATTGCCCGCTTCATTCGTGACAAACAAGACATGAATCATGGGGGATGGCCACTGTATTACGGGGGCGAATTCGATATCAGTTGTACGATTAAATCGTATTATGCGCTGAAATTGGTCGGCGATTCACCTGACGATGCGCATATGAAAAGCGCGCGAGAAGCTATTTTACAAAGAGGTGGCGCAGCTAAAGCCAATGTATTTACGCGTCTTTTACTGGCAATGTATCGACAAATTCCTTGGCGTGCCGTCCCGGTAGTACCAGCAGAGCTGGTTCTTTTACCGAAATGGGCTCCTTTCCATTTGAGTAAAGTTTCCTATTGGTCGCGTACTGTCATGGTGCCGCTGTCGATTTTGTGTACGTTGAAAGCGCAAGCGGTTAACCCTAGAAAAATAGATATTCGAGAATTATTTATTACGGCTCCAGAGCAAGAACAGAATTATTTTCCTAAACCTGATACGTTTCTAAAGCGTATTTTTATGCTAGCCGAACGCTTATTAGCGCGTTACGAACCTCGTCTGCCGCAATCAATACGTCAGGAAGCCATTAGTGCAGCGGAGCATTGGACACTTGAGCGCCTCAACGGTGAGTGTGGCATAGGTGCAATTTTTCCAGCGATGGTGAATGCGCACGAAGCATTAGCATTATTAGGCTATAGTTATGATCACCCCAGTCGGGTGAAATGTCGTAATGCCCTGCGAGGATTGCTGGTGGATGAAGGCGATCGGGCATGGTGTCAACCATGTACTTCGCCAGTTTGGGATACGGTGTTAACGGGTTTGGCGTTGCAAGAAGATCCCACGACCGATCAAGAACCTGTTCACCGTGCGATGGATTGGCTCATTAAAGAACAAATTTTGAATGCTCCAGGAGATTGGCAAGATAAGCGACCCGATCTGCCGGGCGGCGGATGGGCCTTTCAATATGCGAATCCACATTACCCAGATTTGGACGATACTGCTGCGGTTGGTTGGGCTTTAGCGCAAGGTGGTTTAGAAAGACATAGCTACTCCTTAGAACGCGCAGCCAATTGGCTGGCAGGCATGCAATCCAGCAACGGCGGTTTTGCTGCTTTCGATATCGATAACACCTATCATTATTTAAATGAGATTCCTTTTGCTGATCACGGTGCATTGATCGATCCACCAACGAGTGACGTGACCGCACGTTGCGTCGGATTATTGGCTAAGTATGGTAAACATCAGCTAGAAGTTTGGCGTGGCATCGGATTTTTGCTCCGCGAACAAGAGTTCAATGGTTCCTGGTTCGGTCGTTGGGGTACTAATTATATTTATGGTACCTGGTCGGTGTTAGAAGCTTTTCGTTTGGCTAAATTCGATATGCAACATGCATCGGTGCGTCGCGCTGTGCAATGGTTGGAGTCTGTCCAGCGTGTTGATGGGGGCTGGGGTGAAACTAACGACTCTTATCTGGATAAGAAAATAGCCGGTCAATTTCCTGAAACCAGTACGGCTTTTCAAACCGCTTGGGCAGTTTTGGGGTTGATGGCAGCCGGGGAAGTTAATAGCGCAGCGGTACGCAGAGGAATTAATTATATTTTAACGCAACAAGGGCAAGATCACTTATGGGACGAACCTTGGTTCACCGCCCCTGGTTTCCCACGCGTATTCTATTTGCGCTATCACGGTTATTCAAAATTCTTTCCATTATGGGCACTGGCACGTTATCGCGCATTGACTAGGAATTGACAGTGGGTGTAACTGGGTTGGTGGTGGCTTTGCGCGCAGAGGCACGCTGCGTAACATCGCTCCCTATTCCTCTGAATAAGAAAGTCGAACTAAATGCGCAAACAGTTTTGTGGCTGAGTGGAATGGGTTCCAAAGCCGCTCAAACGGCAGCAGAACAGCTGTGTCAGCAAGGCATAACCGGATTGGTGAGCTTTGGCGTAGCAGGAGCGTTGGATAAGCGGCTCAAGCCGGGTGACTTAGTACTACCCGACGCTATTTATGGTGAAACTTTATTACCGGTGGCGTTAGAGTGGCGTAATCGATTGCAAAATCAGCTGAAACATGAGTTGACGATAGTCAATGGCGTGCTGGCAAACAGTGTCAAGGCGCTAACGACTTTCCGATCCAAACATGATTTGGCTGTTAAAACAGGTGCTTGTGCGGTTGATATGGAAAGTAGTGCAATTGCATCTGTTGCCGCAAAAGCTCAAATACCTTTTATCGCTGTACGCGCTATTATTGATCCGCTTGAATTTTCACTGCCTGAAGCACTGTTGCCTGCGGTTAATGCGGACGGAAGCGTTAAAATATTACCCATCATAAAATTGATTTTAACGCGTTCAGTGCGTGTCGGTACTTTGTTAGAGATGTCGAAAAGCATGCAAGCCGCGTGCAATACATTGACCCGAGCGATAGAGCTAAGTGGAACCGATTTAGCCAGCTAAATGATGCATGGGTACAGAGATTTTTCTGTAATCCATTTATTCAATAACTTGCGTGCAGCTAAAGAAAGCTCAGATGCCGTTATACCAATCATTCCATGATGAGTTTTGCGTAAGTCATCCGCCGCGGCACCATGCAAATAGACGGCCAACAATAAAGCACGCTCCGGTTTTATTCCTTGAGCAATCAGTGCGCCTATCATGCCGGTCAGTACATCACCTGTGCCGGCCGTACTGAGTCCAGCGTTACCGCTGGTATTGATATAACGTTTTCCATTGGTTAAACAGCAAATACTGCCAGCACCTTTCAATACGACTGCGCATTTGAATTGTTGCGTTAGTTGTAAAGCGGCTTGCATACGATTATTTTGCACAGCTGCTGTTGTGCAATTCAATAGACGAGCTGCTTCCGTAGGATGGGGCGTCAGAATAGTCGGCGCATCACGGTCAATAAGTTTTTTTGCAAGATCCGTGTGTTGTGCAATCAGATTCAAAGCGTCCGCGTCTAGTATCAATGGCAGCGCTAAATCGATTGTTTGCTGCAATAAGGTAGCGGCGAAAGAAGAAGTTCCCAAACCTGGACCAACTATAATGCAGCTGAGCGATTCTAGTGATAGTAATTCGGTTGGCGTGCGCAACATCAATTCAGGTTGCATAAGATCAACGCTAGGTGCTTGTTCAGCTACTAAACTAATATAGACGCGACCCGCTCCTAGCTGTAAAGCCGCACGACCCGCCAGTAATGTCGCACCAATCATGCCGGTTGCGCCGCCAATAATCGCAACACTACCGTAGCAACCTTTGTGGCTGTTAGCACTGCGAGGTGCTGGCAATAAAGATTGAATGGATGATTCGTTTAGTATCGTGGTTTGTGGTTCTGGAAAGTTTTCAGCATCAATGCTCAATGACTCTACGATGATTTCACCACAACAATCAGGGCCATAATGCGTCAATAATCCAGGTTTAAGACTTATAAAAGTGACTGTGATCGTTGCATGAATCGCTATCCCATAAATACAACCATCATCACTACCTAGGCCGGATGGAATATCTAAGGATAAAACAGGGCATTGCAGTTGATTGACTGTCTCAATCCATTGTTGGTAAATGCCTGTAATTGGACGCGATTGAGAGGGTTCCAAGCCGATACCAAAAAGACCGTCAATAATGGCATCCCATGCTGATTCATTCGATATGGTTTGGACAACTTTGCCGCCGAGCGAGAACCATGCTTGCATAGCTTTTTTCGCATCGTGGGGTAATCGGTCAACATCGCCTGCAAATGCTACTGTGACGGCATGACCCCAATCGGTCAAATATCGTGCCACGACAAAAGCATCGCCACCATTATTCCCTGGACCTGCCAGTACGAGTATGCGTCGATTGTTAGCGTTTGTGAGTAATTTTTCACGCGTAATTTTTGCCGCAGCATAACCTGCACGTTCCATCAATGGCACTGGATTCGGCAACGAAAGTAACTGATGTTCTATGGAGCGAATTTGTTCGGTGGAATAGACCGGAGCGAAAAAAAGATGACTAGAGGGCATGATGGACGTATGAATGTTTTGCATGGCGAGTGCTAAGCATAGCATCTGGTGTAAAATTATACTTTTATCAATAATCAATATTCTACAGATGCTTCAATTTCGTGGTGAGCTTGCACATTCTGATTTTCGTTTAAAAAAGTTATTGCAACAAATTACCGCGATTAATCGATGGGTAACAGCGATTGATTCGCACTACTGGTATTTTTGTGCAACACAAAGTCAGTTAAATACTGAAGAAACGCATGCTCTATGCAGATTATTGAATGTTGACGGTGAGCAACACAAGCATGAGTCGCCAGGGGGAGAGTTTTTCCTGATATTGCCACGATTGGGAACGATTTCTCCGTGGTCCAGTAAAGCTACCGATATTGCCCATCACTGCGGGTTATCTAAAATTGAACGCATAGAACGCGGCATTGCTTATCATCTGTACTTTACACAAGTGCTCTCTGCACAAGAACGACAACAGTTAATGCGCTTACTGCATGATCGAATGACTGAGTCCGTGTTCTATTCGTTAGATGAAGTGCAACAATTGTTTCAGCAATTTCCACCGAAACCTTTGCGATATATTGATATTGTTGTCCATGGGGTAAGTGCATTGCAGCAAGCGAACCAAACGTTGGGACTGGCATTGTCAGACGATGAAATCGATTATCTTCTCGCTTACTTTCAGCAAATACAGCGTAATCCAACGGATGCCGAATTGGTGATGTTTGCTCAAGCCAATTCAGAGCATTGTCGGCACAAAATTTTCAATGCCAATTGGATCATCGACGGTCAAACTCAAGACAAATCATTGTTTGCTATGATTCGAAACACCCATCAAGTCCATCCACAAGGAACGTTGGTTGCCTATGCTGACAATGCGAGCGTCATCGCAGGTGATACGATTGCGCGGTTCTATCCTGGAAAAGACAATGCTTATGGATATTTGCCTGAAAAAACACATTGGCTAATGAAAGTAGAAACACACAATCATCCCACTGCTATCTCTCCATTTCCGGGCGCAGCAACAGGGGTAGGGGGTGAAATTCGTGATGAAGGCGCGACCGGACGGGGGGCTAAACCCAAAGCGGGTTTATGTGGTTTTTCAGTGTCGAATTTGAATATTCCCGAGGCGATTCAACCTTGGGAAAATGATTCATCAGACAAAAATAAACAGTCAACCTACGGTAGACCTAACCGTATTGCGTCAGCGTTGCAAATTATGTTGGAAGGTCCGATCGGCGGTGCGGCATTCAATAATGAATTCGGCCGCCCGAATCTGGCTGGGTATTTTCGTACTTTCGAAGAGCGCGTTGCGGGTGAAATGCGTGGTTATCATAAACCGATCATGCTGGCCGGAGGAATCGGTCAAATTTCCGATTCTCATGTGCATAAGGAAAAATTCGACGCTGGGGCTTTATTAATACAGTTAGGAGGTCCTGGCATGTTAATTGGTTTGGGCGGCGGTGCGGCTTCCAGCATGGATACTGGCAGTAATATGGAGTCGTTGGATTTTGATTCCGTGCAGCGTGGTAATCCAGAAATACAACGGCGTGCGCAAGAAGTGATCGATCGTTGTTGGCAATTACAACGCTCAGGACAGGAAAACCCTATTGTATTTATTCACGACGTAGGGGCTGGCGGACTATCGAACGCTTTCCCAGAATTAGTCCATGATTCCAATAAAGGAGGGCGTTTTGATTTACGCAATATTCCTTCCGAAGAAAGCAGCATGTCACCGATGCAACTCTGGAGCAATGAGGCGCAAGAGCGTTATGTGTTGGCGATTAAACCAGACTCTTTGGATTTATTCCGGAGTATTTGTGAACGAGAACGCTGTCCATTTGCGGTCGTGGGCAAAGCAACAGCAGAACAGCAACTGACCGTTTTCGATTCTGAGTCTACCGATATTCCGGTCGACATGTCCTTGTCCGTATTACTGGGCAAACCGCCGAAAATGTTGCGCGATGTTGCGCGTCGAAACAAACAGTTAGCTGCATTTGATTTTTCATGCATGACTTTGATTGACACAGCTTATCGAATTCTGCGCCTGCCTAGCGTTGCCGATAAAACTTTTCTTATCACTATCGGCGATCGCAGTATTGGTGGCATGACAGCGCGTGATCAGATGGTTGGACCTTGGCAAGTGCCTGTTGCCGATGTGGCAGTGACTAGCCGTGGATTTCAAACGAATTTAGGTGAAGCATTCGCGATTGGCGAACGTACCCCGCTGGCTTTGATCGATCCCGTGGCATCTGCTCGGATGGCGGTAGGCGAGGGGATTTGTAATATCGCTGCCGCACTGATTGATGATATTGAACAAATTAAATTATCGGCGAATTGGATGGCTGCAGCCGGACACCCCGGTGAAGATGCCGGATTGTATGATGCGGTTCGCAGTGTCGGCATGGAATTGTGTCCGCAATTAGGCATGAGCATTCCGGTTGGCAAGGATTCCATGTCGATGAAAACAACTTGGCAAGAAATCGATCCACAAAACGGCCAAGTGACCCACAAAGAAGTCATCGCGCCATTATCGTTAATTGTTTCGGCATTTGCCAGCGTCACCAATGTACGTCAAACACTGACGCCGCAACTGAGAATGGATTGCGGTGCAACGGAATTGCTATTGATCGATTTAGGTGCTGGACAAAATCGCCTCGGGGGATCAGCGTTAACGCAGGTGTATAAACAGGTGGGTAACACGGTGCCCAATATCGACGGTGAAATCGGTGCAAAAAGACTAAAAGCCTTTTTTAACGCGATTCAGCGTCTTAATCGTGAAAATAAAATACTGGCTTATCACGATCGTTCTGATGGTGGATTGTTCGTTACACTTTGTGAAATGGCTTTCGCTGCGCACGCGGGCGTTACGATTAATTTGGATCAACTGTGTTTTGATGCTCGGCGCAGTGATTTGGATGGTTCGGAATTGCATCCGGAGCAATCGGGTAATCATTTTTATGAAAAAATCCTCGAAGTTTTATTTAACGAGGAATTGGGGGCGGTGATACAAATTCGCACCGAACACCATGCAGAAGTCATGAATGTGCTGCATGATGCTGGATTGCGGGACATGAGTTTCGTCATTGGACAATTGAACAATAGCGATGAAATCCGGCTGATGCGAAACAACCAAGCGGTGTTATCTGAACAACGTGTTGATTTACAGCGAGCTTGGTCAGAAACCACGTATCACATGCAAAAATTGCGTGATAATCCGATCTGCGCGCAGCAGGAATATGATCGTATATTGGACACCAATGATGCTGGTTTGCAATTTAATCTCTCGTTTGATGCGAGTGACGACATAACAGTCCCTTTTATTCACTCGAATAATCGTCCACGCATCGCTATTTTGCGAGAACAGGGCGTCAATGGCCATGTTGAAATGGCGGCAGCCTTTGATCGTGCTGGATTTGCCGCTGTCGATGTTCATATGAGTGATATTTTATCTGGCCGTGTATCGCTCAAAGATTTTCAAGGAATGGCTGCTTGCGGCGGATTTTCTTACGGTGACGTATTGGGTGCAGGTGAAGGTTGGGCTAAATCGATTTTATTTAATCCGCGTGCGCGTGATGAATTCGCGGCATTTTTTCAACGCAAAGATAGTTTTGCGCTCGGTGTGTGCAATGGCTGTCAAATGATGAGTAATTTGCAGGAGATTATTCCTGGAACGGAGCATTGGCCACGCTTTAAAAGAAATTTATCGGAGCAATTCGAAGCGCGTTTGGTGATGGTTGAAGTTCAGCAAACCGCTTCAATATTGTTTGCCGGCATGTCGGGAAGCCGTATGCCCATTACCGTCGCTCATGGTGAAGGAAAAATTGAGTTTGCAGCGAATGCAGCTGAAAATTCGCTGGATGCTGTGGCGAATCTGGTGACGCTACGTTTTGTCAATAATAATGGAGCCATCACTGAACAGTATCCCTACAATCCTAACGGATCGATGCAGGGAATTACCGGATTAACGACTGCGGATGGACGTTTCAATGTGTTGATGCCACATCCGGAGCGAGTATTCCGTATTTCGCAACATTCTTGGTATCCGGATTCATTCAGCAATCAAGAAGACGGGCCGTGGATGCGATTATTTCGCAATGCCCGCCAATGGATTGGATAGATTCAAAATTTCTCACCTGGATTACAAGATAATGACTATGACACGATTGAAGACAACAACAACGCTGCTATCCGTATTAACAACTTGTTTATTAAGTGGCTATGGCAGTTATGCTTGGAGCGAATCGACTTCTGTTAATGAATTAGATTCGAAACAATGTGTTGCATTAGGGGATTGGGTGGTTCCAGGAGCGCGAAAAGATAACGGAAAATCCTCGCAGCAAGCGGTTATTGCAAATGCAGCCAAAGCAGCCGTGGTGTTATTGGGGGAAACGCACATCAATGCGGATCATCATCGTTGGCAATTACAAACGTTAGTGGCCTTGCACGCGCAACGTCCGGATATGGTGATTGGGTTTGAAATGTTTCCACGTCGCATTCAGCCGATACTCGATCGTTGGATAGCCGGGGAATTGAATGAAAAAGAGTTTCTGCGTGCTGCGGAATGGGATCGCGTGTGGAATACCGATGCTAATCTATATTTGCCACTATTTCATTTTGCCCGCATGAATCGCATCCCAATGCTTGCCTTGAATATCGAACATCAATTGCGGCATAAGGTTGCAGAAAAAGGTTTTTACGGTGTTCCCGTGGAAGAGCGTGAAGGATTAACTCGTCCAGCAGAACCCAGCGATGCGTATGCAGATTATTTGTTACCGATCTATAAGCAGCATGATCGTAAAAACAAGAAAGAAGGCGAAATTACGCGAGACGATCCTGATTTCAGGCGTTTTATTGACGGCCAGCAATTGTGGGATCGAGCAATGGCGCAAGTTTTGCAGCAATTTCTGGCGAAATCTGAAAAACGCAAATCGCCGCTGGTAGTAGGAATAATGGGAGCGGGTCACATCGTTCATGGTTATGGAGTTCCGCATCAATTACGCGATTTGGGTGTGAAAAACATCGCTACCTTGTTGCCTTGGGATCGTGATCGTTCGTGTGATTATCTAGTAAGAGGGCTTGCCGATGCGGTATTTGGTGTATTGCCGCATATTTCTGATGCGGCCGTACCACAATTTCAACGCTTAGGGATTCGCTTTGAAATTGGGCGCGGTGGCGCCGTTGTATTGCAAGTCGAGAAAAACAGCATTGCCGAAGCAGCGAAATTGCAAGACTCAGATGTCATTATTCAAATGGCGGGGTTATCGATCAAAAATACCGAAGATGTGATTGCCATTGTCAAACGGCAAGCACCTGGTACGTGGTTGCCGATGACAATCAAGCGCAACAATGAAGAAATTCAAATCATTGCTAAATTTCCGGCGGTTAAGTAAATATATTCTGAATCATTAGCAGAATTATTCTTTACCCAGTTGATATTTCTTGATCGCAAGCTTCGCAACTTGCTTGCCCATCTGTGCGCCGATTTCACCGGAATTGCGGTAATGTACGCCGTCATAAATACGCGCATTGATCACTTCCTGCATAAAAGCATCGATGCTGTTCCAGCTCCGTGAAACATTGCCCGCCGCTTTACTGACAGTTTGCAATATTGGGGGTTGATTATTGCCAATTTCCCCTTGCAACACCGTTCCTACCGCTGCCGACACGATACAATGCGCGCACGGATATTCCGGATGCATAGGCGTATCAATGAATGGCTTCCAGGAAGCGTCTCGCTCCGTGGCATCATTGCCATCAATATCACCGTTGCGTATGGCAGTCAAAGGTCGCCACAGACCATAATGATATTTCGCGTCGAAAACCGCGATCAACGCATCGTCGGATGCTTGCGTGACTGCAGCAAACAATCGCGCGTTTTGTGTGATCTCTCGACCAGGCTGTGTTGCTACTGAGCGTATGATACCGTGATAAATGGGTGGCATTACTTCTTCCCAAAAGCGGGCAATTTCGGTTTGCTCCGCTGTTCGCACTTGACTATCGAATCGGCCGAGTGCTTTAACTTCGTTGTAGTCGCGTGCCCAACGCTCACTATTTAATTGCGGTGGCTCTGCCGGTCTAAATTGAGCGGCATTCTTCATCAGCCATGGCTTGCGTGCGGCCCATTGCGGTGTTTCCGGAATAACTGTCGGGATATACACACCCGCGCTAGTAATGGGTCGATAAGTTTCCTGATCGAATGCACCATCATTGATTCGCACTGCTAGAATCCCTTGCGCTGCTTGCTCGCCAATTGCAATACCGGATTTTCTGGCAGATTCATCTTTGATGACAGTGATGGCAGCTTGATAGGCCTTGTCAATCGCAGCGATTTGATTAGGAATTAATTGCATCAACACAGTTCGATTTGCTGCTGCGACTGCCGCTTCGATTGATGCACCTGGCTCGGACTGCAGTTTCAAATCACTGATCGGATAGCGTCGCGTAATCGCATTGACCGCTTCATACACCGCAGCCTGCACGATCGCAAGTGTTCGTTCGGCGGGTAACGGACCAATATTTGCAGCTACGACGATATCCCCGGCCTGTTTGTTCCAATCCGTAACGGTATCGGCGGTGACTATCGGCACATATGCAACCAGTACAACACATAACGATAACAATACCTTACGAACAGCAAATAAATTTTTCATCACAATACGTTTCCTTACTATAACCTGCAGTTGCTAAAAAATTGAACGTTACATCCGTGCTTTTGCGCAAATAGCTTGTCGATAACCACTTGCTTAGTCATTGATTCAAGTCAACAGAAGATAACAAAAAATGCTGATATCGAACAAACAATTGAGACCTTTGCACGGTTTCGATCTTGTTCGTTCAATCGGACGATATAATGATGCTATTAAATCAATAGTGTCGGAGTAATAAGCATGAGTTTTTCCGAATTTGATGTAACTCGCCGCACGCGGAAAGGGAATTTTCGGAAGCAAATTAGTGGCTATTTTTAAGAAGGTTGCGGAGGTACTTTTATCCAACCCATCGGGCATTCTTTTACGGTTGGATAATAACCTTCTGGATTGCGGCAAAAATACCAATAGCTATTACTTTGCACGGGAGCAGGTCTTGGCGCAGCAGTTTGAGCTGTATTTTGTTGAATATACGTTGGAGGTGAATTAAATAGTGGGGCTGAAACCACTCCAACCGGATATCCTCCTAGCGGATATGTTCTACTAAATAAAGGGGCGGAACCGAAAGCATAGGAATTGTAGAATCCCATGCTACCCCAACCACCCCAGCCGCTATAAATGCCCCATCCGGGCCCCCAACCCCAACCAGGTCCCCAGCCCCATCCGGGTCCCCAACCACCCCAGCCCCAGCCACCCCATCCCATACCGAGTCCAAGACCGAAACCTAATCCGAAACCATGATGATGGTGATGACCATGATGGTGATGGTCACCGTTGGAGTGATTAGGGTCAACGTTGTTGTTGTTTACAACATTATTGTTTTCAATATTAACATTTTGGCCTGCTGTTCCATCTTGAGCCGTACCCGTTGTATCCGTTCCATTTTGAGCAGCTGCGCCTGTGGTTGTGCCATCAGCATTTTGCGCTGTAGCAGCGTCTGGATTCGAATTATCTTGAGTCGACGTAGTACCGTCTCCAGTAGCAGTGCTTTGGGCGTTTTCAGGATTGGCTCCGTCAGCAGTTGCGTTGTCGCCTGTTGGCGTAGCTGCATTATCATTCGTTGCGTCCGGGGCAATTTCCTTGCTTTGTGCTGAGTCTAGGCTTGAGTCCGTGGCGCTATCGGCAGTAGGCGCATCCGATGCGTTGAAATCGGCGGGTTGACCTGCGTTATCAATTTGCCCGGGATCTGTGGACGAATTAAAATCAGCGGGTTGGCCGGCATCGCCAGTCGAATCAAATTCCCCTGGCTGGCCCATCGCGTCATTGGAATAAAAAGCGTCGCCTTGACTGTATCCGCCATCTTGACCACCTTGGTAGGAGTCGCCGCTTTGATCGTAACCACCACCATTATCATAATAGCCACCACCGTCATAGCCACCGCCATCGAACCCGCCGCCGTCGTAGCCACCACCATCGAATCCACCGCCGCCATCGCCGCCATCGCCACCACCGTCGCCACCACCATCAGCGATTGCGAGATTCATTGAAAAGATTCCACACAGGGTGATAGCTAAGCACGCTTTTTTAAAATTTTTCATATATCCCCCGTTCAGTTTGTTGCTTGATAATGGTAATCATAGCGAAAAGAATCTGAACGAATACTGAATAAAAAGTAGCATTTTATTATAAAGAAGTAGTGTACAAGTTTAGCTCGAGGAGTGATAAAGACAACCATTTTATTCAATAGATATTCTTTGTGATTATTCAAGATCGTTTTGCTGAATCTATATCGGTATCATGATTCAGTTATACTGTGACTGTGAGTATTGCAGATTAGATCCATAAATTTATAGCTGGAGAGGTATTGATGAAAATTCATGAGTATCAAGCCAAAGGAATCTTGCGTAAATACGCTATTGCTACACCGCAAGGTATTGCTTGTTTTAGCGTTGAAGAAGCCGTGAATGCCGCACGCGAATTAGGAGGTCAACTTTGGATCGTGAAAGCACAGATCTATGCGGGCGGTCGGGGTAAAGGCGGGGGGGTGAAAGTAGCAAAATCACTGGAAGAAGTACGTCAACACGCCAGCGCCATTCTCAATATGCGTTTGGTGACGCATCAAACTGGTCCAGAAGGACAAATCGTGCGTCGATTATTGATAGAACAAGGTGTACCGATTGAGCAAGAATACTATGTAGGTTTGGTAACGGATCGTCGCCAGCAGCGCGTATGTTTGATGGCTAGTTCGGAAGGCGGCATGGATATTGAAAAAGTTGCAGCCGAAACACCGGAAAAAATTCATAAAGTATTGATCGATCCAGTTACAGGGCTAAACAATGAACAGGCCAGTGAAATGGCACAGAAAATTGGCATTTCCACTAGCGTCAATGAGCAAGTATCTAAACTGTTGCGTCAGTTATATCAAGCTTTCGATGAAACAGATGCTTCATTGGTCGAAATTAATCCCTTGGTACTAACGGTGGACAAGCAAGTCATTGCTTTGGACGCAAAGATGAATTTTGATGACAACGCTTTGTTCCGGCATCCTGAAATTGCAGCGTTGCGCGATTTGGATGAAGAAGATCCAGTAGAAGTCGAAGCTTCTAAACACGATCTCTCGTACATTCCCCTCGATGGAACTATCGGTTGCTTGGTAAACGGTGCCGGTTTGGCGATGGCGACCATGGACATTATCAAACTGTATGGCGGTAATCCTGCGAATTTTCTCGATGTGGGCGGAGGCGCTACGGTTGAGAAAGTAACCGAAGCATTTAAATTAATGTTAAAAAATCCTAAATTACAGGCTATTTTGGTGAATATCTTTGGCGGCATCATGAAATGTGATGTGATTGCTCAAGGTGTTGTTGCCGCTGCGCGAGAAGTGAAGTTATCGGTGCCATTGGTCGTGAGATTAGAAGGAACGAATGTAGAGTTGGGCAAAAAAATTCTACAAGAATCTAATTTGACCATTATTTCCGCGGATGGAATGGCAGATGCTGCGGAGAAAGTGGTTAGAGCGACTGGCTCGCAAGTAAATGCATCCGGTCAGTCTTAAAAGGGGAGATTCACGATGTCTATTTTAGTTAATAAAAATACCCGTGTGATGACTCAAGGTATTACTGGTAAGACCGGGCAATTTCATACCAGTGCATGTCGGGAATATGCGAATGGTCAATCTTGCTTTGTCGCAGGAGTCAATCCACGCAAACCAGGAGAAGATGTTGATGGTATTCCTGTTTTTGCAACAGTCAAAGAGGCCAAGCAGCAAACGGGCGCCACTGTTTCGGTTATTTATGTACCTCCTCCTTTTGCTGCGGCAGCGATCGATGAAGCCGTTGAAGCTGAGCTTGATCTAGTGATTTGTATTACTGAAGGTATTCCGGTTCGAGATATGATTCGAACACGCTATAAAATGCAAGGCAAGAAAACACGCTTAATCGGCCCGAACTGCCCCGGCATTATTACACCCGATGAAATCAAAATCGGTATCATGCCCGGTTACATTCATAAAAAAGGTCGTATTGGCGTGGTTTCTCGTTCCGGAACGTTAACCTATGAAGCAGTGGCGCAGTTGATGGCGTTGGGTCTTGGGCAATCTACTTGTATTGGCATTGGCGGTGATCCGGTCAATGGATTAAAGCATTTAGATGTGCTGCAATTGTTCAATGACGATGACGAGACCGATGCGGTATTAATGGTCGGTGAGATAGGCGGAAGCGATGAAGAAGATTGTGCGCGTTGGGTTAAAGAGCATATGCAAAAACCGGTGGTCGGTTTTATTGCCGGTGTAACAGCGCCGCCAGGAAAGCGAATGGGGCACGCCGGCGCTATTATTTCTGGAGGAAAAGGTACTGCACAAGAAAAGCTTGCAGTCCTAGAATCATGTGGCATTAAAGTAACGTTTAATCCTGCGGAAATGGGCAAGTTGCTTAAATCTGTTTTGTAATCCATTGATATTTATTTTATTCAGGTACTTGTTATGACTTATCGAGCGTATTTTATTTTTGTACTAATGTTACTGCTACTATCGGCCTGTAGTACCGTGCCACAGAAACCGGGTGAACCTTCGGATTCGATTGCATCACCTCCAACACAAGGTGAACGCCCGGAAGGTCCGTTACCTCCGAGCACCAAACCCAAATATAACTTGTCTGGATATCCTGTGAATACGCAGCAAGGTTACATTGATGGTTGTGAAACAGCTAAAAACAGTGGTTTTGGATTTAAAGATGTCAATCGCTACGATAGAGACGATCAATATCGTATGGGATGGGATGATGGATTTGCGCTTTGCAAAGTTAAAAAATAGTTTTTATTGAGATGATAGGCTATTGGTGCAGGAGAAATGCGTATTACCATCTTCTCATTCTGCTGTTTTCATTCGGATTATTGTCAGCTTCAGCATCGGCTAATGAATTACCGCCCACGGTAAAGCAAAAACTACAACAATCGGGCATTCCATTACAAGCGGTTGGCGTATACGTACAAGAAATCGGAACTGCCAAGCCGACATTAGCTTTTAATGCGGATCAGGCGATGAATCCTGCTTCGGTTATGAAACTGTTAACGACCTATGTGGGATTAGACCTATTGGGACCAACTTATACCTGGCCAACACAAATTTTTGCACATGGCAAAATGGTGCAGGATGTATTGCAGGGAGATTTAGTCATTAAAGGCTATGGCAGTCCTCGATTCGATTTAGAACATTTTTGGTCACTCGTTTACAGGCTCCGTCAAACCGGATTAAAAAACATACAAGGTAATTTGATTTTGGATCGTGCGCATTATGCGATACCTTATCAACATCCGGGTGATTTTGATGGTAAGCCCTATCGCAGCTACAACGCGCTTCCGGAAGCTTTGATGGTGAATTATCGCGCAACAGCGCTACATTTCTTCCCGCAACCTGAGAGTAATACGGTACGTGTGGTATTCGATCCTGATTCAGACGCTTTACGCGTTCAAAATCATGTGCAATTAACTCAGGAGAGCTGCGGTGATTGGCGTAATGCGATAACGACAGACGTTTTGCCTGATGAAAAAAACAAAAATCACTTAACCATCATTGTCAGCGGCAAATTTTCTATCCAGTGTGGAAAACAATCCACGATGTTGAATTTGCAAGACAGCGCAACCTATATTGGAGGCCTATTTAAGCGGTTATGGACTGAGCAAGGGGGAAAGTTCAATGGTCATGTAATTGAAGCACAAGTGCCGACGGGCGCTACCTTACTAGAGACGCATCAGTCTCTAGCGTTAGCGGAAATTGTCCGTGGTATCAATAAATACAGTAACAACATTGCTGCACGACAGTTATATCTAGCACTCGGAACGGGTGGCGATGTCGTGAATAATGCTCCGGCAACGCTGGAGAAATCACACTTAGCAGTCCAGAACTGGTTATCAGGCAAACGATTGAATTTTCCCGAATTAGTCATAGAAAATGGTTCCGGATTATCCCGAAAGGAACGCATCAGCGCGCGCCATATGGGAAAAATACTCGTCTCCGCTTACCAAAGCCCGGTTATGCCGGAATTTATGTCATCGCTCCCAATCGCGGCAGCGGATGGAACATTAAAAAGTCGCTATAGAGATACTTCAGCAAAAGGCCGTGCTCATATGAAAACAGGCGCTTTGGATAATGTGCGTGCATTAGCCGGTTATGTGCTGGATCAGGCTGGCAATCGTCATGTCGTGGTTTTTTTTGTTAATCACGATCATGCAGAAAAATCTCGTGGTGCGATGGATGCATTAGTACAGTGGATCGCAAACAAGAGCAATAGTAATTGATAGCTACTGAATATACTCGACAAGTTTTCTTAGCTCGATAAGATGAACAGTGTATTTTCTCTCTGGTTTTTAGCAGAGACTAAAACCTATCCGCATCAATGGTTTTTTACCGCAGCCAGTATTTATGCAATTTTGATGGTGCCATTAGCAATACTGGCTCGGCATGGTTATGGTCCGATCATGCTGGCAGCACCAACTACGCATGCATTTGAAATGCTGTTTGGTTTTGTTTTGGCGTTAATCGCTGGTTATTTGTTGGGGCCGATGCCAAGAAGAAAAGTCGTGGTATTTATGTTTTTTTGGATACTGGCTCGAATCAGCGGTCTGATTTTGGATATGAATGTATTCTCGCTGATATTCAATACAGTATTTGTTTTTCTGTTAGCGCAGCATCTACTGCCGAAACTATGGGTAGCAAAAAAATGGCGTAATCGCATGTTGGTGCCGCTGCTTGGGCTGATATGCGTTATGGCCGCCACCATTGCGATGACTCGCGAATTAGACAGTTATGAGTTGCACCGTTACTTACTACGTGAGAGCGTGCAGTTGTTTGCTTTGCTGATGTTATTCATGGGTGGACGCATGTTGGCTCCAGCCGTTGCTGGTGAGTTTTATCGTCAAGGGATAGAGCTTGAAGCCAGAGTTCAACCGAATATCGAAGCCGGTTTGATCGTTACCGTTGCGGGGGCTTTTTTGCTTAACCCTATCCTACCTTCAATCGCCGGTATTTTACTGATCGCATGCGGTATTTTTGCCATGATTCGCCTCATTCGCTGGCAATTGTGGCATTGTTCAGCCCGTCCCGATTTGATTTGTCTTGGTATCGGCTATGCGTGGCTGGCAATCGGATTGATACTGCTCGGTTGGGTGAAACTCAATGATGGTCAATATTACAATAGCGCAATTCACGCAATAACCGTCGGCGCATTGGGTACCTTAGCCGCTAACGTGATTGTTCGCGTGACGTTGCTGCATGTAAAACAATATCCCTCACGGATAACGCAGATTGTCACCTTCACCGCCATCATGACGGTTGCCGCGATTACCCGTATTGCTGCTGATTTTAGCGGTGATCGCGAATTGCTGTTAGCAATGGCCGCAACTGCTTGGAGTATCAGTTTTTTGATTGTAATGATTGTTTTATTGCAATGTGTTTCTAAAAATGATGCTTCAATGAAAAAAAACAATGCTCTAGGCTAGCGTGGGCAATTACTTAGTTAGATAAAATGTTAAAGAACCATAAGCTGCCACGATAATCCAAATCACTTGTTTCTTCCTAGCGTCATACACAAATTGCGCTTGTTATAAATAATCGTTTTTTGATGCAGAATATGCTTCATCCGCGACTAAAACTCATCATTGAGCACTGATTCGACTATTCGCCAACTTGTCTTATTGATGGTACAGGAATGCAGATATAGAGGATTTTAAATAGTTATCGCATGCTTACCTATCTGCCACGAACAACTTTTAATACGATAATCGTAAAATACCGCCGGAGAATCGAGCGGAAATATAAAAGTAAAGTCATAATTAACCAGGAAATAATCGGCTTATTTGAGTGATCATTAAATAAGTTTGAAATGAATAATGTGCATGTTTGGATCTTAATTGAAAAAGATAAAAAATTCCCAAAAGAAAGGTAATTTTAATTAAGAGGTTGTTGAATTCAATTATTACAAATTAACTTTCGGAAATAATCAGATATGCTGATATTTTTTTCACCCAACAAGACTGATTTATCCAGTTCCTATACGGAATTATTTCGCATTCAACATTGTGGTGATTTTTCGGATTGGGAGAAATCGAAAACAATACCGTCAGCATTTGTCATTGATAGCAAAGACGCTCAATACGTTAATACTATCGTTAACAAAATTCGCCGTGATCATTTGGCTTTTGGAATTTTATGTTTTGTCACTGAAATACAGCCATCGTTTGATCATCAATTGTTGGATGGTCAGTTACCCGAACCCTCAATTCTGAAGAAAAGAATTAATGATTTTGTAGATTTATCAGAATCATTCAAGAACAGTGAAACTTATATTACCCCGCAAGGAAGGCTAATTAAGTATTTGTGGTTGCGTCCTGAATTTGTTATTCAACCACAAAAAGATTGGCAGCATTCGCGCTACTATCGATATTCCCTATTGGATGCGTTAAGTGAGGATACGGTCGATTCCTTTGTGTGGTTAAGGAAATTAGCCACTGCGAAAATATTGGAGCCGATAACCTTACTTGATCGACAAAGAGAATGTTCTCATTGCCGTTCCTCACATTTGAGCTTTGTTGATACTTGCCCCAATTGTTCTGGAATCGATATTCATCTGAAGCCTTCCTTGCATTGTTTCACTTGTGGTTGTGTCGACGCTCAAGACAAATTCATGCATACAGGCTCTTTGATATGCCCTAAGTGCAATACTCATCTGCGGCATATTGGAAGTGACTATGACCGACCGTTAGAAAATTACCAGTGTCAATCGTGTAGCCATGCATTTAGCGAAGGTGAGGTGTTAGTTCGCTGTGCAATGTGTGAAAAATCGATGAATCCTGACGAATTGGTCATTAACGAAATACAAAATTGGCGACTCAGTGATCGTGGAAGGGTGATTGCATTTCGTGGTGAGGTTTTTGATTTGTCGTCTGGATTTGACCAATTGGATTTTATTTCCAAGGAATTGTTTGTGCATGATTTAGATTGGATGATTGTGCTGACGCACCGTTACAAAAATATCAGTTTTAGCTTATTTGGCATTTATTTTGCCAATCTGAATGAACTTGTTGATGAAATAGGTCACACGCGAGTATTGCAAGTACTCGAATCGTTTGCGCAACGATTAAGAAATCTATTGCGAACTCCCGATCTCTCTGCCAGAACAGCGGAAAATATGCTGTGGTTGTTGTTACCCAATACGGATAAACAAGGCTTGGCTGGTTTTCATAAACGAATAGAAAGCAGCATGGGCCAGTTATTACAAGAAAGCGATCAAAAACTTATTTTTCGTTTTTGTAGTACTAGTTCGGATCAATTATCTGATAAAGAAAGTGCTGAGTTACTCATAGCTAGGCTTTCGGGTGGATTACTCTAAATGGAAAGTGTTATACAAAACTGGTTTGTCTTTCGCATTGCTGTTGCTCAATATGATGAGTTGCAATATGTGCTGATGATTATTCCGTTTGTGCTCTTTCTGGAATTGCCACTTTATTTTGTGAACTGGTTAGGAGTCCTACGCCACTTCTATCAAAAAAAAGTCGATACACCCGTTGTGCCACTTTATTTTCCGCGCGTAACTTGCACAATCACCTGTTACTCAGAAGGCAAAGCGGTACAGAATACCGTTCTTTCGCTCCTGGAACAAGTTTACTCAGGTCATATCGAGATTATTGCAGCGGTTGATGGCGTGAAAAAAAACTTGCCAACCTACCACGCACTTAAAGAATTGCTCCCATTAGTGAAGAACTATGCCAACCGTTCTTTGGTTATTCTTCCTAAGGTTCAGCGGGGCGGCAGAGTTTCTTCGCTGAATGCGGGTCTTAGTCGAGCGCAAGGCGAAATTTTCTTTGCGTTGGACGGAGATACTTCCTTCGATAATCAAATGGTGAGCAGCGCAATTGCGCATTTCTGGAATCCTAATACCGTAGCGGTTACCGGGCCTATGCGTGTGCGTAATGCAACGAATACTCTGGCTACTCGGTTACAAGAGTTGGAGTATATGTTGACCATGCAAGTAGGTAAATTGGGTTTTACTCAATTGAATGCGATTAACAACGTTCCCGGAGCGTTTGGTATTTTTCGGAAATCTTTCGTCCAAAAAATTGGTGGATGGAATACAGGTACGGCTGAAGATCTAGATATGACATTGCGGATCAAACAATACCATGCACGATATCCCGGACTAAAGTTTGTTTTTGAGCCCAATGCCGTATCACATACTGATGTGCCGGAAAGCTTCTCAGGCTTTCTCAAACAGCGATTACGGTGGGATGGCGATCTTTGGTATATTTATTCAACCAAACATAAATCGGGTATCTCTGCATCAATGATGGGATGGAATAATTTTATTTTCCTGTTGTGGTATGGCGTTTTGTTTCAAATTATCATGCCTTTTTCCATTGTTATTTACACTATTTACATGGCTATAACGATACCGATTCATATATTTATACTGAGTATGGTGTTGGTGTATTTGTTTTATTTTTTCTTAGTACTGATTCAATTCAGCATGTACTTGCTTTTTGTTTCAGATAGAAAAGTAGAGGATTGCCGTGCTTTTCTGATTTTACCTATTTATCCAAGTTTTCAGTTTGTTGCAAGAGTTTGGAGTGCAGTTGCGATACTTAATGAAATGTTTAATAGGGGGCACCTAGATTCTGCAATGGCGCCACTATGGGTTCTCAAAAAGGGCAAGCAATGAAAATTTATACTTTTGCGCTACTAATGCTTTTAACGCTACTGGGTTCGAATGCAATAGCACAAGTAAAACTTTTGAGTGATTTTAATGATAAGTTAGATCAGGCTGCAATCGTGTTGAAAGCACAAGCAGACTTAGATGCACAACAATCTAACTTGCTTGCGCAAGAAGCCTTGAGGGGATGGGAAGTGTTCGGCGGGGTTTCTGTGGGTTATCAAAAGAGTCCTTTTGCGAGAGAACCTTTCGGACGTTTTTTTGATCCTATGGCCCGCATTGGTCTACGTTATCCCTTGCTTGGTAGTGCAGAAAGGCAACAGCGTGCTGTCAATGATGCAGCCACGCAAGTCAAAATAGAAGATATTCGCTTGGGATGGAGTAGGCGATTAGCGGCATCTTTCCTTGAAGAGAGTTATGCGGCTTACTGGAGTTCACAAAAAATGTTGGCGTTAAATGAAGCGTACATGCGTTTGCGCGATGAAGGTTTTGAAAGTGCCATTAGCAAACGACGTGAAGCTGGATTGTTATTCATGTCCGATTATTTGGAATTTATTTCTTCGTTCGATCGCGCTGAGCGTACACGAATTGAATATAGCAATAACCGAGACCAGGCATTGACGCGCTTATCCCATTTAACCAATACAACTGTTTTGCCTTTTGAAGCGGTTAAACCTGCATTAACCGAAATTACCAGCAATTTTACAACGGATTACGATCAACCTGATTTAAGAATTCTTCAAACGCGCATCGATAATTTACAGAATACGCGAGAAAATGAAAAATGGCAGGGGATAGAATCTGATGTCAGTACCACGGCATTTGTTGGTCCAGCCATTCCACATCCTTCTGCAGAAGCGATGCAATATGGTTATGGTGGTGCTGTCGGTGTTAATTTTAGAATGCCGCTTGAGATTGTAAATTACAGGAAAAATGAGCGTTCGCGCTTAAATAGCCAATTAATTAGCTTACGCAGCGAATTGACTCAACGTCAACAAGAGTTACAGCATGAATTTCAGACACTTTTTAATAATTATCAACAAGTAATACAACAAATAAAATTTCTTCATTCCCGTCTTGCTGCAGCAAAACAATTAATACACGAAAGAAATTTACGCGTAAAAGTTATGGATGGCGATGTAATAGAAAAATATTTTCAAGCCATTAATTCCTACTATCGCATTGCAACGGAGTATATCGAAGCTGAATCCGAACACTGGAAAATTCACATTCGATTGCGTCAATTGACATCCACACCGCAGACCGCCGTGAATGACAAGCAAAAAAATGATGAGTCGGTAAAAGATTTGGCGACGCTCGTTGATCCGTTGAATCAAGCAAAGCATTTCTTAAAAGGGGGTAAAAAACCACTGCAATCCAAACAAGAATCGTATTTACTGCCGACCCAAACGCAGCCAACCGATGTGACTTTTTCTACGTATGTTTGGAATTTTCAAAACCTGATTGACCGTCCTTATTTGTGGCAACAAAAATCCATTGAGAGAATTAAACGTTTCTTAATTTCCTTGAATGCGGAACAAATTGCTTATTATTCCGCCAATCCTCAGAAAATACAGGATTTCATCGATAACGCACATCGTAATGGTATCAAAGTGGAATTGTTACTCGGTGATCCAGGCTGGATTCTCCCCCAATACCGAGACAGATTGATTGCGATTATTCGATCGCTATCGGCTATTAAATTTGATGGTTTGCATTTGGATATCGAACCGGATCAACTCGAGGCGGATTTAACCGGAAAAGCTCGTTTATTAGAGTTTATCGAAACGGTTCGTCAGGCGAATAGTGCTTCACCTTGGCCGGTAGGAATCAGCATGCATCATCGCTACCTCAATAAAAACTTATCGTTTGATATCTGTATGGTTTGCCGACTCAAACTAGCCGGGGTGAAAGAAATTGCAATTATGTATTACTCGATGAATATCAGCGGCATAGTGAAAACACTCAAAGCCGCGATGAATAAATATCCGACTATGCTGTTTAGCTTGGCGCAAAGCGTAGAGCCAGAAATCGGTCCAGAAAGCAGTTACTACCACTATTCGGTTACTGTTTTTAACAGTGCTATGCAACAGCTCAACGACCAACTTCAGGCAGCTAATTTTAAGGGCATTGACATTCAATCTTGGAAAGATTTTGAGAGTTACTTATATGAAAATCCGATTTAATCAACCCGAGACCAAAAATCCTGAGCAGGACCGTGGACTGCGAGTTCAGTACAGCGAAGCGAAGCGTTCAGGTAAGTCATGGCGATGGTATTTAATCGTATTAATCGCCAGCATGCCTTTGTTATACCTCCTAGGATTAATTGCTTGGGATGAAATAACTGTCGAAGCTAATGGGCGCATAAGAGTTTCAAACTTTGTCATGCGAGCGCCTGTCGATGGTTATGTTCAGCAAATACACGTGCGACCATTGCAGAATGTTGCTCAAGGGGAACAGTTAGCGCAATTAATGAATACCTCATTACAAGAGCAACATGATCGCATGCAGTTAGAAATTAACGTATTGGAGAAAGAACGCGAAAAACTGCACCACCAAGCAGAGCAGTCGAAATCAGCTTCGCTACAATTACTAAAATTTTCCCAAGAACAGCAAGATTTTTTATATAAAAGGATGCGTCAATACGAAGTATTATTCCGCCAAGGCGCTGCTACACAAGCAGAAATTGCAACGATTCGCAGTCAATATAATGCAGCTTTGGAAAATGCAGCGCTACTCAAAAAATCCAATAGCAATGCACAAGGTCTAACACCGGAAATGATTCAAGTGAGTAATCACATGGATCAACGGATGATTGAATTCGAGAAAGTGCGTAGTCAAGTCGAGCAATTAAAATTTGCTGCTCCTGCGACAGGAATGGTTACTGAGATATTTGCACAACCTGGCGAATACTTAAGTAAAGGTCAGTCGTTGATGGAAATCATTTTCCCTAACACAGTTTTTATTGATGCATTTATTCCACCCAAATACCAGAATTATGCGATTGTGGGTCAAGTGGCTTTGATTAAATTTCCGAATGGGGAAAAAGCAAGAGCAAAAATCATTTCGGTCCCAGGAGTCATACAAAAATCTTCGCTGGAAACTTCGCCACTAGAAGTCTCTCGTTCTGCAATTTTGGCTCAGATGGAATTTATTGATAAGGTGGACAATCGTTTAATGAATGGAATGCCGGTTGATATCTATTTTAGAGGTATCACGGGCGAATATCAGTAGCTCTTATTGCTGATTGGCAGCATTGTCATTATCATACTGAATAAATTGATTTAAATTTAAAAATATTTACCCTTACTTAGTAAATGGTAGAAACTAGCTTATCAAATTCAGTGCGGCACATTTTTTAGTTTTGAATTATCCTTTTAACGCGACGATTGCGTTACTCGCCTTCAATAGCAATCCCCAGAGACTACCGAAAAGCATCTGCTCGTCCAAAACCTAGAAATTATTCATCTGTTATGATTAGCGTTTGAGAAATGAATATTCACATGCTACTTATACGGCTTTCAAACAAGCTGTTATTCTAAGAATTAAAAATGGACGTTTACCAGAATTTAACCGTAGTTTCGTTCAATACGCATGAAGGCAATAATTTGAGATTGCAATTACTGGGGAAAATTGGTGAAACCGGTGATTGGTATTGTCAGTTATCGGGTAGAAAGATTGTGTGGTCAGATTATCTTTATGAATTCTATGAGGTTGACAAGAATTTCACCTGTTCCCTGTTACTTGAGCACACCAATTATTATGATGAAGAGGGACGAACAACAATGTCTGCTATGTTGCAGGAGGTAATAACTCATAAAGTCGTTAAAGAACAAGAGTTCAAGATAAGTCTCCCCGATGGCAGAATCAAATGGCATCGAACAACCATCAGTCCAATATCAAACGAATCGGGAGAATTGCTAGGTCTCTACGGGGTATTGCACAATATTACCAATCAAAAACAAGTCAATATCAGCGCCATAAAAAAAACTGAAATGGATCTGCAACGCATGGCAGTTGTTGCTGAGAAAACAAATGCCATTGTTATGGTGACAGACGCGAATCGTAGAATAACCTGGGTTAATAACAGTTTTGAAAGAATTCTGGGCTATCAAATTGAAGAAGTGATTGGTCGAGATCCGGCAGATTTTCTACAAGGACCAGAAACCTCTCAACAAACGATAAAGCAAATCGCGGAATCTTTAAAAAAGACAGGTGCCTTTTCAGGGGAAATTCTTAATTACACCAAAAGTGGTAAAAAAATCTGGCTTTATCTCGATATCGCATCCGTTTATGACAATTCTGGGCAATTGATCAATTATATTGCGGTAGAAAATGACATTACAGTGGTTAAGTTGGCGGAAGAAAAATTACAAAAATCGATCGAAAAAGAACGCGAGTTAAATCAATTTAAAACCCAGTTTGTCAATATCGCTTCCCATCAATTCCGTACCCCTCTTGCAACGATAAGATCTAGCATCGATTTGCTAGATTTGAAAACGCAATCAGAAGATTTAAATTCTGATTTTAAAAAATTTTTATTTAAACACAAAGAAATCATGGCAGAAGAAGTGCTGCGCATGACCGAGTTAATGGAAAGTGTTTTGGATATTGGCCGAATAGATGAAGGGAAGATTGAAATTGTTAAAAAACCATTGTCATTCAAAAAATTCATGGATGATTTTGTTCGCTCAAACCAAGAACGCACGGGAGAATTTAGAAAACTTAAGTATCATTTCGATGCCGAGAATCGGAAAGTAGTCATTGATAAAATTATCTTACAAAACATTTTGCGTAATATCGTTTCAAATGCATTCAAATATTCACAAGGAAAATCGGCGCCTGAATTGACTGTTAATTTTGCGAACAATACTTATTTTGTAACGGTCAAAGATTATGGTATTGGCGTTCCTCAGAATGAACAAACGTATTTATTTGAATCATTTTTTAGAGCATCGAATGCTCGAAACTATCATGGGACAGGACTAGGTTTAATGATTGCAAAAAAATTAACCTCTTTGCACGGTGGAAATCTGCATTTTTCCAGTGAGATTGGCAAAGGCTCTTCGGTGATAATAGAGCTTCCGGCTTAATATACATATGGATAGCAAACTCATATTAGTAATAGAAGATGAAAAAAGTTTGCGTGAAAATATTGGCGACATCATCCGACACTATGGTTTTGAAGTCATATCAGTCGGCACAGGCGAAGAAGCTTTAGCAGTAATTAATACAACGCTACCTGACATTATCATTTGCGACATCATGTTACCTGGAATAGATGGACACCAAGTTCTGGTAACCATTAAAAATAAACTGGCTCCGTTTTCCTATGGTTTTATTTTTCTGACCGCAAAATCTACTCGCACAGATACCCGCATCGGTATGGACATGGGGGCTGATGATTATTTAACAAAACCATTTACTCAAGAAGAATTAATGAATAGTATCAATGCCAGAATAAAAAAATTATCTGAGGCGAGTCACTATCATTCTTCATCGGACAATTTGTTAATAAAATCTCAGTTAGAAAAAATATCTTGTCTTTCAAATGCTGAACGAAAAGTTATGCAGAAAGTGTGTGAAGGTTTAACGACTTCTCAAATTGCCGAAAAACTTTTTCTGAGCAAAAAAACAGTAGAAAATCACCGTGTCAACATTTCAAGGAAATTAAACCTAGTGGGGCCGAACAGTTTAATTAACTTTGCATTACGCCTAAAACCTGAATTGTTAGAAATAAAATAAATATTTCAGCGTTCTTTCAATCAATGCTTATAAAAAGCATTGGTATATTCATCATAGAGTTAAATCAAAAATTTTAATACCCATTTCAAAAATGAGTGGATCCATTCATTGAAAAAGGTATTTATTTCTTTATTCTGTCAGTTGTAAAAAATGTTTTTTGATGGATTAACTTTTGGAGACGAATATGGCAACAACCTATGGCACGACGAGTGCGAGCAAGAGTGGCGAGTATGACATGTCGCTGTGGTATGACTCTAA
>JBGAVE010000015.1:0-53635 GCA_044228295.1 Nitrosomonas sp.
GGTGGTATAGGAACCTCAATATTACGAGTTTGTCTATATTTATTAAATAATTACCACAAAATGTCAACAGACCCTAGTACAACTCTTCAAATACTCTGAATAGCTTCGAAAGCTATCGCTACAATCGAATCGTTTAGCAAGGTTATCCGCATAACGGGGTATAGAGATAAACCCCCGTTATCACCCACGGTAATGAGTCATAATTACCAGAATACTAGAATGGATAACTCTGGATATGAGTCTACTATGTATGAGTTAAATGCTTTTTTGCGTGGCAAGTTGAAAGCGAATTACATTTTCTGGACGCGCGATTATAAATATTATCCGAGAGTTCTTGAAATGTTGAATTCTAGCCAAGTGAAAAATAAGCCCGCAGGCGGATTGTCGATTGTTTGCCCGAGCACCTATTCTTCTTGCAATAGCAATTAACTATTCATCAATGATGAGACAGAAGGGAATATGCGTGAACAATGCATATTCCTTTTGGCTGTATTTTGATTGGTGACTATTGCTTTAATTAAGAATTGAATGATGTATTATTTTTTTATAATTTGATTGTCGACCTTTTTCACTCCATCGACAATCCAGCTATGCATATTCACACGAGTCATTTGATCATCATTAGTAACGGTGCCCGTTAGTAATACGTTTCCATCGGTTACTTTGACTTCAACATGACTGCCTTGCAGGACGGCGTCGGATTGGATCGCCGCCATAATTCTGGCATAAATGGTCGAGTCATCATAAACAGCACCAGGAGGCGGTTGCACCCATGATGGATGCGTTTTATCAGCGTAATTTTCGCAACCGGTTAATACGGCTGCTGTTATCAATAGCGTCCAAAATAATGTGAAGTGCTTGAAAATTTGCATCATGATTATCCTTTATACTGTTTTATTTTTTATGATAGCGAGACATCGAGATCGATCGCTACGATTTTGATAAATAGTAATAATTCATTCCAAATATCGCCATCGACGATTCCTTTTATCATACGGTCGATTCTAGCAGCATGCAATATCGCACGATAGAGTTGTTTAGCATTAATATGTCGAGCAGCGTAGATGACTGTTTTTTGTCGACTTCCCCACACCCTTGCTGATTGCAATACGGCGGAGGTGGACTGGCCTGCGTTAATTCCTTTTTGCACGGTGATGAGTTGTCGAATTTGTTCTGCTACTACATTGAGTATCAAACTCGGAGCAGTGCCTTCTTCTTGTAAGCCATTTAAGATCCGTGAATATCGAACGCTATCTAGAGCAATCATGGCATCCGTTAATTGGTAGATATCATAGCGTGCAACATTAAAGATTACCGCGCGAATTTGCTCCAGTGTCAAATTTCCTGCCGGATAAACCAATGCAAGTTTTTGTATTTCATGATGTGTCGCTAATAAATTGCCTTCAACCTGATCTGCCATGAATTGAAGCGTTGTTGGATCGCAACTCTGCTGCTGTTGTGCTAGGCGCCTTGCTATCCACTGAGGAAGTTGTTCGCGCTCAATATTATTGATGGGAATAACGCTGCCGGAACTTTCAAGTGTTTTAAACCATTGTGTGTTCTGAGTTACTTTATCGATTTTGGGCAAGGTAATCAGCGTCAATACGTCGGGTGACAGTGCGCGGCAATACGCATCGATTGCTGCAGCGCCTTCTTTACCCGGTTTTCCGGAGGGAATACGAATATCAATGATTTTTTGTGTGCCAAATAGCGATAAGCTGTTGTTGGCATTAAGCACATTTTGCCAATTGAAATGTTGTTCAACCGTATAAATTTCTCGTTCTGTAAAACCTTGTTGCCGAGCACGTGACAAAATTAAATCAATGGTTTCAAGTATCAGTAGAGTTTCGTCACCGAACAATACATACAGCGGTGCCATTTGTTTTTGCAAATCAGCTGCAAGCCGATCCAACGATATTCGCATGATGACGAATATAAAATATAAAGAAAATTTTTTACGATGTGGTTTTATCAGCGTCGGGTTTATAAGTCGACAATCGCCATAGAATTTGTCGGACCGCATCTTTTTGCATATCTTTAATTAAGAGATTTTCTTCCTCGTTCTTGGCTAAAATTTGTTCATCCAGGAAAGGTAAAATGCGCGCTAAAGATACCTCGCTGACAGGAACAATTTCAACTTTCTCTTGATTAATTACCCGAAAAGCAACCCGATACACCACATTAAAGTCACGCACACGGCCACCGCCTGATAGTGACAAGATGGCTTTTTCACTGGTCGCGCTGATGATTTCAATCATTGCTTCGGCATTTTCAGGATTCATAACGACTTTCGTGGTGGAAGTTGCACGAATCGCTCGTTCTAATTTAACGCCAAGAATTTGCCCAGGGCCTTCCGGCGCCAATACATAGAGCGATTTAAAGGGTAAAGCTACGGTTTGACCCCGTAATTGGAAACCACAGGCTACTAGTACCAGCGGCAGGATCAGTAGCATGATGAGAATTGTTGCTTGTCGCTGTAAAGTGTATTTTTTATTCATGTACCTCTTGTCCTCGTGTGAATGAATCATCGTAGGCAGATCAATTAGAGAACGATATTAACCAATCGACCTGGAACGATGATAACTTTCTTAACCGGCTGTCCATCGACGAATTTTTGTACATTCTCGTTTGCTAAGGCAGTTTGTTCGATTAATTCTTTCGTAGCATCGGTGCTGATGCTGATTTGCCCACGTAATTTTCCATTGACTTGCACAATCAATGTTACTTGATCCTGTGCCATCGCTGCTTCGTCTGCATTGGGCCAAGTTTGCTGGATTAACTCGGTGCCAGGCCTGAGTTCGCGCCATAACTCATGGCAAATATGTGGAACGATGGGGGAGAGCAGCAAAACAATTTGTTCTAATGCTTCTTGCATCAAAGTACGGCTATGCGGATCGGTACCTTGGCACTTGGTAGACAGATTATTGATGAATTCCATTACAGCAGCGATGGCCGTATTAAAGGTATGGCGTCGTTCCAAATCATCAGTTACTTTGGCAATGGTCAAGTGCAATTGACAGCGCAGAGTTTTAAGCTCTGCGGGTAAAGATTGAAGTAACAGGGGATCTATCGTTACCACGCCCAATTGCAGATGCGAATGTACTTGCTTCCATAATCGACGCAAGAAACGGTAAGCGCCATCGACACCGGCATCTGCCCATTCCAAGGTTTGCGTTGGAGGGCTGGCAAACATCATGAATAAACGCGCAGTATCTGCACCGTATTCATCTACCAATTTTTGCGGATCGACACCGTTATTTTTCGATTTTGACATTGTGCCGATGCCAGCGGATTCCACCGGCAAGTGATCGGTTGCTAAGATTGCGCCGCAACGTTTACCTTGCTCATCCAACTGGATCGTGACGTCAATGGGATTGTAATAACTGATACGTCCATTGGCTGTTTTGCGGAAAAAGATTTCGTTGAGTACCATCCCTTGCGTCAAAAGATTAGTAAAAGGCTCATCGAGTTTCAATAAGCCTAAATCGCGCATGACTTTGCTCCAAAAGCGTGAATACAACAAATGCAGAATCGCGTGTTCGATACC
This sequence comes from Nitrosomonas sp., assembly GCA_044228295.1. GTDB lineage: Bacteria > Pseudomonadota > Gammaproteobacteria > Burkholderiales > Nitrosomonadaceae > Nitrosomonas. Next base: position 3,548 of record JBGAVE010000015.1, read on the forward strand.
ACCAATATACTGATCAACAGGCAGCCAGTAATTGACGCGCTCATCAGTCATCGCTTGATTTTGATCCGAGCAAGCATAACGTGCGTAATACCAAGAAGAATCGACAAAGGTATCCATCGTATCGGTTTCTCTGCGAGCAGTATTGCCACATTTAGGGCACTGGCATTGATAAAAAGAAGGTGTTTTCGCCAGTGGATTACCCGAACCATCGGGAACTAAATTCTGTGGTAGAACGACAGGTAGCTGATCATCGGGTACCGGCACGATACCGCAATGTTCGCAGTGAATCAACGGAATAGGGCAGCCCCAATACCGTTGACGCGAAATGCCCCAATCGCGCAATCGATAATGCACGCGTTTATTGCCAAGTTCTTTCTTCTGTAAAGCATCGGCAATTGCATCGACTGCTTGTTCAAATGATAGTCCGGAGAATGCCGCAGAATCAAAAGTTGTACCGTGTTCGACATAGGCTTGTTGCAGGGGCAGCTCTAGTTCGCCTTCGAGTGGACGAATGACCGGTTTGATTGGTAATGAATACTGCGTGGCAAATTCAAAATCGCGTTCGTCATGGGCTGGAACGGCCATGACAGCCCCTTCACCGTATCCCATCAACACATAATTGGCAACCCAAACCGGTAATTTTTCACCATTTAATGGATGAATCACATACAAACCGGTGTTCATACCTTTCTTTTCCTGCGTGGCGAGATCGGCTTCCTTGGCGGAACCGAGTTTGCATTCCTGGATGAAAGCTAGCAGTGCTGGATTGTTTTGCGCGGCATGCAATGCAATCGGATGTTCCGCCGCAACCGCAACATAAGTCGCTCCCATCAAAGTATCAGCACGCGTGGTAAAAACCTTGACATCTTGTGGTGTACCGGATTGTTGATCTGCCGGGAAAGTAATGTCCACGCCATAGCTTTTACCAATCCAATTGGCTTGCATGGTTTTAACTCGTTCGGGCCAACCCGGTAAACCTTCCAATGCCGCCAGCAGTTCATCGGCATATTGGGTGATCTTGAGGTAATACATGGGAATTTCACGTTTTTCTACCGGTGCGCCAGTGCGCCAACCACAACCGTCAATGACTTGTTCATTGGCCAATACCGTTTGATCAATGGGGTCCCAATTGACCGTGCCAGTGGTTTGATACGCCAGCCCTTTTTCAAGCATGCGCAAAAATAACCATTGATTCCAACGATAATAGCTTGCATCGCAGGTGGCGATTTCACGTTCCCAATCGATACTTAGCCCTAAGCTCTTTAGTTGCTTGCGCATGTAGGCAATGTTGTCATAGGTCCATTGGGCAGGGGAGACCTTGTTTTGCATCGCAGCATTCTCAGCCGGCAAACCGAACGCATCCCATCCCATCGGTTGCAGCACGTTGTAACCGCGCATGCGATGAAAGCGCGACAAAACATCGCCAATGGTATAGTTTCGCACATGACCCATATGCAGTTTCCCAGAAGGATAGGGGAACATCGACAGACAGTAATATTTGGGTTTCTCCGTCGATTCAACCGCTTTGAATGCATTGGTTTGTTCCCAATGACGCTGGGCGCTGCTTTCGATTTCCTGAGGGTGATATTTTTCTTGCATGAACTTCAATATTGTATTGTTGATAACAGTGCATTATAGCGTTATCCGCATTGAGGAATCATGCCTTCAATCAGTTAAGTAATTTTCTCTTGATGGAACGGCCCGATTTCATTGGACCTGGTTACTTCGTTTGCTAAAACCAGAGCGAGATTTTGGCGATTAATTCACCCAAATCCGCTCCTGCTTTAACCAAAATAACGCGATAGGGAATAAAATCCTGCGTTTTTTTCAAACAGGCGCGTCACTCTGCGGTAGCATATGTATTTCTTAATTTTTACGGATCATCATGCCCGTCAATATTCCTATCTTAACTGCTGAACAACTGTTACCTGTTTCAGGCGTCACGCTTGGCATTGCTGAAGCGGGTATTAAAAAACCCGGTCGCAAGGATGTGCTGGTGATGCTGCTGGCGGAAGGCACGCAAACCGCCGGCGTGTTTACCCAAAACCGTTTTTGTGCGGCTCCGGTGGTGGTCGCCAAGCAACATCTGTCGCTGTCCGCTATCCGCGCACTGGTAGTCAATACGGGTAATGCCAATGCAGGTACGGGCGAAGCAGGCATGCAGCATGCGCAAGCAACGTGCGCTGAGCTGGCCAAGTTGCTGAATTGTTCAGCGCAGCAAGTGCTACCGTTTTCGACGGGTGTGATCATGGAACCGTTGCCAGTCGATAAAATTGTCGCCGCCTTGCCAACGGCGATAGCCGATTGCAAACCGGATAACTGGTTTACCGCAGCGCATGCGATCATGACAACCGATATCGTGCCGAAAGCGGTTTCGAAACAGATTCAGCTCGTGGGAAAAACCGTGACTATTTCCGGCATTGCTAAGGGTTCCGGCATGATTCGCCCGAATATGGCGACCATGCTTGGATTTATCGCAACCGATGCAGCCATCGAAAAAACGGTATTGCAACAGATGTCGCGTTTTGTCGCCGATCATTCTTTCAATCGCATCACGGTGGATGGCGATACATCCACCAACGATTCGTTGATCATCGCGGCGACCGGCAAAGCTGGCAATGCGACCATCACAACGACTGCCAGCGCAGAATTTATGCAATTGCAACAAGCCGTCACCGATGTTGCGGCAGAATTGGCCAAAATGATCGTGCGCGATGGTGAAGGCGCGACCAAATTTATTACCATACACATCGAAAACGGTGGCAGTCAGGAAGAATGCAACAAAGTGGCTTACGCGATCGCACATTCGCCGTTGATCAAAACGGCGTTCTTTGCATCCGATCCGAATCTCGGACGGATACTCGCGGCGATAGGTTATGCTGGCATTCAAGATCTGGATGTGGCGAATATCCAGTTATATTTGGACGATGTTTTAGTCGCGGAGCAGGGCGGCCGTGCCGCACATTATCGGGAAGAAGATGGGCAGCGCGTGATGAAGCAGGCGGAAATTACTATCCGCGTGGTATTGAATCGCGGCAACGCGACGACCACGGTTTGGACTTGTGATTTTTCTTATGATTACGTGAAAATCAATGCCAGTTACCGCAGTTAAGATTTTATGTCAGACTTAAAAAAGCTATCCCAACGAGCGAACAAATTGCTCGATCGTCTTGAGAAGTTTTTGCCAACTGAGCAACCCGAACCGGATTGGCAAGCGATGCATGCATTTCGTTGGCGCAGGCAATCCTCTGTTTATTCGATGGGCGGATACATCCAAGCCATTCATCACCCCCATCCGATTACACTGGAAGCGCTGCATGGCATCGATGAACAAAAACAACGAATCGATCAAAATACGCGGCAATTCGTACAAGGCTTTTCGGCTAATAATGTGTTGCTGACAGGCGCGCGTGGCACCGGAAAATCTTCGTTGATCAAAGCATTACTCAATCGTTATGCCAATGACGGCTTGCGTTTGATCGAAGTGGAAAAACATCATCTGGTTGATTTGCATGATATCGTCGATAAAATTTATCAGCGCCCCGAACGCTTTATTTTATTTTGCGATGACTTGTCATTTGAGAGCGACGAACCTGGATACAAAGCGCTCAAAGTCGTGTTGGATGGTTCTATCGCCACTGTTTCAGATAATGTATTGATCTATGCCACCTCCAACCGGCGGCATATGGTGCCGGAATTGATGCGTGATAATCTGGATACCAAACATATCGGCGACGAAGTTCATCCCAGTGAAACGGTGGAAGAAAAGATTTCCTTGTCCGAGCGATTTGGCTTGTGGTTATCTTTTTATCCTTTTGACCAAGAGCATTATTTACTGATCGTCGCTTATTGGCTAACTCATTATGGCGTAGCTACGATGACGCCTTCTGTACGTACCGAGGCCTTGCAGTGGGCTTTGCTACGTGGCTCACGCAGTGGTCGAGTGGCATGGCAATTTGCCAGAGATTGGGCTGGCCGGCAGAAATCATCAAAAGCATCTCGTCATCATTCATGAATAGCGCAACCGCTGCTTCTGAAAAAGCCAGTTCAGTGGTCGAAGTGGTCGCTGCCGTCATTCTGAGACCCGATGGGCAGTTTTTATTGACACGCAGACCGGGTGGAAAATTATATTCTGGTTACTGGGAATTTCCGGGCGGGAAAGTTGAAAAGAATGAAACACTGCTGCATGCTTTAGAACGTGAGCTATGGGAAGAACTCGGTATTCAAGTGACCCACGCACAACGCTGGATCACCCGCGTTTTTACTTATCCCCATGCAACGGTACGGCTTAATTTTTTCCGCATATTGGCTTGGGATGGCAAGCTTGAAGCTCGGGAAAAACAAGGGCTATTTTGGCAATCGCCTCAACACGTTGATGTTGCTCCGATTCTGCCCGCTAATGCGCCAATTCTCCGTGCCTTGCAATTACCGTCGATCTACGCCATTACACAAGCTTCTACAATAGGAATCGATCATTCTCTCGCGCAGATTGAAGCGGCCTTTCAGCAAGGATTACGGTTGTTGCAAGTGCGCGAAAAAACCATGGATAAAACAGTGTTACGCGATTTTTCCAGTGAAGTGATCGTTTTGGCACGAAAATTTGGCGCCAAAGTGCTGATTAACTCTGATATCGAGCTGGCGTTTGAGGTTGGCGCGGATGGCGTGCATTTGACTTCATCGCAACTGATGTCGACATCCAAGCGACTTGCGATTGAATTAGGATTTTGTGGTGCTTCATGCCATAACGTAGAGGAGCTTTACGCAGCAGAGGAATTAGCACTTGATTTTGTGGTACTCGGCCCAGTACAGGCTACATTAACTCACTCCGACGTACAGCCATTAGGTTGGAATCGATTTTCCCGACTTATTCAAGGTCTTTCAATGCCCGTGTACGCTTTAGGTGGATTGAGCAAAGAAGATTTGATGATTGCCCTGGAGTTTGGAGCGCATGGCATTGCCATGATGCGAGGTATGGTTGTTGTATAAATAATACATTCGGTTGAGATTGCTATAAAAACGGATTTTGTGCGGTTACCTCGCGCTAGATTTGCATCGTGTCGCTGCCATAGCTCATCACCATGACGATCGCTCGTGCTGGCAACATAATCATTACCCCGGAATGCTAGGCTATACATGAATCACACAATATTGGCTTTGTTTTTCATTAGGGATTGATACTTGTTCTGCAAAGCTTCTTTGCTCTCTTTTTTGTCGGGATTAACAATGATACAGTCGACAGGACATACCTCTACGCATTGCGGTTCGTGGTAATGTCCGACACATTCGGTACATAAATTGGGGTCGATTTCGTAGATTTCTTCACCTTGCGAGATTGCGTCGTTCGGGCATTCGGGTTCGCAGACGTCGCAGTTAATACATTCATCGGTAATAATTAATGCCATAGTAGATTTCTTACAGGTTTTTCAAGTGGTTGGGTTTAATTTTTCGCGCAACATTTGTGTTACTAAAGGATGAACAAAGGCATCCACATTGCCACCAAGTGTTGCGATCTCACGTACAATTGTCGCGGAAATAAACATGTACTGTTCCGATGGCGTCATAAATAACGTTTCGACATCGGGATACATGCCGCGGTTCATGCCGGCCATTTGAAATTCATATTCAAAATCTGAGGCAGCACGTAGGCCCCGCAAAATAATTCTTGCATTTTGTTGGCGTAAAAAATCCATTAACAAACCGGAAAAAGACATCACTTTGACATTGTCGCAATCCGATAAGACTTGCTTTGCCATAGCAACGCGTTCTTCTAAGGTAAAAAATGGTTTTTTGCTGCTACTGACAGCGATAGCGACGATGACTTCATCAAACACTCGCGTTGCGCGTCGGACTAAATCTTCATGACCGCGTGTAATCGGGTCGAAAGTACCAGGATAAACTGCTCTATTCATTTATGTTCTCCAAAAGCTGATAATACACTTCTCCAGCTTTACCGTTTCGCACCACAGCCCAAGGATGTTCTGGAACCCAGTGATCGCTGCTTTCGATATAGATTTTGCCATTGACTTCAAGAAGAAGGGATATTTGTTTCAATAATGTTGGTAGTAGATTGAGACGATAAGGTGGGTCCAGAAAAATGACGTGAAATTTTCGTGTATCGGTTTGAATGAATCGAAGTGCATCCGATTTCAGGATAGAAATTTGCGTGGCCTGCAATTTTTCTTTATTTTCCTGCAAAAATCGGAGTGCGACAGAATCACTTTCAACCATCACCACTGATTGCGCGCCACGCGAAGCTGCTTCAAAACCAAGTACTCCGCTTCCAGCAAACAAATCCAAACAATTCAATCCTGTTAAGTCTTGGCCTAACCAATTAAACAACGTTTCACGGATGCGATTTGCAGTCGGCCGGAGATCATCGCGATCAGGAAAAGAAATCAACCGGCTTCGCCAGTTCCCTCCAATAATGCGGATTTTTCCAGCAGCAATTCCCATCCAAGTCAATCAATGCGGTTATTCAGCAGCCCCCACAATGACAGCGACCATGCCGTCTGGTTGAATACGACGCTTGAAGGCTTCGCGAACTTGTTCAATCGTCACCGCTTCAACAGCCGTTAAGTAATCCGTCAAATAGGTCAGCGGCAGTTGATAGAACCCAATCATGGAGAGATACCCCAGGATTTTGCTATTACTATCGATGCGCAGCGCAAAACCTCCGATGAGATTCTGTTTGGCGGCATCTAATTCAGCTTGCGTGGGACCTGAGGAAACGAAGTCGCTTAACGTTTTGCGAGTCAAGGCAAAAGCTTCTTCCGATTGTTCCTTTTTGGTTTGCAAACCGACTAAAAAAGGTCCTTGCTGTTTAAAAGGTGAAAAGAAACTATAGACGCTATATGCCAATCCACGTTTCTGACGAATTTCTTCCATTAAACGCGAAACGAATCCACCGCCGCCTAAAACATGGTTTCCGACCAACAATGGAAAATAATCAGGATCGCCGCGACGTAATCCAGGGTAGGCGAATTGAATATGGCTTTGCGTGGCTGGATGCGGGATTTTTTTGGTTTCGGCAGAAGGTATTTGAACTTGTGGCGGATCGATGTATTTTTGTCCAGCCGGTAAATGCTGTGTTAATGATTCGGCAATTTCTTTGGCCTGTTGTTTAGTCACGTCGCCAATCATCGCGACAACGGCGTTTTTCGACACATAGTGCGAACGATAGAAAGCTAACAAATCATCACGTTGCAATGCGTTCACTGTTTCAATCTCGCCAACATCATTGAGCCCATAAGCGTGAGCGCCATAAAGCATTTTGGTTAGTTCACGGTCTGCAATATAATCCGGTTTCATGCTCGATTCTTTAATGCTCGCGACAATTCTTGCTTTTTCGCGTGTCAGGACATCTTGCGGAAATTGTGGAAACTGAATAATACTCGCCAATACTTTCAAGGCCGGAATGCGCTCGCGTTCATTGCTTAATGTCCGCAACGTAACACCGGCTCTGTCGCGATCGAAATTGCCGCCCAACTGTGCGCCGATATCGGCTAGCGCCGTAGCAATTTGATCCTCAGATAAGTCTTTCGTGCCTAAGTTGAGCAAATGACGCACCAAGTTAGCTAGCCCGGATTTATCAGCCGTATCCATGCTGCTGCCCGCTGAAAATTCAACACTGACATCCAATATTGGCAAATCGTGATTTTCGACGAAATAAACATTGACGCCACTGGCCGTTTGCCAGTGCTCTATGTTTAACGATGCCGATACTTTCTGTGTCAAAACACATAATAAAACAATCACTATGTATTGCATTGTGCGCATCAAAAACTCCCGAAAATTGTCATGACCAAAGCGATAACAATTTATTTTTGTAAAATTAACCGCTGTTTCTCAATCCGGCCGACACGCCATTGATGGTCAAGTGAATCGCACGTTGAACCTCTGGGCTATCTTCTCCAGAACGATAACGATGTAATAACTCCACTTGCAAGTGGTTAAGTGGATCAATATAAGGTGTGCGGTTGCGAATACTACGCGCCAGCGTTGGATTATCTTGAAGCAATTCCGTATTGCCGGTTACCGCAAACAACCATTTTTTACTTCTTTTCCATTCTTCTTGGATACGAGTAAAAATTTCTTCACGAACGGCTACATTGCGAACCAACTCGGCATAGCGTGACGCAATACCCATATCCGTTTTAGCTAACACCATATCCATGTTCGACAATAAGGTTTGCATGAATGGCCAATTGCGATACATCTCTTGCAGCAACACCAAGCCTTCGCCAGGGTGTTGCTCATTTGCGATAAAAGCTTCGACGGCATGCCCGAAACCATACCAACCCGGTAACATGATGCGGCTCAAACTCCAACTAAACACCCACGGAATAGCCCGTAAATCCTCAATCGCATCTGAATTGGTCCGCGATGGAGGACGGCTGCCGATATGCAATCCAACCATTTCCCTGATCGAAGTGGACTCGAGGAAAAATTCTTTAAATCCAGGTGTTTCATAAACCAAATTGCGATACGCTGCAAAAGAGCTCGATGCCAAGCTTTCCATCGCTTGATAGTAACGTTCCGCATTTTCACCAATCGTATCGTGACCCAACAAAGTGGCCTCTATCGTTGCTGCAGCGAGCGTTTCAAGGTTGCGTCGGCCAATTTCGCGTTCCGCGTACTTGCTGCTGATGACTTCACCTTGTTCCGTCAAACGGATTTGAGCATTTACGCTACCAGGCGGCTGCGCCAAAATACTTTGATAACTTGGTCCGCCACCTCGACCAACCGTGCCGCCTCGTCCGTGAAACAATCGTAGCTGAACATTATGTTTCGCAAAAATCTTGGTTAAATCAATTTCGGCTTTGTAGATTTCCCAGTTGGAAGTCAGAAAACCACCATCTTTATTGCTATCTGAATAACCTAGCATGACTTCTTGAACGTTTCCTCGCGATACCAGCAACGTGCGATAGTAAGGCAAAGAAAACAAATGATCCATGATGTCGCCGCAGCTACGCAAGTCAGCGATGGTCTCAAACAGTGGAATGATGTTGATATGGAGCACGGGATTGATACCCGCTTGCAGCAAACCGACTTCCTGCAACAAATAAGCTACTTCTAGTACATCCACGATATTGGTGGTCATGGAAATAATGTAATTTGGCATCGCCGCACGTCCAAAACGCTTCTGGATATTTGCGGCACATTGCAAAATGCGCATTTCCGACTGTGCCAGTTCAGAGCATTGCTGATACGATGCAAAAGGCGCACGCGGACTGCTGATTTGCTCCAGTAGCCATTCGATACGCGCTTCGTCGCTCAACGATAAATAATCGTGATCCAGTGGCGTATGTAAACGAAATAGATCTGCCACCACTTTTTCGTGCACTTTACTATGTTGACGCATATCCAGCGGTGCTAAATGGAAACCAAACACATCGACGGCACGGCGGAAATTGCGCAATGATCCGCGAGCGATCCATTGGGATTTATGCTGTTTTAACGAGGTAATGATAGTGTCCAGATCGCGCAAAAATTCCGCACTATCGTTATACGGCTGAATCGAATCTGTCGCATCTGCTGACGTAAGCTGGTTGTTCAAGCGCCGATTGGTTGCTGCTAACCGCTGGCCGATGCGAACAAAGATGCGACGATACGGTTCATCCGATCGATTAACAATATCCGGTGAAATGGCAACGAGCGCTTTCACATCATCGCTAACGGTTACGATGCGATCGGTAATACTCATCGAAAGCCCCAGTTTCCGTACCTGTTCCAAATAAAACTCCAGGGCAACCGATGATTGACGTTCCATTGCTCGCAACATTACTTCATCAGTTACGAAAGGATTTCCATCGCGATCTCCCCCGATCCAACTACCAATGCGCAAAAAAGAAGCAACGGGAGGAGCTTTGTCTTTGAGTTGCAATTCAAGCAATTCTTCTATCTTTGCATAAATATAAGGAATTTCGGTCAAAAACGTGTAGCTATAGTAAGCAAGACCGTTTTCAATTTCGTCATAAACCGACAGGCGCGTGGTGCGTAACATGCGGGTTTGCCACAACAATTGAATGGTCGCGCGGAGATTTTCTTCATTATGACGATTTTCATTGGGTGTCATTTCCATTTGCGCGCGTTCTCTGAGTAAACGTTGAATGGTGAGCTGACAATCCAAAATACTTCTTCGTTGCACTTCCGTCGGATGTGCCGTCAGAACTGGCGACACGAGCGCTTTATTAAAAAAATCCTCCAAAAAAGACAAATCTTCTTTGTCTTGCAATACGCGCCTCAAGGCCAATGTAACGCCCCCTGGTTGAGGGGCAGAGTTTTGTCGCAAGTGTATTCGGCGACGACGATTGTGGTGAACGTCTTCAGCAATATTGGAAAGCAATGAAAAATAACTGAAAGCGCGAACGACTGGCAATGAGGCTTTGTCGCTTAACCGACTTAAAATAACTTCTAGTTCTTGGCGCGCTTGCGGGTCTTGATCACGGCGAAAACGAATGGCTGTTTGTCGAATATTCTCAACCAATTCGAAGGCCTCATCACCTTCTTGTTCGCGTAACGTATCCCCCAGCATTCTTCCTAGAAAGCGGATATCGTCTCGTAAAGGTAGATCTTTGTCATATTCATTAGAAGATTCGTTTTGTTCAGTAGATTTATCCAAATGATTCATTCCGGCTGTATTCATCGCGTTATTTCCTACACCGTCCAACAGATAGCAGTGCTAAACACGCCATGACTGTTTCTGCCATGTTAAAATAATAGATAGTAAAAAGTTTTTGTAATTTTTTCATTTTTAAATTTTAATGCCCAACTCTTATCCAATACCTAAAAAAATTGTCATCGCATCGCGAGAAAGCTTATTGGCAATGTGGCAAGCAGAGCATATTCAGCAACGTTTACTCGAATTATACCCGCAAACTGACATCAGCATACTCGGCATGACTACCCGAGGCGATCAAATACTCGATCAATCGCTCTCTAAAATAGGCGGCAAAGGGCTTTTCATCAAGGAACTCGAACAAGCTTTAGAAGATGGACGTGCCGATATTGCCGTGCATTCGATGAAAGATATGCCGATGAATGTGCCCGAAGGTTTTAAGCTCGCGGTGATTACTGAAAGAGAAGATCCTCACGATGCTTTTGTATCTAATCAGTATGATAGCTTAAATGCATTACCGCCTGGCAGTATCGTTGGCACCTCCAGCTTGCGACGAGAAAGTCAATTGCGCGCGAGATTTCCTCAGCTTAAAGTGCAACCTTTGCGCGGAAATGTGCAAACACGTTTGCGCAAACTCGATGAAGGTCAATATTCAGCGATCATTCTTGCTGCGGCTGGTTTAAAAAGACTGGGACTGGCAAGCCGCATTACTGCGTTATTAGATTCTGAGCAAAGCCTCCCAGCAGTGGGGCAAGGAGCATTGGGCATTGAGTGCCGTGCAGATCGCCCAGATTTGGTTGAGATGTTACAACCGTTGCATCACCAAACAACGGCGTATTGCGTTGAAGCTGAACGTTCAATGAGCCGGGTTCTCGGAGGCAGTTGCCAGGTTCCGCTGGGTGCGTTCGGCGAAATCTTTGATGGCGTTTTGCGATTGCGTGGTTTTGTAGCACAACCGGATGGCTTGCGAATCGTCAGCGATGTCGTCTCAGGGCAGCCAATGCAAGGCGCACAATTGGGGCAAATGCTCGCAGAAAAATTAATCAAACAGGGTGCGGATGAAATTCTATCAACGCTAGTTCCTGCGGAAGGCTGGAAGTAATTTTGCGTGTAGCAACTTCCAATTCATTGTCGGGTGTTAATGTACTGGTAACTCGTCCACAGCATCAATGTGCTGTTCTAGCCAATCGCATTCGTGAAGAAGGCGGCAATCCGGTATTGTTCCCTGTGTTAACGATTACGGATGTGGATAATACCGATAAGTTAGTGGATCTTGTGAAGCGCCTGCATGAATTTGATTGGGCGTTTTTTGTGAGTCCCAATGCCGTTCATAAAGCCATGCAATTCATCACCAAATATGGTGATTTTCCTGCGCATCTTAACGTGGCCGTCGTAGGTAAAGGCAGCGCTGATGCGTTAAAGCAATATGGCATTGACAAGGTATTTTCTCCAACAGAACAATTTGATAGTGAAGCATTGCTCAAACTGCCGGTGTTGCAGAATATGGCTGGGCAACGCGTGGTGATTTTTCGTGGTGTCGGTGGTCGACCGTTATTGGGTGATACGCTTATCCAGCGCGGCGCCGCTTTAGATTATGCTGAGTGCTATCAACGCAAAAAACCTGAAGCCGATGTGAATTCGCTATTAGCCGCCTGGTCGCGGGGTGAAATTCATGCAGTGATTATTACCAGTAGTGAAGGATTGCACAATTTATTTGACATACTAGGTAAGCTTGGCCAACAATTGCTGAAATCGACGCCAATTTTTACGAGTTATGAACGTATTGTTCAAGCAGCAGGCGATTTAGGGCTCGAAAAAATTATTAAAACAACTTTGGCAGGTGATGAGGGATTGCTTGATAGCTTGCAAACCTACTTTGGTAGGGTGTGAGTAAAACAATACAAACAATATAGTGACAGCAAAATTGAAAGCTTAGCGATGCAGATACTATTTTTAATCACATTCAACGCGATCTATTCGATTGTATCTGCCTACCCTCAAAACATTTATTCTATTAGCTCTATATTCTGCTATTTCTTTTATCGAAACGAGGAGAACCAATGAAAGCAACTCTTTGGCTATTAGCGTTATTTACTGCCGCTGTAGCAATTGTATATGTAGCAAAAAATACACCAGGCCATGCAGCTCTAGTACTGGATTCTTATGGTGTCGACGTTAAGCTCGCATTAGATCATCTTGTCATTTTATTAATCGTATCAGCCTTTGTTTCGTATGTTCTGATTAGAATGATGCTAGGCGTACTTGAATTTGGAGAGCGTCATCGAGTTAAAAAAACCGACGAAATGTTATTGTCCGGTTTAAAAGCATATTTTGAAAGCGATTACGTCAAAGCCAAGAAAAATGCAGCCGTTGCCTTGAAGCTTTCCGATTCAACGCTAGCGACGGCGTTAAGTGGTGCCATTGCCGCGCGTTCCGCACAGGAACTCAATGATGTTTCCGAGCGTGATAAATATATCGATTCAGTAATCAACAAAGCACCTGAAGACAAATCACTGGGTTTAATTGCAAAAGCCGATTTCTTAATTAAGGAAGGACGGCATCAGGAAGCGTTGCAAACACTGCACTCTTTATATGCGGATGGTGGATTACAATCATCTTCTGCTTTGTTGTTGGAAATCAAAGCACAACAGCAGGCAAAGAACTGGGATGCTATTTTAGACCTTACCAATACCTTGTCCGGACGATCTTCTTCCAACCAAAGTCTGGTGCGTGAACTACGCCGGAATGCGCAAGTAGAAAAAATTAAAAGCAAATTTACCGATGTGCGTTCGCTGAATCAATATTGGCAGCAACATGTCACTCCAATGGAAAAAAGGGACAGCAAATTGGCAGTAGCGGCAGCGCGTGCTTATATGGCATTGAATGATTGTAATGCGGCGCATCAAATTATTGAACACACTTTGCCGATAACATGGGATGTTGAGCTGATCGAACTCTATTCCGAATGTTTGGGTTCTCATGTAAACCGTCAAATCGAATGCGCCGAAACTTGGCTCAGAACGCATCCTAATAATGCAGCCCTATTGCTCACGCTTGGCAGATTGTGTGGATACTGCGAACTTTGGGGAAAAGCCGAGAACTACTTAGAAGCAAGTTTGTCAGTTGAACCGAGCCACAAAGCTCATTTAGCATTGGCGCAGTTGTATGAGAAGCTTGGTAAGCATGAGGCTGCTATTACACATTACAACAAAGGGCTCGAGCATACTCTGAAAAAGCTTACTTAGGTATTGCTGAGAGAACTGCTAGAAGGTGTAAACACATCAGAGAAAAATGCATTTTTAGGTAAATGATTTTGGTTGGTAAAATCATGGTAAGCGGCTTTGATGACAATGGGAGATCCGCAAGCATAGACCTGGTGTTGCCTTAAATCAGCGTGATCGTGCATCACCGCATGATGCACGAATCCTATTTTTCCTTGCCAGTTATCGGCTGGCTGTGGTTCGGACAAAACAGGGATAAAGCTGAAGTTTGAATGTTTTTGTTGCCACTGATTAATCAAATCAGTCAAATATAAATCTTCTTTGATACGAACGCCCCAGTACAATGTTATTTCCTTGCGATAGAATGGATTACTTTCGTTATGAAAAATGTGTTCCAAAATACTTTTAATTGGTGCAAAACCTGTTCCACTCGCTAAAAAAATAATGGGTGTGTTTTGTTCGGGCGATTCGCGCAAGAAAAAAGATCCCAATGGACCGGTAAAGCGCAGCATGTCTTTGACTTTCATGTGGGTAAAAACATGTTCCGTGAAAGTGCCCCCCGGATAATTGCGCACATGTAATTCTAATAATTCATCATTGTGCGGTGCATTGGCCAGTGAAAAACTTCTTCGTTGCCCATCTTTAAGTAGAATGTCGATATATTGTCCAGGTAGGAATTGCAGTCGTTGATTGGCGGGCAATTTCAATGAAACAATCATGACATTAGGTGCAACTCGCGCTAATTTTTCAACTCGACAGGGCAGGTTTTTTATTTCAATATCTTTGGCGACACTCATTTCTTCCAAATAAATAACTAACTCACTTTGTGGAACGGCACAACAAAACAACGCATAACCATCTTTTTTTTCTGCATCTGATAAGGCATCTTCGTTATGCTGACCGAAGTTGACAGTTCCCTGTATGATTTTACCTTTACAAAGACCGCAAGAACCATTGCGGCAACCATATGGCAACGATAGACCGGCGCGCAAAGCCGCAGCTAAAATAGTTTCTCCGGATTCGGCAGTGAAAACATGGCCGCTAGGCTGGATTGTGATTTGATGCGACATTACGCGAGAATTGATAAACAGTTAAACAAAGTTAAAAAGAAATGAAAAAAACACTCTTAATTGTCGGTAGCGGTAATATCGCGTTGCGTACAGCGCCGCTTTTCAAAAATAATTACCGTATTTTTGGATTGTACCGAAATGCAAGCAGCGTCAGCACGCTTAGATCTCATGGCATCATACCTATTTATGGTGATCTCGATTTACCTCAAACGTTGAAAAGAATTTCCGGAATCGCACAGCTGGTCATTCATTTAGCGCCGCCACCCAGCAAAGGCTTCCAAGATAATCGTACTACTCACTTACTATCTGCATTGTCACGACAATCAAAAAATGCTGGCACGATTTTACCACAGCGACTTATCTATATCAGCACTACAGGCGTGTATGGTGATTGTCAGGGAGCTTTGATTAATGAAACTCGTGCCGTTAATCCCGTCAATGATCGCGCCGTACGGCGCGTCGATGCAGAAAAACAAATTCGCCTCTGGGGAAAACGCAATAATGTCGCGATATCCATTTTGCGTGTGCCAGGAATTTATGCAGCAGACCGGTTGCCACTCACACGCTTGCAACAAGGTTTACCGGCTTTGATAGAAAACGAAGACAGCTACACTAATCACATTCACGCCGATGATTTGGCACGAATTATTTACGCTGCAGCACAGTATGGGAAACCGGGTAGGTTGTACCATGCTTGCGATGACTCAAATCTCAAAATGGGTGCTTATTTTGATTTGGTTGCGGACCATTTCGGTTATCCACATCCCCCTCGTGTTACGCGAGAAGAAGCCCAAAAACGCATTTCACCGGGAATGATGTCTTTTATGCGGGAATCCAGACGGATCGAAAATTCAAGGATAAAAAAAGAATTATATGTGAATCTGTTGTACCCAAAGGTTGAGGCAGGTGTTATTGCTGCGTGTCAAGAACAGAGCCGACATGATTGAGGAGTAAGGTAATTCCCTAAGGAAACGCTGAACAATTAGCGGCTTTTAGATTTCCCCTGTTTTTGCTTCATCGTCTGCTGTTGGGGTATTTTGAGAGGATGACTTCTTAAATAACCCGTAGTCGCCTGCGCAGTAGGTACAAGTTAGGCCAAGCGCATCAGCATGTTCACCTGAACAGCATTCTTCATCAGCCCGCGGTAGCGGGTTCGGGTGAATCCAAACTGCCGCTTGATTACCTGGAGCACATGTTCCACCCGCACCCGGATTGAGGAATGCTTCCGGTTACACTTCTTCTGATTTTCCGAAAGATTCTGTCCAGGCTTGCGTTTGTCTTGCACACACCAGCGTATTCCCAACTGCCGTGATCGGCGTTTGTATTCTAGCTCGCATCGCCAAAAATAACCTCGTCTTCCGCCCGCAATAGCTTGGGCAGGGCGTTGATATCCGACTCATTAGTTGCAGTAATTTCAACCGTGCGCACCGCCCCTGAATCTACGTCTGCACCAACATAGACTTTCATGCCAAAGTACCATTGCACTCATTTCTTCGTTTAGTGCATCTCAGAATCACGCGCCTGTTCCCGATTCTTGGTCGAACTTGGCGCATGAATGAGTGCGGCATCTACCATCGTACCTTGGGAAAACAATAACCCTTGAGCTTTGAGGTGAGCGTTGATCACTTCTAGCAATATCGCCGTCAGTTCATGCTGCCCCAAAAAATGACGGAAATTCAGTATCGAGGTTTCATCCGGCAGAGTACAGTAGATGCGAAACATACTCCCCAGTGCGCGATTTCTTACGTATAGCTCTTTTAAATTTAGGAATGTCGGTTTATATCAGCATTATTCAAACAAATACAAAATTAACTAATAGATATCATACGTAAACCTTAGCAAGAACTTTACGGATTTGAACATTTATCATCCACAGTCAATAACTTAAGCAAGAACTAATGAAGTAGTGATGCAATCACCTATGAATTACAGTGAAATAAAAAAAAGAGCTCCGATGATAATCGTGATGAGTATCATTGCTGTGATAGGCGCTATTAAAAGCTTCACTGTTTTGGGTGGCGACCAAGCATTATTCACTCTCATCGCGCAAATGTTCGATGCAGGCAAAGTATTGTATCAAGACCTTTTTGATTATAAGCAGCCTGGTATTTATATGTTTTACTACTTAGCAGGTAAAACATTGGGGTGGAGCGATACCGATATCCACTATTTTGAGTTAGGCTATTGGTTAGTTTTTTCAGTGATACTTTATCTTACTATAAAACAATATAAATTGTTTTATAGCATCGAACTAAGTAGCAGTTTGTTTCCCTTGTTTGCGATTGGCGCCTATTACTGTAATGCCAATTCATTTAGTCTCACGCAACTCGAAGCATTAATTAATGTTCCCTTATTTTTGATTGTTTGGTTACTAGATAGAGCTTATAAAAACCTAGGCAATTTATTAATAACCTATTTTGTTATAGGCTTATTGATGGGTATTGTCATTCTTTGTAAGTTGATCTTTGCTCCCATTATTGCGTCGTTTGTACTCATTCATTTTTTATTTTGCGTTCAAAGAAACGGATTAAGAAATATCTTTGTAGCACAATTGCCTCCGATGGTGATTGGTTTTGCGATTCCTATAGCCATTTTCTTACACTATGTTTTTATTCATCAGATCGAAAGCTTGGTTTTCGACATTTTTTTTAAAATACCCACTCAAGTTATAGGTTTAGGTGACCAGGTACGCCCTGAAAGATTATGGGAGTCAATTAAATGGTTCGGAAAAGCAATGGTTGTTTTCTTAATACTGGCAATCATCGGCGTTTTTCTTGTGACGAAAAAAGAATCTCATTTTTTTAGTATGATGATTGGTTGGGGAATTGTTGGATTTATCGTGATTTTGCTACAAAAAACGTCGTGGTGGTCCTATCATTTTCAATTGTTGTATGTGCCTGTCGCGTTGTTCTCGGTATTAGGCTTGGATTATTTGTTACACCACTTGCTAACGTATGTAGAACTTAATAATTCACCGAAAAAAATTCCTATCCTACTCATAATATTAACTTTTATTACATACAAGCAATTTAATCTGTTACAGAGAAGTATGTATTCTGAGAATTATGCAGGTTCGATAGGATATGATTATGCTAAAAATGATGCGTTTTCAGTTCTAAGAATCCTTAAAGAACAAGATACCATCTATGTATGTGGAAATCCAAGAAAATATTCAATTACTTCGCGCTTGCCTGAACTAAGTACTAATGGATGGATTCTAGAATATTACTTAGATTATCAGTGGAACAATTTCTATAAAGAATTCAAAGAAAAACCACCTACTTATTTATTCATTGATAACGAATACGAAAAAATGATACCAGCCAAGCAACCTAACCTTTGGAGTTTAATCAATACGATGTATGAACAATTAAGTATTGAAGAAAATGGAGTGTGGTATAAAAAAATAGGGACCGGTAAATTAGCGTTGTTATTAAGCTAATCCCACAAAGATATGGATTGTCGGCGCTTTATCTAGATGATGATGGCAGCAGCTACTCGGCGGTCTTCTTCTAACAGGATGTTATAAGTACGGCAACATGCTTGCGTATCCATGACTTCCATGCCGATTTTCATTCTTAAAACTTCAGTCATCAGCGCATGATCAGGAAATTGATGCTTGTTGCCGGTCCCCAGTAGAAGGATTTCAACAGAATGATTCAATAAGCAATTAAAATGTTCAGCCCTCATCTCAGATATTGATGTTACAGGCCAATTCTCGATTAACTGATCAGGCAATACGATTAAACTTTTTTCATAGCGAATCTGATTAATGGATACATAACCATCACCATATCCGGTGAAAACATTTTGTTGTGTAAAATTTGCTAAATGTAGCTTCAAAAGATTGTATGTTAGAAAGGATCAATGTCTCTCAAGAATAAGTATTTGAGCTTATCTTGTCAATCCAGCATAGAGAATTGGCAATTTTTCCGGTAAGCGTTCAACGTGATCGACTACTAAATAATTTCTTTCACCGAAAATGCGTGATACATATTGATCCGCACGTGGATCTAAACTCATACAGTAGGTGACGATGCCTGCACGGCCCGCTTCTTCGACTGCTTTTTTGGTATCGTGACGTAAGTATTGAGGATCACGCACATCCACGTCGGCCGGTTCACCGTCGGTAATAACGAGCAGCAATTTTTTTGCGGATTTTTGTAATTTCAGATAATGACTGGCGTGACGCATCGCAGCACCCATTCGAGTGGAAAGCTGTCCTGTCATACCCGCTAATCGTGCTTTGGGAGTTTCATCATAAGGTTGTTCAAAATCCTTGAAACGATAATATTCCACATCGTGACGCCCATCTGAACAAAAACCATGAATGGCAAAAGAATCGCCGATTTTATTGATCGCATTGGCAAGCAGCACTGTTGCCTGGCGAGTTAAATCAAGCACACTGTAGTCGTGACCTGCTACTTTTTCATTGGTTGACTCAGACAGATCCAGCAAAACCAGCACTGAAATGTCACGCACTTTTCGCACCGAACGCATCATAATGCGCGGATCTGGGTGCATACCCATGCGAATATCAATCATCGAGCGAATCGCTTCATTGATATCGATTTCATCGCCGTCCTCGAGTTTCCGAATGCGACGTGTGCCTTGCGGCTGCATTGCGTCGAGTAAAAATTTCATCCGGGCGATTTCACGTTTGTATTGCTGAGCAATTTCATCGATACAAAGCATATCGCCTAATTTTGCACGTTTTTCCTGCACTGTTGCCCAATCGGGACGTTCCAACTGTATTTGGTAATCCCATTCGGAATAATGATACGGAGCTGAAACCGGTTCTTTTCCTTCTGATTCATTGAATGAAATACCGTTATCTTCATAAGGAAAGAATTCGCTACCCATGACCCATATTTCTTGTGCGTCGTCACCAGCGGTTTCTACTTCCACTTCATTTGCAAATTCCATGACATTCACATACTTGCGAATTTGTTTAGGTGCTTCATAACCAGCAGAAATGGATTTATTGAAATCAAATTCCTCAAATTCCCAGAAATATCGATTGTCATCCCGATACGGGGCGCTTAATACATCGGTGCGAATATTGAACGGTATACTTTTACTGATAAAGCTATGCGCAAGTTGTACGCCAATATCCCAAGAAATTTTGTGCGAATCGAGCTTATCTTGCGCGAGTTTAAATAACTTGCGTCCTTCTTTGATCCATGGATCTTTATCTTGATAGTCCGGGTCTAGTAAGGCGCGAGCCAAGCGATCTAAATAATTACCCATAGTAACATTCAGATCGGGTGTTACCGTATGTAACGCTGCCCAGGTTTTGCGTAGACCAGGAAAACGTCGAATTGATAATTCTTCGATGCGTGCATCTTCAATAACGGAAATAACCGCCATTTGCATTGGATTTAAGCTTTCTGCCGAAATCGGTTGTTTCGTTTCAACCAGATGCGCTGCGGCATGCGCAGCAGCCGCGCGATAAACTTCCACAGCGGAAATATCGCCGACATTATCATAAGCGTCCGGCAAATGAATGAAGTAGTTTTCAATAAACGGTTTGTAACCTTCGCGCGTTTCAAAATCACCGGAAGTCGGTTTCATGAAGAAATCTCGCCCCCAAAGCGCACGCAAATACATATTGATACGTCGCTGCACATCGACAAATAACGTTCCTTTACGCTCCTTTTGCAG
Organism: Nitrosomonas sp.; assembly: GCA_044228295.1. Lineage (GTDB taxonomy): Bacteria > Pseudomonadota > Gammaproteobacteria > Burkholderiales > Nitrosomonadaceae > Nitrosomonas. The sequence goes on from JBGAVE010000015.1 coordinate 24,121, forward strand.
CACCGCAAGAGATTCTTTCGACTCCAAGTCAAAGTAACGTATTTGTTCCTCATAGTCGGTACGATACGCGTGTGCTCCCCACATAGCCCAACGGCGCAAACCACCTAAGGTCAACTGGCCGAACAGTACATCTAATTTGTTCAACATTGGACGGATACCGCGCGGCGCTTGTGCAATCAATGTATTCAAAAATTGTAGATAATTTTGAAACAAATGCGCGTCACCAAGCCTTTTGGCCGCAGTCGGCGCAGTGGATAAGACTAATTCGATCACAGCACCGGAGGTTCTCGATGCTAATGACAATAATGAGGTGGCCAAATCGCCAATAATATCCTCGCCAATTTCCTTGGCGACTAATGGAACTTCGTTAATCCAACAATCGACTAGACTGCGTCCTCGGCCTAATCCCCGAATGGCGGAAACACCTTTTAAGTAATTATCCAAGCCACGGGGTGAGAAGACTTTAATTGCTTCCGGCCATGCGTGATGAAGCAATTCAATGGATTCTGGCTCCAGATCCTCTAATAATTCTTTATAGTCATCCAGATTGATAGTCATACAAGCATCCGTTTATTGTGCAAATCAATAACTGTTTCTACCAATTACTTTTAATTAAAAAACGTACTAACAGCCGCATCCAATGCATCACGCATATCGGGATCATCCGTAATAGGGCGAACTAATGCAACGCGACATGCTGCGTGCGCTTCTACTTTTTTAGCAATCAGACTGCCTGCATAGATAAGCATCCGGGTGGAAATGCCTTCATCCAATCCGTGTCCTTTAAGATTACGCGCGCGCTCTGCGATCGACACTAATTTTTCAGCAATTTCGTGTGAAACGCCTGATTCGTGCGCGACAATTTCACTTTCAATATCATGGCTTGGGTAATTAAAATCCAACGCGCCAAAACGCTGTTTGGTCGATTGTTTCAAGTCTTTCATCAAACTTTGGTAACCCGGGTTATACGAGATAACAATTTGAAAATCAGCGTGTGCTTGAATCAATTCACCTTTCTTTTCGAGAGGAAGAACACGACGATTATCGGTTAAAGGATGTATCACGACGGTCGTATCTTGACGCGCTTCCACCACTTCGTCCAGATAGCAAATAGCGCCGTAACGCGCAGCAACAGCGAGAGGGCCATCTTGCCAACGCGTACCACTAGCATCCAACAAGAAACGCCCAACCAGATCGGATGCGGTCATATCTTCGTTACAAGCTACGGTAATCAATGGTTTCTTCAGCTTCCACGCCATGTATTCGACAAAACGAGTCTTACCGCAACCGGTTGGACCTTTCAGCATCATCGGCATGCGTACTGAATAAGCCGCTTCGTATAATTTCACTTCATCAGCAACGGGATGATAATAAGGTTCTTTGCTAACACGGTATTGATCGATGGCTTTACTCATGGTGAACTCCTGTATTAATGCCTTTTCAATTATTTTGAGCACGCTCCGTATTAGGGAGCATTAATGATTTATGCTTATCATTTTGAAGAAAATTTAAGGCGGAAAAAAACCCCCAGCCTCTCGTAAGAGGAAAGGGGGTTTCATGGGTTAGAAGAACCCCGTTTTTCCGCTTACACCGTTTTTCCGCGGTATATCACCATTGACGCGCCTTGGCTTTGCGCGAAGTTATCATAGCCAATCAAACGCACATGATTTTTAGGATTGGCTTTATGACAGGCTTCGGCTTCTTGCAGAATCCGAGCGACATCAGTTTCACCGAACATCGGTAATTTCCACATGTACCAGTAATTGTCCATGAGATATTCGGGTTCAATGTGCTCAATGGCTGGATTCCATCCTTTTTTTACAATAAATTCCACTTGCTGCTTGATTTGTTTTTCGCTCATCGCAGGCAAGTATGAAAATGTTTCAAATTTACGGCTCGCAGGATCGCTAAGGCGACTTTTATAATCTAACATTTCTGACATGGTGATACACTCCTGATCAATCAATTTACGATCTCCGGTACAACATTGAAGCGGTACCGGAAATAATGTTGTTATTTATGCGCTACATCTAGTTTGTCAACGGTATCGAATTCAAACTTGATTTCTTTCCAAGTTTCCATAGCAATTTTCAGTTCTGGGCTATGTTTTGCAGCAGCAGTTAGAATTTCTTTACCTTTTTTCTCGATTTCTATGCCTTGGTTACGCGCTTCTACGCAAGCTTCTAATGCCACGCGATTTGCCGCAGCACCAGCAGCATTACCCCAAGGATGACCTAAGGTACCGCCACCGAATTGCAAACACGCATCGTCACCAAAAATAGCAACCAGTGCAGGCATGTGCCAAACGTGAATACCACCAGAAGCAACTGGGAACACGCCGGGCATAGAACCCCAATCTTGATCAAACATAATGCCGCGACTGCGATCTTCTTTAATGAAGCTATCACGCATCAAATCGATCCAGCCTAATGTAGCACCGCGGTCGCCTTCCAATTTACCAACAACGGTACCTGAATGGAGATGATCACCGCCCGATAAGCGAAGAATTTTAGTAAGCACACGGAAGTGAATACCATGATGTGGATTACGGTCAATAACCGCATGCATTGCACGGTGAATATGCAGTAATACACCGTTGTTGCGACACCAGTTTGCCAATCCAGTATTAGCACAGAAACCACCAGTAATGTAGTCATGCATAATAATCGGAGCGCCGATTTCTTTAGCATATTCCGCACGTTTGTACATTTCTTCTGGTGTTGGTGCCGTTACGTTCAAATAGTGACCTTTACGTTCGCCTGTTTCACGTTCTGCTTTGTGAATGGCTTCCATCACAAAGTCAAAACGTTGACGCCAACGCATGAAAGGTTGACTATTCACGTTCTCATCGTCTTTGGTTAAGTCAAGACCGCCACGTAAACATTCATATACAGCTCTACCATAATTTTTTGCCGATAAACCTAATTTTGGTTTAATGGTACATCCAAGCAGCGCACGGCCATACTTATTCAGCATGTCTCGTTCAACTTGAATACCATGAGGAGGACCTCCACAAGTTTTCACATAGGCGATTGGAAAACGGACGTCCTCCAGACGTAACCCACGAATTGCTTTGAAGCCGAACACGTTACCAACAAGGGAGGTAAACACGTTGACAACAGATCCTTCTTCGAACAAATCGATCGGGTATGCAATAAACGCATAAAAACAAGTATCGTCACCAGGCACATCTTCAATGCGATATGCACGGCCTTTGTAATAATCCAAATCAGTTAACAAATCGGTCCAAACGGTAGTCCAGGTACCGGTAGAAGATTCAGCAGCAACGGCTGCAGCAGCTTCTTCACGATCCACGCCGGGCTGTGGTGTAATTTTGAAGCAGGCTAGAATATCGGTATCCAAAGGCTGATATTCGGGCATCCAATAAGTTTGGCGGTATTCTTTAACACCTGCGTTATATGTCTTTGCCATAGTATTTTCTCCAATTAAATTCCACTCAAAACCAGCACAGAAGTACCAAAAGTAACGAGAGGATATGTATTACAAATGTCACTAATTAACTACAATTACTACTACTTGATGACGTGCACTATAGCGATAAAAAACTATAAGCACAAATCAATATTACTGATATTTATGATAAGGTATTACTTATGATTGAAAACCTACAGATTTGATACATCATGTTACATATCACTTTACGACAACTCAAAGTGTTTGAATCGGTTGCCAGAAACCTAAGTTACTCAGGCGCAGCCAGCGAACTTCATCTGACTCAGCCTGCGGTTTCTATGCAAATCAAACAATTAGAAGATAACATAGATTTGCCGTTGTTTGAACAACTCGGTAAACGCATTTATTTGACCGAAGCTGGAAAAGAACTCTATCAATACAGCCGCGCGATATCGCAACAGCTATCCGATATGGAAGTTGCCTTAGATGAACTGAAAGGCATGGAGCGCGGCAAATTGAATATTTCGGTAGTCACTACCGCCAATTATTTTGCACCGCATTTATTGGCAAAGTTTTGTCAACGCTATAAGGGGGTAACTGTCAGTTTAAATGTGTCGAATCGTGAAGCAGTTTTAAGGCAACTCAACGATAATTTGATTGATTTGGCCATTATGGGACAACCTCCTGGTCATTTGGATATCGATAGTCAGTCATTCATGGAAAACCCGTTAGTTGTGGTCGCCCCACCTAATCATCCTTTATGTCAGGAAAAAAGTATCGCAGTAAAAAAATTAGCAAAAGAAATATTTTTGGTGCGAGAATCAGGCTCAGGAACGCGCGATGCCATGGAACGTTTTTTTACTACGCACAAGATTAATCTCAACAAAGGCATGGAAACGGATACCACAGAAGCGATCAAACAAGCTGTTCAAGCAGGCATGGGATTAGGTATTATGTCGAAACATACCGTTGAATTAGAACTTGAAACGAATCGTTTAAAAATTTTAGACATTCAGGATTTTCCGATCATGCGGTATTGGCATGTTGTGAATCGTAAAAATAAACGGCTGTCGAGTGTTGCAAATACGTTCAGAGATTTTTTATTGCGTGAAGCTCAATCCTTGCTGTATGAATCGAAAACATGAAAAACAACAATGATTTGATCAATGCTGTATCCATTAGCGACACCACTGAAAAGTTATATTTCACTTGCAGTTGCCTTGCCATCGTTATTCTAGCGATTGATCTGGTCATTCCACTTGGAATCGCTGTGGGTGTGGCTTATGTGGGGGTAGTACTGGTGTCATTGAAGTCTCCCGAAAACCGTTTTACGCTGATTATTGCAACAGCCTGCACGGTTTTTGTTTTATTGGGCTATTGGGGATCGCCTTTGAGTGATACTTTGAAATATCAAGTTGTTGCCAATCGTGCATTAAGTATTTTTGCAATTTGGGTAACCGCTATCCTGGCTTTAAAACAGCGCAACAAAGATCATCAACTCCATCAACAACACTTGCAAATTTTGCAATCACTACGCGATGCAGAAATTCAAAACGAGAAGTTAAAAGTATTAAAATCGACCATGCTAACGGTGCAACATATCACCGGAAATTTTCTCAATAATCTTCAATACTTCCAATTAGAAATTGAGAGAAATCAAACATTATCACCCGATTCATCCAGCAAACTTAATGAATTAATCGAAGATACAGCCAACCGTTTAAATCAATTAGGAAATATAAAAGAAATCAGGGAAAAGAAAATGGCGGGAAATATGACTGGGATCGATTATGAAAATCCACAATAGAACATCATCAGCTATGTTGAAATATGTTTTTGCCAAGAAAGTAGCGCACTTTTAAATAAAGGCAACGGTATTTTTTCTGGCAGATCGACTTCATCCGAGAATTCTTCCTCGATTTGAACGTACTCTGGATACACGCGCAAAAAATACGCATTGCCAATACGTTCCCAATTGGGTATTTTTCGTGCGCCAACAGCATCAATTTTGCGCAGTAAAGCGCGTGTTTCTTTGATATTCTGCTGAATATCAATGGTTAGGTAAGCGGCGATTAAGCGATGCACAGCTTCTTCAGGATGATAACCTGGCCAACTAAAAGTATTGTCGATAGTCATTCGAAAAAAGGAAAAGCGGTATTGATTATTCCCTTGCGATCAAACGCAAGGCCTATTGTAAAGAATGTATCGTTGTTACTGCAATACGGCAAGTCGTCTTTTTGGGAAACAGCCGGTGGCCTATTTTTTCCACACTGAAGCCAACCCGGCGAATTCGAAGGACAGGGTATTTCATGTCGGCTTGCATACTGTATCGAATTCAAAACCTGCTGCTTACTACATTGATCGGGAAACATCGAAGAAAACTTTTCCCTACTGGGATTTCGAGAATGTTTCCAACGAATGGTATAAACACCTGCTTTATTGGGTTTGCTTTGTATGAATAGTCGCGCAACGGACGAAGGATTTTTACCATTCGGTTGTGCATGGAAGCCTTTCGGCCGATCACGATCCCACTCACCGCAAAAAATATGCTGCTGATTAATTTTCAAATCATCCGGTAAAAAAGCGATGCGTGGCAATGTATCACAGTCAATTTGTGCAAAAAGCGTTAGAGGTGCAAGGGCTAGTATGTGTAAAATTACGATTAACGCATATTTGATCGTATGCTTATCCATATTCTATTATTTTTCCACTGTACCTCTTAAATGACATCATTAAAATCAGCTTCACAAAAAATCGGCTTCATTTCGCTCGGTTGTCCTAAAGCGCTCGTCGACTCAGAGCAAATCTTAACGCAATTACGCGCAGAAGGATATGAAATATCGCCTTCGTACCAAGATGCCGATTTGGTGGTGGTCAATACCTGTGGCTTCATTGATAGCGCTGTAGAAGAATCACTCGATGCCATCGGCGAGGCGTTAGCGGAAAACGGTAAGGTTATTGTAACAGGCTGCCTAGGCGCCAAAGAAGATGGTGAGGTGGTAAAAAAAGCACATCCCCAAGTGCTTGCCGTAACTGGGCCACAAGCATTGCCGGAAGTCATGTCGGCGATACATACGCATTTACCGCAGCCACATGATCCATACACGAGCTTGATTCCACCGCAGGGAATTCGTTTAACACCGCGGCATTATGCGTATGTTAAAATATCCGAAGGATGTAATCACCGTTGTACCTTTTGTATTATTCCTTCCATGCGCGGCGATTTAGTGAGCCGTCCGATTCATCAGGTCATGCAAGAAGCCGAACATTTGGTTAATGCGGGCGTAAAAGAGCTGTTGATTATTTCTCAAGATACCAGCGCTTATGGTGTCGACATTAAATATCGCACTGGATTCTGGCAAGGCAGGCCGATCAAGACGCGACTCACCGAATTGTCGCAAGAACTGGGTTCGTTGGGCGTCTGGGTGCGTTTGCATTACGTTTATCCTTATCCCCATGTTGATGAAATCATTCCCTTGATGGCGCAAGGCAGCATCTTGCCTTATTTAGATGTACCGTTTCAGCATGCCAATGCCCGAATACTGAAAGCCATGAAGCGACCGGCAAATGCCGAGAATAATTTGGCTAGAATTCAGCGCTGGCGTGAGATATGTCCGGATATTACCTTACGAAGCACGTTTATCGTAGGATTTCCTGGGGAAACAGAAGCCGAGTTTGAAGAGTTACTCGAATTCTTGCAAGAAGCACAACTCGATCGGGTCGGTTGTTTCACCTATTCTCCGGTAAAAGGCGCCGCAGCAAATACGCTGCCCAATCCAGTTACCGATGAAATTAAAGAAGAGCGCCATCAACGTTTTATGCAATTGCAAGAAGAAATTAGCCGCAATCGCCTCGCCAGTAAAATTGGCAAAACGATGACCGTCATGATTGATGACGTGGTCGATGGACAAGTGATCGCTAGAAGCAGTGCGGATGCCCCAGAAATCGATGGCGTCGTGTATGTTGAACAAAAAAATTGCGGTCAGCCAGGAGACTTCATCACGGTCAAAATTACCCAATCGGATGCGCACGATGTTTTTGCTACCGTCGTTGAGAAATAATTTTTCCGACGTGCGCCGTTTTCTCGAATCGAATAATAGACATGCCTCGGCGCTGGGATATATTTTGTACCGTCATCGATAATTTCGGCGATATCGGTGTGTGCTGGCGTTTAAGCCGGCAACTTTCGCATGAATATGGACAGACCGTTCGATTATGGGTGAATGATTTACAGCGTTTTGCCCGTTTAGAACCGACAGTAAAACCTCATTTGTCTTATCAAATGATTCAAGGAATAGAGGTATGTTTCTGGTCAAATGACATCGCGACATTTGAGCAAATCGAACCTGCGGAAGTGGTCATTGAAGCCTTTGCATGTCAATTGCCCGAAAATTATTTACGTAAAATGCAACTAAATAATTCAACGGTTTGGATTAATTTAGAGTATCTGAGTGCGGAACCTTGGGTAAAACATTATCATGCCATTCCCTCGCCACATCCGAGTTCCGGGTTAGTAAAAACATGTTTCTTCCCCGGTTTTGTAGCAGGCACAGGCGGATTAATTCGGGAAAACAACTATCCGTCGCAGCAAGATGTTTTTCCACGACGAGCATTTCTGCAACGATTGGATATTCCAACAAATTGCCCAGGCAGTATTTACATTTCTTTATTTTGCTATGAGCAAGCACCGATAGAAAACTTGATAAAATATCTGGCAGAATCGACCGTCCCAATTTTACTCATCGTGCCTGATGGAAAAATCGCTCAGCGAATCACTCAATTATTGGATTATTCGCATTATGAAGTCGGTCTACAAATGCAACTTCAACGATTGACCATCCTCATCATTCCGTTTCTTGATCAGACTGACTATGATCGATTACTTTGCAGTTGCGATATCAATTTTGTTCGGGGTGAAGATTCTTTTGTGCGAGCGCAGTATGCGGCTAACTCCTTTATCTGGAATATCTATCCGCAAACGGATCAAGCGCATTGGCAAAAACTCGATGCGTTTTTGGATCTGTACACACTGACTATGCCGTCTGACATGAAGAATTCTGTGCAGCAGTTGTGGTATTACTGGAATGGTCGCGGTGAGATCGATGGAAAGGTTTTATTACATTTTTTTTCATTGACCGAATCGTTCAAAAAATATAATAAGTCCTGGTTTGAACAATTGGCAGAACAGCAGCATTTAACATCGAATCTGGTGCAATTTGTGGAGAATCAGCTATAATTTAGCCCTTTTTAACTTGGTGTTAGGGTCTTTACAAAATTGTCATGGCCACAATATCAATTGATTATTTAATTTGGAACTGAAATTATGAAGACTGCAATGGAACTACGCTCAGGTAATGTGGTAATGGTTGGTAATGATCCGATGGTGGTGTTACGGGCGGAATTTACCAAATCTGGCCGTAATGCTTCAGTCGTCAAAATGAAACTGAAAAACCTTTTTTCCAGTACCACGACCGAAACCGTTTACAAAGCCGATGAAAAGTTTGAATTGGTCGTACTCGATAAAAAAGAATGTACTTACAGCTATTTTGCCGATCCGCTGTATGTTTTCATGGATTCAGAATACAACCCGGTTGAAGTCGAAGCGGAGAATATGGCAGATGTGATTAACTACCTCATTGACGGGATGGAAGACGTTTGTCAGGTTACTTTCTACGGGGATAAAGCCATTTCAGTTGAATTGCCCAATTGTATTGTGCGTGAAATTGAATATACCGAACCTGCTGTACGCGGCGATACCACCGGAAAAATCATGAAGCCAGCAAGACTGTTAGGAACTAACTTTGAAATTCAGGTGCCAGCCTTTGTCGAAATCGGCGATAAGGTCGAAATTGATCCTCACAATAACGAATTTAGAAAACGTATCTAGTTCCTAAAAATTCAAAATTTTAAACGGCGATCACTTGGATATCAGGTTCAAGTGTTCGCAACATATTTTCGATTCCTCTGAGGGTGCCCGAGATCGAACTTGGGCAAGTTCCGCAAGCGCCTTGGTAGTGGATACGTAAAATATTACCTTCTAGCGCGAGTACGTGCAGATCGCCGCCATCGTTCTGTAAATATGGTCTGACTTCTTCATCTAATAAAACGTTTATCTTTTCTAGCCTTAACTGATCTTCAGGACTTAAATTCTCCAATACACTGCTTGCTGCTGCGACTGTTTCTGCAGATTGCGCCGCAGCGGCGGGTGCCGCACGAATTGGATCGGCAATTTCACGTGCAAGATCTTGCCAATTGGCTTCGCCATCTTGCGTGACAGTAATCCATTGGTCGATATAAAAAACATTGGTTACATGATCAATATCAAACAAGGCAGAAGCGAGAGGGTCGTCTTTAGCCGCTTCAGCATTATCGTAAGATCGCGCCACACCCCAGGTCAGCGGTTCTTTAAGAATGAATTTCAATGCATTCCTATTCGGTGTACCTTCAATGTCAGCAATTTTAGGCATTTAGATAATGGGTTTTAAATTTAAATGAAAAGCCTATCGTAAATCGATCAAAGATAGGCGTCAAAAACTATGCGTTACTGGAAACTGTATTCGCGGAATCTTTGCTGTTTTCAGTAGAAACAGTAGATATAGAGTTTAATGCAGCCTGCAAGGTATGCCATGGCAAAATGGCGCATTTCACACGAGTCGGTAAGTCACGTATGCCAGAGAAAACCGTTAATCGGCCTAGTTGATGGGGATTATTGAGATCTAATTTTCCCGTAGCAAGTTCTCTAAATTCGTGTATCAACGTTTCTGCATGTGAACGCGATTTTCCTTTAACAGCGGTGGTCATCAATGACGCCGACGCTTTACAAATCGCGCACGATTCCCCTTGGAATGCAATCGCACTGATTTGATCGCCATCAACGTGCAAAGTAATATCAAGACGGTCACCGCACAATGGATTATGTCCCGTCGCTTGGTGACTCGACTGTTCCAATTTACCGTAGTTTCTTGGTTTTCTGTTGTGATCCAGAATGACTTCTTGGTATAAAGAATTAGTATGTGTCATAAAAAAATATTTTGTACCGTCTGAATGCCGGCAACCAAAGCATCTATTTCAGTTTTTTTATTATAAAACGCAAACGAAGCACGGGATGTAGCTGGCACATTGAACCGCTGCATTACAGGTTGCGCACAATGATGTCCAGTACGAACCGCGATGCCTTCTTGATTCAAGATGGTACCGATATCATGTGGATGAATACCATCAACAACAAAAGACACCACTGCTGTTTTACGTTGAGCAGTTCCGATAATTTTAACACCAGGAATAGCATTGATTGATTCGGTCGCATAGTCCAGTAATTCACCTTCATACTGACCAATCCGGTCTATCCCAATACCTGTCAGATAGTCAATCGCAGCACCAAAGCCGATTGCAGCCGCAATAGGGGGCGTTCCTGCCTCAAATTTGTGTGGAATCTCGTTATAAATTGTTTCCTCAAAAGTAACCGACGTAATCATATCGCCGCCACCTTTGAAAGGCTGCATGACTTCCAATAAAGCCGCTTTTCCATACAAAATCCCAATGCCGGTAGGACCACACATTTTATGGGCTGAGAAAGTGTAAAAATCACAATCCAAGTCTTGTACGTCAATAACCATATGCGGTGCAGCCTGTGCTCCATCAATCAACACAGGAACATCTCTTTGGTGAGCAAAATCAATCAGTTCTTTAATTGGGTTGATCGTTCCGAGAGCGTTCGAAACATGTATCAAGCCGACAAATTTTGTGCGGCTATTAAACAGGTTTTTATAAGCATCGATATCGAGTTCGCCATGATCATTGATTGGCACCACGAGAATTTTTATGCCTTTTTCTTTGGCAAGCATTTGCCAGGGTACGATATTGGAATGATGTTCCAATGTAGTCAAAATGATTTCGTCATGCGCTTGTAGAAATTTCCGCCCATATCCATGCATGACAAGATTGATTGCGTCAGTGGTTCCACTGGTAAATATTACCTCGCGCTCTTCCTTTGCGTTAATAAATTGCTGCAAAGTGCAACGAGCTTGATGATATTCTCTAGTGGCTACCTCGGATAAATAATGCACGGCACGGTGGATATTGGCGTGCTGTTCAGTTTGATATCGTACCAAACGATCGATAACCGCTTGCGGCATTTGACTGGAAGCCGCATTATCTAAATAAACTAAAGGCTTGTCGCCTACTTTGATATCGAGAATAGGAAAGTCTGCACGAATGCTCTCTACATCGAAGTGAGAGGAAATATTAGCTTTTAAAGAAGCATTAGGTGCGCGCATGTTTATACACCTTGCATTTGGTTAAGAACAATTTTTTCCAATTGCTGCTGGAGAGAGGCAACGGGAATACGGTGAATAATGTCCGCAGCGAACGCATAGGTCAACAATTTGCGAGCACTTTCTTTGGATAACCCACGGCTTTCCAAATAAAATATTTCCTCGGAATCTAATTGACCCACCGTTGCACCATGTGCACATTTAACGTCATCCGCAAAAATTTCTAATTGCGGTTTAGTGTCCACTTTTGCGGTGTTACTTAATAGTAAATTTCGGCTCGATTGCGATGAGTTCGTTTGTTGCGCTTGTGGCCGTACCATAATTTTTCCGTTAAATACGGCATGTGCTGTTTCATCCACAATACATTTATGTTGTTGATGGCTGGTGCAGTGTGGCTCTATGTGATCGATACAGGTATGCGTATCAGATAATTGCTGTCCAGCAATCAAAGTCAATCCATCAATCGTGCATTCGCTATTTTCATCCGACAATTGCACTTCTAAGTTGTAACGGGAAATTCTGGATCCCAGCGAAACACTGACCGATTGATATTGACTTGCATGCGCTAATGATACGGCGCAATTGGCCAAATGATAAGCTTGTTGGCTATCACGTTGAATGCGAATATGCTGAACGTGCGCATTAGCAGCTAAACAAATTTCAGCGACCGTATTGGTTATGTAAGACGCAGAAGTCATCGATACGTGATCTTCGATCAATGTTAATTTACTATCTTGCTCGGCGATAACAAAACAGCGCGGATAACTACTGACTTCCTCTTGTGTCGAAACAAATAACAGCTGTATCGGTTCAACTATAACCGTTTTTTTGGGCACAATAATGACTGCGCAATCACGCAAGAATGCCGTATTTAAAGCGGAAAAGACGTTGTCATCTATTTTTGCGTAATGGCCGAGGTGCGATTCGATCATCGATGCGTGTGAACGCATCATGGCAGGCAAATTACCAACCACTTGTATTGGTGCGTCAGCAATGGTCGATAATTCTGCTGCATAATGACCATCAACGAAAACTAACCTGTTGGTTGTCTCTGGCAGATAGAATGGTTCGAGATCACTGGCTTGCACTTTTGATTGCTGCTGTGATGGCGGAAAAGCTAATTGCGTCAACGGAGAAATATCGGTAAAACGCCACTCTTCATCACGTTTATTAGGTAATCGTTGTGTATTGACAGAATCAATGGCACGTGCGCGCAATTGACTCAATCCCGATAATTTATCGGCCGATTTGGCCGACCAAGAATTGAGTAAATATTGAAGATAATCGCCGCTATTCGCTGCTTTATTACTCATGCATGTGCTCCAGCCGTCAACCGATTTTTGGCATTGTGTTGATCTGAGCCGATCCAATCATAACCACGTGTTTCTAATTCCATGGCCAGTTCTTTCCCACCCGTCATGACGATACGGCCAGCTTGCATCACATGCACGAAGTCAGGAACAATGTAATCCAATAAACGCTGATAATGCGTGACCAATATCGTTGCATTATCTTTGTTGATTATTTGATTAACACCCTTAGCGACAATTTTTAATGCATCAATATCAAGTCCAGAATCTGTTTCGTCGAGAATACTGAGCTTAGGTTCAAGTAGTGCCATCTGCAATATTTCATTGCGTTTTTTTTCGCCACCCGAAAATCCTTCATTCACGCTTCGATCCAGAAAATCAGGATTCATATCCAACAATTTCATTTTTTCACGAACGAAATCATCAAATTCTAACGGATCGAGTTCTTCCTTTCCGCGTTGCGATTGAATCGTATTGTAAGCAAGGCGAAGGAACTGTGTATTGGCAACGCCTGGGATTTCTACAGGGTATTGAAAGCCTAAAAACAAACCAGCACGAGCACGTTCTTCAGGTGCCAATGCCAATAGATTTTTTCCTTCGAATTCTATGGTGCCTTGAGTCACTTCATAGGCTGAATGCCCAGCCAGCACTTTTGCCAAAGTGCTTTTACCGGAACCGTTCAAGCCCATAATGGCATGAATTTCTCCACTTTTAACGGTCAAATCGATACCATTAAGAATGCCGGTACCGTTGATGCTGGCATGCAAATTTTTGATCGATAACATTGTTATACTGTTCGAGTCGATCATCCGACACTTCCCTCCAATTTAAAACTCAACAATTTGGTTGCTTCGACAGCAAATTCCATCGGTAATTGCTGGAATACTTCTTTACAAAAACCGTTGATGATCATCGAAACCGCTTCTTCCGCACCGATGCCACGTTGCGACAGGTAAAATAGCTGGTCTTCACCAATTTTAGATGTCGAAGCTTCGTGTTCTACTTTTGCCGTATTATTTTGCACTTGAATGTACGGAAAAGTATGTGCGCCACATTGATCGCCAATCAGCATCGAATCACACTGAGAATAATTTCGCGCGCCTTCCGCTGTCGGAGTGATCCGCACCAAACCACGGTAACTGCTGTTTGAATGGCCGGCTGATATACCTTTGCTGATAATCGTGCTGCGCGTGTTTTTACCGAGGTGAATCATTTTGGTGCCGGTATCAGCCTGTTGAAAATTATTAGTTACTGCAACCGAATAGAACTCACCGACAGAATTATCTCCGCGCAAAATGCAGGAAGGATACTTCCAAGTAATAGCAGCACCGGTTTCGACTTGCGTCCAAGAAATACGCGAATTGACACCTTTCGCTAAACCACGTTTGGTAACAAAATTATAGATACCGCCCACGCCATTTTCGTCTCCGGCATACCAGTTTTGCACGGTCGAATACTTGATATCCGCATTATCCAATGCAATCAATTCAACAACGGCTGCGTGTAGTTGATTGGTATCAAACTGGGGCGCGGTACACCCTTCTAAATAACACACCGATGCGCCTTCTTCTGCGATAACCAGTGTACGTTCAAATTGTCCTGATCCTTCGGTATTAATGCGAAAATAGGTTGATAAATCCATCGGACACTTCACGCCCTTAGGAATAAAACAAAAAGAACCATCCGTAAATACGGCTGAATTTAACGCCGCATAAAAATTATCACCAACCGGAACGACCGACCCAAGGTATTTTTTAACCAACTCGGGATGATTATGTACCGCTTCGGAGATAGAACAGAAAATAATCCCGACATCGGCTAGCTTTTGTTTGTACGTGGTAGCAACTGAAACACTATCAAAAATGACATCAACCGCAACACCCGCCAATGCCGCGCGTTCGTGCAATGGCACACCCAGTTTCTCGAAAGTACGTAGCAACTCGGGATCGACTTCATCCATACTGGTGAGTTTTTTCTTAGACTTGGGCGCAGAATAATAGCTGATATCCTGATAATCAATTTTAGGATGATGAACATTCTGCCAGGTTGGCTCAGTCATGCTTTGCCATTTCCGATAAGCGTCCAAACGAAAAGTCAAAAGCCACTCGGGTTCATTCTTTTTTGCCGAAATTAATCGAATGATGTCTTTATTCAGCCCTTTCGGCGCAACATCTGATTCGATATCGGTCACAAAGCCATGTTTATATGGCTGATTAACCAAGCTTTGCAATACTGCGCTCATTTGGTTTCTTCCTTATATTTCTAATTTACAATGCAAAGTAAGAATTGTATTGTCATTGGGTCTTACTTTATTGAATAAATACTATGCTGCCAATTCGACGCAAACTTTACACAAAAAACACAAAGCTCAATTTTGCTCAATCGTCTTTTCTATAACGCTGAAACTATCTCCACAACCACAGGTATTATCAACGTTAGGATTGGTAATTTTGAATGTGCTATTCAGTCCATCTTTCACAAAATCAATTTCAGATCCTTGCAAAAAAGGCAAAGCATCCGAAGCAATGATAACTTTGATATCTTGAAATTCGAACAAATGATCATTTGAGTTAATATTTTCCGCATAATCAAAGATATAAGAATTCCCGGAACAGCCAGATTTTTTAATACCAACACGAAACATAACGCCTTGCTTCATTTTTGCAAGTTGCTGATGAATAAATCTTCCGGCGTTTTCTGTTAATGTAATTGTCATGGATACGATGGAAGTCGATAAATTATTTATGCAACTGTTGTTTCACGCATATCGATCAATGGGGCAATATTCGCTTTAGTTTTTATATTCTTCTGATTATCAACGAGTTCCTGCAAGGTTACTGCGCCCAGGTAATCAAAAATAATTTCATTGAGTTTTGCCCACAAATCATGTGTCATACATTTGCTATCATTGTGGCAATTTTCTTTACCACCGCACTGTGTGGCATCGATTGGCTCATCAACTGCGAGAATAATGTCCGCAATGGAAACCTCGTTCAAGTTTTTAGCTAAGCAATATCCTCCGCCCGGTCCTCTTACACTATCGACCAGCTCAGATTGACGAAGTTTCGCGAACAATTGCTCCAAGTAAGAAAGCGAAATTTTTTGACGTTGACTGATGTCTGCTAGAGTGACCGGATGGTTGCTTCGTTGTAAAGCAAGATCAAGTAATGCTGTCACCGCAAATCTACCTTTGGTTGTGAGTCTCATACTATGATTACCCCTCTCTCGTTAATAATTACAAAATTTCAGTTGCTCAAATGAAGAGCTACTTAAGAATATCTCCCTGTTTCTTAATACCCTATCTTTTTACTCAACTATACAATATCCCATTAAATTAGTCAACTATATTTTTAAATCTCAAATATAGTGGCGCAGGAACAAAAACTCCTTTAATTCAATGCAATAAAAAATCCTTTCATAAAAAAATCGATGCAAAGGTATACTGCTGTCACTTTAATAGTATTAAATTGCTGATGTACTAAAAGTGAGATTTACTTCCAATTAAGTTATTGTTGCCTAGAAAAGATGAGGTGAGGTATCGAATACATAAAAATAAAACTTGCCGATGACAAAACTAAAGGAGAAAAAGTGCAACCGATTACTGTAATGATGGTTGAAACTGATCAAGATCAATCTATAGCGATAGAAGATCTGTTCAAAAATAATAAAAAATATATTCAAATAATGAATGAAATTAAGGATGTTGGAAATGATGCGACTGAAGTATCTTTCCAACCAAGAGAAAATTTTGTTGACCGTGCTTTGGCGAAAATAAATCGACTAAATCCCAAAGTTATATTGATCAATGCGAATCAAACCATAGAAGAGTATTTTGATTTATTAATTGCATTGCAATCACAGCAGCCTTCCGTTCAATGTATCTTTGTCATTAATGAATCAACATCAGAAGCTTATATTCTCAGAGCGTTAGCCAATGGAGCACAAGGTTTTGTCATGAATGAACTGGCATCGGTCGATTTGATGAAAATCATTAACGCGATTGATCGAGGCGAAATTTGGGCATCCCGTAAAATTCTATCGAAAGCAATGGACATGATTATTTCATCTTCCCAATCTAACTGCGCAGAGGTCGATCTTGATTCTGCTCGCCAGCACCAATAAAAAGACTTTGCTGCGCTGGAAGTCGGTATTATCGAGTCAGGATTTTTTATATTCATGCAGCACTTTTTCTGCGCTAAAAAAAAACCTGCTTCTCCAAAACCCTAATTTGGTTTTGCTTGATTATGACTTATCAGGATTTACAGGCCCTCGCTCAATTCAAGAATTGCTGTCAAACGACAAAAAAAACAAAATCATAGTCTCGGGTCCTCATTTATCGGATGAAACTGAATGGAATTTATTTAAAGCGGGAATAAAAGGATACTATCATGATACCAATTCTCCTGAACAAATTAATAAGGTTATCAACGCCGTTTTGCAAGGAGAATTATGGATACGTCGTACATTGACACATCGAATTTTAGGGGAATTAATTAAAACAACGCATGAAAAAAAACATAGTGAACAATCCATGCAAACTGCAATTGCAGGCTTAACTCATCGTGAACATGAAATCGCATTACTGGTAGCGCAAGGTGAAAGTAACAAAAGCATTGCACATCAGTTAACGATTACTGAGCGTACCGTGAAAGCACACTTAACAGAAATCTTCAAAAAATTGCGTGTGACGGATCGCGTCAAAGCTGCGCTCATCATCAAAGATTTCATGCAATCACGATAATTTTTAAAAATAACTATTCATACTAAGGAACTAAAAATGATCAAACAAACCGTTCAAACTGCAAATGCGCCACAAGCCATAGGTACTTATTCTCAAGCAATTCGAGTTCGCGCTGGCGGAGATACGGTATATCTTTCTGGACAAATTGGACTGGATCCAAACACGATGCAAATGGTAGAAGGTATTGATGCGCAAATTCGCCAAGTATTCGCTAATTTACAAGCTGTGACAGCTGCGAGTGGCGGCGATCTTGGCGACATAGTCAAATTAAACATCTTTTTGACCGACTTGGAGAATTTTGCACTGGTGAACGAAATCATGGCAAAGCATTTCGTCCAACCCTATCCTGCACGTGCCGCAGTGGGAGTAAAAGCTTTGCCACGCGGTGCTTTAGTGGAAATGGATGCGATTATGATCGTACAAGGTTAATAACGAAAAAAGACTATTTCATCCTCGCGTCATTCATTAAGAATACTCTCTGAATAGATTCACAATTGTAATGACGAGTCATAATGGCATTCCTGAGAAATTATCTCGATTAGGTATCAAAAGTACGTTAGATTTAATTCTACACTTACCCATTCGCTACGAGGATGAAACACATTTATTTCCAATCGCAGAGATATTGCAAGGTCAGACTGTTCAAGTAGAGGGGGTTATTACGCACAATGAAGTGATAATCCGTCCTCGCAGACAACTGGTGTGTAAAGTCGAAGATGATAGTGGCATGATAGTGATGCGGTTCTTGAACTTTTATGCCAGTCAAATCAAGGCCTATGCGGTCGGTAAACGTGTCCGATTGATGGGGGAAGTACGCGGTGGTTTTTGGGGGATGGAAATGGTACATCCCAAGTGTCGCATGGTTCAACAGGGAGAAACCCTAGCCGAGACATTAACCCCCATCTACCCCACCACATCGGATCTAAACCAAAAAACGCTAAGTAAACTGATTGCCCAAGCTTTACTCGATGCTCAGCAAGCACAGATTTTATTGGAAACATTGCCCGAATTTGTCACCAAAAAACATGGCTTAGCAGGCCTATGGGATAGTATCTCAATCTTGCATCATCCTCCCCCCGATGTGTCACTGGAAACATTACAATCGCGAATACATCCAGCGTGGCGACGCATTAAATTTGACGAACTGTTAGCACATCAGTTATCGATGCGATGGCATTATCGACAACGGCATTCCAACAGCGCACCGATGTTACCGGCAAAAAACCAACTCATTCCTCAATTTTTGGAGCAGCTACCGTTTTCCTTGACCGCATCACAAAACAAGGTAATTGCAGAAATCAATCAAGATTTGTCACGACATTATCCCATGCATCGCTTGCTTCAAGGAGACGTCGGCAGCGGCAAAACGGTTGTTGCCGCAATGGCGGCATTACAAGCAATAGAAAATGGATGCCAAGCCGCAATCATGGCGCCCACAGAAATTCTTGCGGAACAACATTTTGACAAGCTCTCAGCTTGGTTTACTCCACTCGGTATTCGTGTTGTTTTGTTGTCGGGTAGCCAAACTAAAAAAGAAAAGCAGATTGTGTTGGATGAGATTGGACAGGGAACAGCACAACTTGCAATAGGAACGCACGCGCTCTTTCAAGAGCAGGTCATATTTCATCAACTTGGTTTATCCATTATCGATGAGCAACATCGCTTTGGTGTACAACAACGTTTAGCACTGCGACTTAAAGGCAAAGACTCAAATATCTTGCCTCATCAACTGATGATGACTGCGACGCCGATTCCACGCACACTTTCGATGAGTTATTTTGCCGATCTAGACGTATCGGTGATCGATGAATTACCACCGAATCGTTCAGCGATTGTAACCAAATTAATTGCTGACAATCGCCGCAATGAAGTTATCGAACGAATACGCAATGTTTGTAAGCAAAATAGGCAAGTCTATTGGGTATGCCCACTCATAGAAGAATCTGAAGCATTGCAATTACAAACCGCGCAACAAACTTATACCGAGCTTGGCAAACTACTACCAGAGCTAAAAATAGGTTTGGCGCATGGACGATTACCGACGCAAGAAAAAACAACAATAATGCATGCTTTCAAAAAAGGAGACATACAATTGTTGGTTGCAACCACTGTGATTGAAGTAGGTGTCGATGTGCCCAATGCATCGTTGATGGTTATCGAAAACGCGGAACGTATGGGTTTATCGCAATTACATCAATTGCGCGGCCGGGTAGGGCGTGGATCGGAATTTAGCACTTGTATTCTCATGTATCAACAACCGCTGTCAGAAATTGCTCGTCAAAGACTCAAAATTATTTTTGAGCATAACGACGGTTTTGAAATTGCACGACAGGATTTGCATTTGCGAGGCCCCGGGGAATATCTGGGAGCGCGACAAAGCGGTATGCCGATGTTACGTTTTGCCGATTTGGAACAAGATAGTGACTTATTGACGATCGCACACGCAACTGCTGATGAAATGTTAGATCAATATCCAGAGTTTGCAGAAAAGCATATCGAACGTTGGTTAGGAGAAAAAACTGTGTTTCTTCGGGCGTGATCAGTCAGACCCGAATAAACCTGTTTTTTATGAAATGGCGCTTAATTTCTTGATCCTAGTTGCTAAGATTTTAGTCAATTCCTGGTGCTGACTGGAATGCAGCAATTATCCATTCCGATACATCAATATCAAACCGCCATCCAAAATTAATGTGTGTATGCTGACTTAATCTATTCATTATAAAAAAATTGTCCGTCAAAATGAGACAACTCTAACGACAGTATATTGAAAAGTCACCAGAAAATACTTTTATGCCAAATTCCGGAACTGTTTGACAATTTTCAAGCTAAAGCTATTTAATATATAACTTCTACGCTGTAATGGTTATGATATAATTCGTGCCTTTATAGTTTCTGGGATAGAAAATTCTGTCTAACCTCAAAATAGATATCCCGATTCAGATAATAATATTTTTTAGTTAACAACTTGGGAACGGTATAGATATTTGTTTTACAGAACTTTCCTGAAATATTAATGGGGGGATGGTTGAACATGGCGGATAGTTTTAGTATTAATGAAAAAATGAGTGGCAGACGGAAGTTTCTGGTCGCTGTCACTTCAGTAGCAGGAGGGGTTGCAGGGGCTGCAATTGCAACCCCTTTTTTATTGAGTATGATGCCTAGCGAGCGAGCAAAAGCTGCTGGCGCTCCAGTCGAAGTGGATATTTCTAAGCTTGAACCTGGCATGTTATTAATGGTTGAGTGGCGCGGAAAAGTTGTCTGGATTTTGAAGCGTACTCCGGAAATGCTGGCGAGTTTGACAAAAATTGAAGGTGAATTAGCAGATCCGGCTTCTGAAAAGAAACAGCAACCAGAATACGCAAAAAATGCCACACGTTCGATTAAGTCAGAAATTCTGGTAGTTGAAGGCGTATGCACCCATTTAGGATGTTCGCCAGTTTTCAGAAAAGATATCGCTCCGGCGGATCTTGGTCCCGATTGGCAAGGCGGGTTTTTCTGTCCATGCCATGGCTCAAAATTTGATTTGGCTGGTCGTGTCTACAAAAGCGTTCCTGCACCAACAAACATGGTTGTTCCTCCTCATACCTATCTTACTGACAGTCAACTTTTAATTGGATCCGAAAGTGAAGGGGCAGCATAAATGAGTAGCTTATATAATTCTATGATTGCATGGATCGATAAACGTTTTCCTTTAACATCTAATTGGAAAGCACATCTATCAGAATACTATGCGCCAAAAAATTTCAATTTCTGGTATTACTTTGGTTCGTTAGCTCTTCTAGTTCTAGTAAATCAAATAATAACGGGTATTTTTCTGACGATGAATTACAAGCCTGACGCGAGTTTGGCATTTTCATCAGTTGAATACATTATGCGCGACGTGGAATATGGTTGGTTAATCCGGTATATGCATTCGACCGGGGCGTCTATGTTTTTTGTCGTAGTTTATCTGCACATGTTTCGCGGTATGATGTATGGCTCATACCGAAAACCTAGAGAACTATTGTGGCTTGTTGGGATGGGAATTTTCTTTATTCTCATGAGTTTGGCGTTTACAGGCTATATTTTACCTTGGGGGCAAATGTCTTATTGGGGCGCTCAAGTTATTGTCAGTATGTTTGGTGCAATTCCAGTGATTGGTGAAACTCTACAACAATGGCTGTTGGGAGATTTTACTTTGTCGGATGCGGCGCTTAACCGTTTCTTTGCTTATCATGTTGTAACATTACCGGGTTTATTAATCGTTTTGGTTTTTGTGCATATTTTGGCATTGCATGAAACAGGTTCCAATAATCCAGATGGCATCGAAATTAAAGCTAATAAAAACCCAAAAACAGGAATCCCTGTCGATGGAATTCCTTTTCATCCTTATTACTCCGTAAAAGATATTGTGGGGGTTGTCGTATTCTTGATCGTTTTCTGTGGCATTATTTTCTTTGCTCCAGAAATGGGGGGATATTTCCTCGAGTATAATAATTTTGTACCTGCGAATACGTTACAAACTCCTGATCACATCGCGCCAGTCTGGTACTTCACGCCTTATTACTCTATGTTGCGTGCAGTTACTGTGAATTTCTTAGGTATTGATGCGAAGCTTTGGGGAGTGATTTTGATGGCAGGATCTGTGGTTATTTTTTGCTTCCTACCCTGGTTAGATAGAAGTCCTGTCAAGTCAATACGGTACAAAGGTCCATACTTTAAAGTAGCATTGACACTTTTTGTGATTAGCTTTTTTGTATTAGGATGGTTAGGTACAAAATCGCCTACACCTATGTATACACTGTTAGCACAAATTTTTACCGTCGTTTATTTTGCATTTTTCATATTAATGCCTTGGTATAGCAAAATAGATAAAGTTAAACCTGAGCCCAAAAGATTGGTGAAAGAGTAGAAAAATGAAGAAAATATCTATTAGTACTTTCTTATTTGTTTTTTGCCTGGCTTCATTTAATTTGTTTGCTGGAGAATCCAGTATTCCATTGGATAAAGCTTCAGTAGATATTAAAGACAATGCTTCTTTGCAAAGAGGCGCTGAAAGCTTTGTAAATTATTGCTTGACCTGTCATGGTGCGAGTTTTATGCGTTATAACCGTCATCGTGATATCGGTTTTAGTAATGAACAAATTCTTGATAAATTGGTTCATACTGGACAAAAAGTCGGTGATTTGATGCAGTCAGCAATGCGAAAGAAAGAAGGAGAGGAGTGGTTTGGTGTGGTCCCTCCCGACTTATCTGTGATAGCTCGTTCAAGAGGTGCTGATTGGTTATATAGCTACCTACGAGCATTTTATCGAGACGAGTCGACCGCGACAGGATGGAATAATTTGGTTTTTGATCGAGCGGCAATGCCTCATGTTCTCTATGAATTACAAGGCGAACAAAAGTTAGTGATAAAAACAGGAGAAAAAGGCGAACAGAAAACTTTATCGCTAGAAACTCCGGGTAAATTAACGGCAGCCGAGTTTGATAAATTTGTCGGAGATTTAGTCAACTACCTGGTTTATCTCGGTGAACCACATGCAAGCTCACGTATTGATCTAGGAATAAAAGTAATGGTATTTTTGCTATTCATGTTAATTTTGGCCTATGCATTAAAACGAGAGTATTGGAGAGACATTCACTAGAGGTTTCTTATTGCATATTTTTAATGTCTATCAAATAATAATAGTTTTAAGAGAATAGAAGTTATGATGACGTTATATTCAACGGTTACTTGTCCATATAGTCACCGTTGCAGGATCGTTTTACACGAAAAAGATATGGATTTTCAGGTAATCGATGTTGATCCTAATGGTAAATCTGAAGATTTGGCTTTAATTAGCCCACATGGAAAAGCACCTGTTCTTGTTGAAAGAGATTTAGTTTTGTATCAATCTAATATCATCAATGAATATATCGATGATCGTTTTCCACATCCTCAATTAATGCCAGCCGATCCTGTGATGCGTGCACGAGCAAGGCTAATGTTGTATCGTTTTGAACAAGAATTGTTTTGTCATATCGCTGCGTTTGAAGGTTCAAACCAAAAAGCAATCGGTGAAGCGCGCACTATTTTGACCGAAAATTTAACGATGCTATCTCCCATTTTTGATAATCAAAAATTTATGCTGGGCGATGAATTTTCTATGTTGGATGTTGCAATTGCCCCTCTTTTGTGGCGGTTAGAGCATTTCGAAATTCGTTTGCCCAAACAAGCAGCTTCATTGCTAAAGTATTCGGAACGATTGTTCAGTCGCCCTCTATTTATTGATGCCTTATCTGCATCAGAAAAAGTAATGCGCAAATGAAATTAAAAAACAGCTCTAATAAACCCTATTTAATTCGTTCGATTTATGATTGGTGTGTAGACAGCAATTTCACGCCTTATATCTCTGTAATAATTTTTCCAGAGTTGGATATACCAGAGCAATACTTTAGAAATGGTGAAATAATTTTTAATATCAGTCATAAAGCAGTTAATAATTTAAGTATCGAGAATGAATTTATTTGCTTTGTAGCACGATTTACTGGTGTTGCCAGAGAGCTACAAATTCCGATGATTGCTATTAAAGGGATATTTGCTAAAGAAGTTAATCAAGGAATATTGTTTTCTTTGGATAATGATGGTGAGAACTTATCAATTGCATCAGAAAGTACAAATACTTCATCTTCTCAACAAGTGGAGAATACTTTTAAGAGACCTCATTTACATATTGTAAAATAACAGCCTTTTAAGCTAAGTATAATTTGCCGGCATAGCTCAGATGGTAGAGCAGCTGATTTGTAATCAGAAGGTCCCGAGTTCGATTCTTGGTGTCGGCACCACAAAATCAGTGAGTTAGATTGATTTTGTCATCTTCTAATTTTCCGCTTGTGTCAAAATTGTGTCATTCAGAATTTCATCTACAACCATTGCATGTTTTCTGAATTGTCCTGAACGAAATTTGATCTGACAGACAAGTCGACTAAGTTGAGGCTGAAACAGACGTCGGCAAAGTCTGTCAGATCAAATTTCGTTCAGGACAGTTAATTTCTCCGCGTTCCTGCCGCACTCCTCGATGCCGTGAAAGCGCGTGCCGCAGCACGAAGAATTCCCTATCAATGCTTTATTCGTGAAGCACTAGAGCTGGCAGTTTCTTCTCCAAAGTAGACATAAGTCTAATCCGGTCGGTTGATCATTTTTGGCAAATATTTTAATAGTCTCGTGGTGAATTTTAAGATATTGCGCAACCTCAAGCCCATTTGTAAACAACGCTAGGAATTCTTACATGCAGGTTTTTTGCTATACAGAGTTATTCACAAAATCCGTGGATGAAGATGTGGATAAGTGTGCTAAATACCCCCAGACGTTAATAATTTTGAATGTCTCAAAATTAGCACTTAAATTTCTTTAATACTACAATTTAACGTACTCAACTCACTCCCATGACTTTGGACTGTCAGGAAATCTAGCGGTCGCTACTATTATCAGCTATTTGTTTTGCTGCCATACGTTAAACGTATTGCACCGGACCGGAATATTTAGCCAAGTGAGCATCGGCTGTCAGTAGAGTTATACCCTCTGCAATAGCCTGAGCAATAAGTAAGCGATCAAAGGGATCTTTATGGATCGGCGGTAAGCATCCGACAGCTACTGCATGCTCACTGAGGACAGGTAGCTCGCTGTAACCATTATCTAGCAGACCACGCCGAAGTAAACGTGGATCAACCTTGAAATCTTCACGGTTTAAGCTGGATTTGATAACGATTTCCCAAAGACTAGCCGCGCTAAAGAGTAGTTCGTTTTCAGGAACACTCATTAATGTTTGAGCCCTGGTTGGTAAACGCTCAAAGCCTTCTGCTGCCCACAATAGCAAATGGGTATCTATGAGTAGTTTCATGCACCTTCTTCAAATATCTGAACGATTTCTTTTTCACCCATCTGGTCAAAATCATTTGGCACATGGGTTTGTCCAGCCATAAAACCGAATCGCTTGATCTGAGCAGGCTCGGGCGCATTGAGTGCAATTACCTTGACCATTGGTTTGCCGGCCTTGGCGATGATAAACGGCTCACCTTGAGCAGCCTGCTCAACAAGTCGAGATAGTTGAGTTTTAGCATCGTGAATGTTGTATGTTTGCATAAATATAATCTTACATAACTTAGTTTAATGGACTTAGTCTACCATGAATAAGTATTTTGAGCTAAGATCATTTAAACCAGATCGGTATAGTCAAATATTTCTGTACTGAAATAGACCTAGGGTATGAAGACGTGTAATCGGAAACAAGAAAGTCCATCAATTTGAAGTGAATAAAAGCACGAGACTGAAATAATGAAAATATCTTAACAAAGTATTGTGTCATTTTCGTAAAAAAGTATTCTTTATCAAGAAACAAAGATATTGAACATGTAACCTATAGCGGCTTAATGCACATTGGATCGTTATTCCTGGGATTGTTTACAAAGCTTCTGATAGGGATAGTTTGAATATCTCGGTACATCGAGTCGTCCTTAAGAATTTCTAGCATTTCTTCTTTCGATAAAGTCGTATCCAGCCAAGCTTGGTAATTTTCTGGTTTTAGAATTACCGGCATGCGGTTATGAATAGCTGCAATTTTTGAACAAGCTGAAGTTGTGATAATCGTACAAGAATCTATTTGTTCATTGCCTTTTTCCCAATGTTCCCATAAGGCCGCAAAACCAAATAATTGCTGTTCAGGAAGCGTTATGTGGAAAGGTTGTTTGGATTTATCACCTTGAACCTGCCATTCGTAGAACTCTGTAGATGGAACAATAATTGATGTTGTAGTCGATGATATATTCAGGAATTGCAGATAAAGAAAATTGAGCCATTATTTTCTTTGGCAGGGCTACAAGATTATATCGTCCACACGATAATGCTATCGTATCGTTTAAAAATGCAATTGAATATTGCACAGTATTCCATTGTCCTGATCGTACAAAAAAGATCATTGACACCAGAAAGATAATTGCTACGAATACGATATCACGATGAACAACCTTATCGCTTTAAAATCTTCCTTACAGATTTATGCACCTAATTTTTCAATGTTGATTCCAACTCTTCCCTGGTAATTTTTGCATGTTGATTAACACTCTTATGATCGTGAATACAAAATTATCTATTCCCGCATAATCCGGCGATTATTCCGGTGGACATTCCGGCATAATCGGGTATATATTCAGGTATGATCAAAACCGACACTATTCAATCACGCCTGAATTGCTGGTCTTACTGTGTGAAATAGACGAGTTTAAGGGTGCCTGGCGTGCTCTTGGCACTTTGGCACCGGATCGGTTGAAAGCCCTGCGCCGCATTGCCACAATTGAAAGCATCGGCTCATCAACGCGCATTGAGGGTAATAAACTCAGTGACCGTGAGGTTGAGCACCTACTAGGCAAGCTGGAAATCAAAAAAATCGAGACGCGCGACGAGCAGGAAGTTGCTGGCTATGCCGAGGCCATGGAAATGATTTTCCAGGCCTGGCAAGATATTACCATCAACGAAAACCATATTAAACAGCTTCACCGCGATCTTCTGCGCTACAGTGAGAAGGATGAACGGCACAGGGGCGAATATAAAACTGTGCGCAATGACGTGGGCGCTTTTGATGTGGACGGAAAAATGATTGGTATCGTGTTCGAAACGGCTATGCCGTTTGATACGCCGCGCCGGATGACAGAACTTGTCACCTGGCTGCGCGGTGCCCGCGAACTGAAACGCATTCACCCCTTTCAGGACGGAAATGGCCGCCTGAGCCGCGTTCTAACGACCTTGCTTTTATTGCAGACCGGATATGCTTATGTGCCGTATTCGTCGCTCGAAAGCGTAATTGAGAACAGCAAGGAAGGGTATTATCTCGCCTTGCGTCAGACCCAAGACACAATTCGCAGTGAATGGCAACCCTGGCTTATGTTTTTCATGCGCGCTTTGCAGCAGCAAAAGCGTCGCCTGGCCACGAAAGTGGAGCGCGATGAATGGCAATGGATTGATAACATTCCTAAGATTCGCTTATTGCCTGGTGAAGTGGAACGTGATCGGTGGTTAACCCGAGAGGAAGCAGATCGTTTGATTGCGGCTGCACCTGAACACCTGGCGGCATTGATCCGGTTTGCACTGGCAACCGGTTGCCGGGCGCGTGAGATAACCGGATTGGAGTGGAATCGAGTCGATTTGGATGGGCGCACGGCATGGCTTAATCGCACTAAGAATGGCACGCCGAGAGGCGTTCCGTTAAATGCCGATGCAGTAGCCGTTTTACAAGAACAAATGGGGAAACATGAGCAATTTTGTTTTACTTATCGCAATCAGCCGATTCTTTGGGATTTAACCAATACGGCTTGGGTGAGTACAATAAAAAAAGCTGGTATTGAGGATTTTCGGTTTCATGATTTGCGGCATACCTGGGCTTCATGGCATCGACAGGCTGGAACGAGCTGTGATGAATTGAAAGACCTGGGCGGCTGGAAATCGCGCAATATGGTGGATCGTTATGCCAAGTTTGCGACTGAGAATCTAGCGTTTGCAGCGTCAAGAATTGAGACAGGAAAGGACAGAAAAGTTATTCCGCTGTCACGTTTCTGTCACGTTAAAGATGATAATCAGAGCTATCAGCCATCTAACTCTTTGAGTTGATTGGCTCCCCGACCAGGGCTCGAACCTGGGACCTGAGGATTAACATGTGATTTAACTAACTGTTTTTATTAACATTAATCTCGTCAGCGCTCGCCAACACTTGCCAATAATCGTCAGATTTGTCACATTTTTAAATATCGTTTTTTGATTTTCAATTTAATCAATTTCTGAATTCATCCACCAAGCAAGCATTCGTCAGATCTGAATTTATGCCGTAATTAACATTTCAAGAGCTTATGTTATGTTTATCTTTTAGGAATAAAATCGATCTGATAATTCCTGAAAACGAGTAAAGCCATTTTGGAGACTAAAATATGGTCATAAAATTTGTTTTGCTTTTTGGGTTATTCATTCCATCAATCTCGTTTGCTGAGAATTTGTTGGTCAATAGTAATAAATTATTCGATTTTGCTGAAAAAACGTATCCGCAGTTTTTTAATACCTCCGGAGTGAAAACCATTACATTAAATGGTTATTTAGCACGATACTATCCCGATACCAATATTTATATTGGAACCAAAGACTTCGATGTCTATGTATATGGTGATGTTTTTAATGGATTATTAAAGGTCGGTTTACTATCCGACTTTATTGCATTAGAACCTGATGGAGATGAATTGTTGAGCAAGTTATTTAATGAAAGTCAAAGTAATGTACAGGTTCATGGGACTGGAAATGTAATTTCCTTATTAGCAGATGATCTCGATGTTGATCGTCATCAAGGGTTTGTCGTCGAACTAAAATCCGGTCAGGCCCTATTAATTTCTCACAATATCGATTTAGCACCAAGAATTGATGAATTATCTTTGAATGATCAAATTGAGTTTTTCGGGGAATACGAATGGAATGAAAAAGGTGGTGTGGTCCATTGGACACATCACGACCCTAACAAACTTCATGCAGATGGATGGTTATTTCATAAGAATAAAATCTATCAGTAATAATCTCAAGCTGAAATTTTGATTTGAAATTTTGATGGAAATATGCATAATTCAGTATGCACAAAGATTGTATAGATAAGATAAATAATAGAAAATAAATTGCAAACGATACACGTAAAGCAAATCTTTATCTATGCAGATAAAAACGGCCATGAACCTTATCGCAATTGGATAGATAATTTAAAAGACAAAAAGAACCAGCAGCGAATCAGGGCACG
>JBGAVE010000016.1:0-48148 GCA_044228295.1 Nitrosomonas sp.
AAATATTACACCAACACTTTGTTTCCTGGCATCTCTTGGAAAACTAAGACAGTTTCAGCAATTAACTGTGACATAGCTTATTTTTAATAAATAGTTCCAAAGGAACAATAAGTTAGGTCAAGAGGATTCAGTTTTATTGATTGATAATATTTGTCTCAGATTGTACGTTTCTAGGAATTTGCATTACCGTCGTTGGATAAATCACAGCGTTGTAATAGGAATGTATCGCCAAAAGTAACTGATGAACATCTTTGAATACCATCAAAGCATTTCGCAACCCCCAGCAGTTAGCGTCGATCGATAAAAGCCATTTTGATCGGAGAGTGCAGTAGTAATATGATTACAAGTATGTTCTTTTGCCCTCTTTACCGAAAGATTGAAATCTTACCACTTTTTATAAGTAAGCTTGCTACTTTCATCTGACAAAACTTTACCGTACATGCCGGAAAGTATCGTTAGACATTTTTCAACATTGCAATCAACAAGAATCATTCAATTAATAGAAAATAAAAATTATTTTTTACAATGAAAAAACACTAAGCTTAATCTCTGAACCATAATTATTGACGCCGCCTTCAGAGCCTCTTAATTTTACAGAGCAGCTTTCGTACTCCTAAGAATACGAAATATTATAATTGACATTGATTTTTTTTTGGGAGATAATATAACTGAATAGTAAACCGATTTACTTCTATCTCGATTTACTCCTATCGATTGGCTTTTATAAAAAATAATAATATTACTATCATCATGATTTCCAATTCTTATTTCTCTTTAAATAATACCATGCCTGCTATATCTTTCAAGCTTTTTTTTATTTTGTCAGTTTTTGTTTTTATTCCGATTAATCTTGCTATGGCTGAGAAGTCGGTCTACTCAGTCAAACAAGTAGGCGAGTTGCCAATAGGCTTGACGCATGTAGTTCGTTCAGCTAATGAGAATGGCGATATTGTCGGGACGTATAAGAGAGGACGACAAGCTCCTGGCGGGGCAATTTGGAATGAAAATAAGAGCGTGCAAAATATCAATGCTCGTATAGAAGAAAAAGAAAGTGACTATAGCGCTACTCTCGGAATCAATAATAATAAACAAACGGTAGGTTCCGTGAATACTCAAACTGGAATGCTGGCATTTCGCGCATTAGAGAATGGCAGCAGTCTATTTCTTGATCCGCTTTCGGATGATACAAGCAGTGCAGCAATTGCTGTAAATAATTCGGATCAAGTAGTTGGTTGGTCAAGTGGTTCCAATGGAATTAAAGCTGTAACTTGGAATGAATTTGGCAAAGTAGAATCTTTACCTAATTTACCTGGAAGTAATTCTTGTCGTGCGCTTGTCATAAATGATGATGGCGATATTGCCGGGGCTTGTGATTTTAGTTCTGGATCACGAGCTGTGCTCTGGAAAAAAAGTTCCAGAGATAATGCAATTGATTTAGGTCATCTTCCAGGCGATACCTGGAGCATCCCGACGGGCATGAACAATAAGGGTGACATTGTAGGAAATTCTGGTAACGAGGAAAAACATAATGCGGTTTTGTGGCAAAAAAATGGAAAAGCAATTAAAAGTTTAGGGGTACTGAGCGGACGAGTTTCCAGTAGAGCGTTAGGTATCAATGATACTGGCGATGTAGTTGGATATTCGGAAGGTGCGAATAGTCGAGATCACGCGTTTATGTGGACGAATAAAACCGGGATGGTAGATTTAAATGAATTGATACCCTCTGGATCAGGTTTTGTTCTAGTTCAGGCAATTGCGATTAATTCCGATGGAAACATTAGTGCAGTAGGATACGATGAATCAATGAATCCTGATGGTCATTTACATTCAGAGCTACTTCCGTTACGAATTTTTACTATTAAAAAAGCGTTATAGCTTTATATAAGTAAAACGTGGTGCTGCATAATCTAAATTGCCCTTTGAAGTAAGAAAGGGCACAAGGAATCAAACGAGATGGACTTCTGAGCGTTATGGAGTCGCTTTTGGATACTGATGAAAGAAGCTTCTGTGGTGACTGTTGGAAAAATTAGCGTTCGGGCACAATTCAGTTTTTCAACCGTTCCTCAGTAGAGTTTTTAGTGAATAATTTTATGTTTTAATTCGCTATTTATTTTTGACCGAGGATTGATACCCTCAAAAAATGTATTAATACGCTCGATATATCATTTGCAGATTAGATTCTTTGCGGTATCGAGTTTTGCTGGTTGTTAGTTTGAATTGTATTTAACTATTCGATGTAATTTATCTGTCATACGTTTTTATTATGATTAGTGCATACACGATAATTTCACTTATAAAAATATCAAAAAAATAATCTTATGTTTAAGAATTCATTTACGCTAAATAGAGTTTTTTTTATTGTATTTCCTTTATTTTTATTTTCTCAGATCGCGTTATTGAATAATGCGAAAGCAAATAATGTCATCGGCCAATGGGAGTTGATTACACCCTCCTTACCATATTTTCCGGTACATGCTAATTTGCTACCTAACGGAAAAGTTATGATTTGGCCTGGAGATGCTGGTATTTCTGGGAACGACCCTCGGTCATGGGATCCCGCGGATAATAGCGTGACTACGCTAGCAAAGCCCGGTTATGATCTTTTTTGTGTGGGGCATGTATCATTAGCCGATGGCTCTCTTTTTCTGGCGGGTGGTCATATTTCAAATTTTGTTGGATTACCAAATGCGTCCAAATATGATTATTTAACCGATACGTGGACTACCTTGCCGAATATGAATGCCGGACGTTGGTATCCTACTACGACCGTATTGGGAAATGGCGATGTTTTAACAATCTCGGGTGATATCGATACTACTATTGGGGTGAATCCCTTACCGCAAGTATTACAGGTGTCTAGCGGAACATGGAGAAATTTAACAAGCGCACAAATGCAGTTAGATGATTATCCAAGAATGTTTCTGTCGCCCAATGGAAAAGTGTTTTATGCAGGTGCATCGCCCACAACTCGCTATTTAAATACGTCTGGTACTGGTGCGTGGAGCTTTGTCGCCACTAGACAAGGAGGATATCGTGATTATGGTACCGCGGTTATGTATGCGCCTGGAAAAATTATTACAATGGGGGGGGATCAGCAACCTCCCAAAAATAGCGCTGAAGTTATCGATCTTAATAAACCAACTCCAAGTTGGCGTACGGTTGCTCCAATGAAGTTTAACCGTCGTCAGCATAACGCCACTTTACTACCCGATGGAAAAATTCTAGTGACTGGAGGAACAGCTTCGTCTGGTTTTAATGATCCTGCCGGTCACGTTGATGCTGCTGAAATGTGGGATCCAGCAACTGAACAGTGGACTACATTAGCAAGTAGCTCAGGGATTCCAAGAGTTTACCATTCAACTGCGCTACTATTGCCAGATGGGAGAGTTTTTAGTACCGGCGGAAATGATCATCCTGAAGTCGAAATATTTTCTCCCCCTTATTTGTTTAAAGGAGCTCGTCCAACGATAACTTCGGCACCTTTGGATGTACAGTATGGGAATTCGTTTCTCGTTACAACACCTAATGCAGCGTCTATTTCTAAAGTTACCGTTATAAGGATCGGCTCCGTAACCCATTCTTTCAATATGGGACAGGTAATAAACGAGTTGAGTTTTACCGCAACAGCTGGCGGATTGAATATAACAGCGCCTTCTGATTCGAATGTGGCTCCTCCAGGGTATTATATGCTTTTCATTTTAAACGGAAATGGCGTTCCTTCGATTGCTAAATTCGTTAAGATTGGTGCCGGAACATCCCCAAGTGTCTCCATAACTGCACCACAAATAAATGCAACGGTTGGTGGTACTTCTGTTACTGTGTCAGCAGATGCCGAAGATAATGTCGGGGTTGTTGGAGTTCAATTTAAGGTAAATGGTAACAATATTGGCGCAGAAGATACCACCTCACCTTTTAGCGTTATCTGGAATAGCACTACAGTACCTGATGGACCATATACAATCACTGCGACGGCGCGAGATGCAGATGGGAATACTCGAACAAGTGCGGGTGTCAATGTTTCTGTTAATAATACCAGTCTTAGCCCAGATCTCGTTGTAACAGACATAACCTATGCAAACGGCGTATTTACCAGCACTGTTAAGAATCAAGGGACCGCTCCAACACCAAGTGGAGCTGTAAGTGTTGCATATCTTGTGAATGATGAATGGAAAGCGTGGGGAGGAATAGGGGGGGCTATTGCGCCAGGACAATCTGTAACCATAGGTACGTCTGAGGACCCTTATGTTATTCCGAGTGGTAATTACTCAATGACGGCTCATGTAAACGATAGAAGGAATATTACTGAACTAGACTATAGTAATAATATATTGTCCAAACCGGTAACGGGTGGACTAACTGATGTTGTTGCACCTACGGTTACTATTACTGCCCCTAATAATGGGGTACAGGTTTCAGGCACTAACGTTATTATTTCTGCTAATGCAACAGATAATGTTGGCGTATCTGGAGTGCAATTTTCGGTTTCGGGAGCCTATCCGATTGCGGAAGATACAGTCGCGCCTTATTCCATTGTATGGGATAGTACAACGGTAAGCGACGGACCGCACACTATTACAGCAATCGCCAGAGATGCAGCGGGAAATTCAACAACGGTCGCCATTAATGTTACAGTTGCCAATAATGGTGGTGGTGGTGGTGATACGACGAAACCAACGGTTGCCATTACATCTCCAGCAGGTGGTGCTACTGTCTCTGGCGCCTCGGTTAATCTTTCCGCGAATGCATCGGACAATGTAGCGGTCGTGGGAGTTAAGTTTTCAGTTTCAGGTGGCGCTGCGATTCCGGAAGATACAACCGCACCGTATTCGGTTGTATGGAATAGCAATACGGTCAGCGATGGAGCCCACACTATTACAGCAGTTGCACGGGATGCGGCTGGAAACACGGAGACAACCATTATTAATGTTACAGTGAATAATGCCACCGGAGTATCTTTACCTGATGTCGTAGTGACAAATCTTTCCTATAACAATGGTATTTTTACAAGCGTAGTTAAAAATCAAGGTTCTAAAGCTGTCGCTGCCGGTGTAAATATTGGCGTAGGGTATTCTGTTGATGGAGAAGGAAAAACCTGGGGTTCCGTTGCAGGTCCATTGGCGGCAGGAGCTTCTGTTACAATCGGTACGGATACGGATGGAGGGGCTTATATAATCCCTAATGGTAATCATTCAATTACGGCTGACGTAGATGATGTAAACCGGTTTGCTGAATCAAATGAAGGTAATAATCAACTTACAGTACCAATAACTGTCGGTAACTCTATTCCTACCGTATCTATCACTTCCCCTAGCCAAGGAAATACCGTTGCAGGCACTTCAGTCAACATTTCGGCAAGTGCAACAGACAATGTGGGGGTTGCTGGCGTTCAATTCAAAATTGATGGAACTAATTTAGGTAATGAAGACACAGTTCCACCTTACGCAGTTGTTTGGAACACCACTAATGCTGCAGATGGACCGCATAGCATTTCTGCTGTCGTGCGCGACACTGATGGAAACACAGCGACAGCCGCTATTGATGTTACAGTGAATAATGCTACCGGAGTATCTTTACCTGATGTAGTAGTGACGAATCTTTCCTACAGCAATGGTATTTTTACAAGCGTAGTTAAAAATCAAGGTTCTAAAGGTATCGCTGCCGGTGTAATTATTGGCGTGGGGTACTCTGTTGATGGGGAAGGAAAAACCTGGGGTTCCGTTGCAGGTCCATTGGCGGCAGGAGCTTCTGTTACAATCGGTACGGATACGGATGGAGGGGCTTATATAATCCCTAGTGGTAATCATTCAATTACGGCTGACGTAGATGATGTAAACCGGTTTGCTGAATCAAATGAAGGCAATAATCAGCTTACTAAATCGATCGCTGTTCCTTAAGGATAATTTCTAAGTAAGAATCTATAGCAGCGATGCTGTAGATTCTTACGACTTGTCTTACCTCAAACTGTGCGCTATCAACATGATCAGCATATTTTTAACGAGCAAGAAGCACTCTATTTCGTAACATTTGCACTATTCGATAGGCAGCTAATGCTGCAATCAAATGCTTCAGAGTATGTCCGCTGACGATCCCATTGCTCCAAGTAAAGATTTGTGCATCTAGTATTTCGACTATTTTTGCTAATCCATACAATGCAATTACATGAAAGATATAAGTTCCATGCGTATAGCGTGACGGAAAACGCAAACCTACCCATGCAATCAACACAATCGAATAAAACTGAACAGCGATATATAAGTTAAGATTTCCCACGCCTTGCAGTTCAGTCCAATACCAATACAAAACACTTGTTATGGCCAAAATGATCAGTGGTAATAATATCCATAAACCAAGTTTTACGCTGACACGATCAGTGAATGTCGCAGAAAGCAGCGTTACGATGCTAATTGCAATGGGTAACCGATCCCACATTAAACGATCGTTATCGGGTGACCAGTGATAATAAGTCGACCCGAAACCGGCTGCTACTACGCTCAAAAATAATAGCGCGTAAGGAATACATTCTCGAATATGATGAAATGCTTGTGGTGTCGCGCTGGTATAAAATCGAAATAACAATACAAGACCGGCACTGCCACTGATGATAAAAGCGATATTGGAAATGACATCATTAAAATTAGGAACACTCCAAAAGCTGCGTTGATCGGCAAAATCATGATAATCATCCGGTTGTGATACTGCGGATAATAGCAATGCAGCAGCGATCACTGTGAGCGACAGCACCGCCATCAACCCTAGCTCTCGGTTCAATTTTGGCCACATGATGTCATTTTTCTGAGCCATCAATGCATGTGCGTTACCGCGTCGCGAATACGCGCAACAGCAATGACTTGTATCTCAGGAATTATCTGTTTGGGCTTATTTGCAAGCGGAATAATTGCTTGCTTAAAGCCTAATTTTGCGGCTTCCTTTAATCTTTCTTGTCCGCGTTGTACTGGACGAATTTCACCCGCGAGCCCAATTTCACCCATCACGACGGTTTTTTCTGCAATCGGCTTGTTTTTTAGCGATGACACGATGGCTAATATAATCGCCAGATCAGCACCTGGTTCGTTAATTTTGACACCACCCACCGCGTTAACGAAAACATCTTGATCATAACAAGGAATACCGGCATGGCGGTGCAATACTGCCAGCAACATCGCTAGTCGGTTTTGTTCAAGGCCTATGCATAGTCGCCTGGGACTCGGTGAGCGCGCTTCATCGACGAGTGCCTGAATTTCCACCAACAACGGACGAGTACCTTCTTGCGTAACCATGATGCAAGAACCTGCTACCTGGGCGTCGTGGTGGGAAAGAAATAGCGCCGAAGGGTTTTTGACTTCACGTAAACCTTTTTCTCCCATCGAAAACACACCCAATTCATTGACCGCGCCAAAGCGGTTTTTAAAAGCGCGTATCATGCGGAAACTCGAGTGCATATCGCCCTCGAAATATAATACCGTGTCAACCATGTGCTCCAGTACGCGCGGTCCGGCCAAGGCGCCTTCTTTGGTTACATGTCCTACCAAAATGATGCAAATTCCACTGGCTTTGGCCAGACGTGTCAATTGTGCGGCGCATTCACGCACTTGTGCAACAGATCCAGGTGCGGATTGCAGTACTTCTGAATAAATGGTTTGGATTGAATCGATGACAGCAATAGCCGGTCTGCGTTCTAGCAATACGGCCTGAATTTTTTCCAACTGAATTTCAGCAAATAAATGCACTGCTTGTACATTTAGGGTTAGGCGCCTTGCGCGCAATGCAACTTGTTGTGCCGATTCTTCACCGCTGACATATAAAACCGGATGCGCTACCGACATATTTGCTAGCGCTTGTAATAACAGTGTTGATTTACCGATTCCTGGATCGCCCCCGAGTAACACAACGCCACCGTGAACCAGTCCACCGCCGAGTACACGATCCAA
The DNA here is from genome assembly GCA_044228295.1 of Nitrosomonas sp. Taxonomy (GTDB): domain Bacteria; phylum Pseudomonadota; class Gammaproteobacteria; order Burkholderiales; family Nitrosomonadaceae; genus Nitrosomonas. The sequence goes on from JBGAVE010000016.1 coordinate 7,929, forward strand.
TTCATCAATTCCAGTAGAGAAGCGAGGTTCTTCATACGTTTCGATGGTACTTAAATTTTGTACTTGGCTCATAGTAGCCGGAGGGCTAAATCTAGATACGGATTTCTCGGCAACAGCCTCAATCAAGGTGTTCCATGCTTGGCAATGCGGACATTGTCCTTGCCATTTAAGTGTTTGACCACCGCATTCATTACAACAATAAATGGTTTTCTGCTTAGCCATGCAAGCGGTTAGTCGTATACCTCGGCAGTATCCAACGTTGCACCTCGAGCGTCTTTTTCAGAGAGCACAGGGTTGCTGGCGATAGTAGGCCACTGAATGTTCAGCGTTTTATCGCTCCACAAGATACAACGCTCGTATTCCGGTGCCCAGTAATCGGTCGTGTTGTATAAAAATTCGGCGTGATCCGACAGTACGATAAATCCATGTGCAAATCCTGGGGGAATCCATAACTGTTTTTTGTTTTCAGCGCTGAGATTTTCTCCGACCCATTGCCCAAAAGTAGGGGATGAGCGACGAATATCGACTGCAACGTCAAATACTTCGCCAACTACGACGCGTACCAGTTTTCCCTGGGGTTGCTTGATTTGATAGTGCAGACCCCGAAGAACATGCTGGACGGAACGTGAGTGATTATTTTGTACAAAATTGACGGAATAGCCGATCGCTGATTCAAACTGTCGCTGATTAAAGCTTTCGAAAAAGAATCCGCGAGAATCTCCGAAAACTCGTGGTTCAAATACAATTACTTCGGGAATAGTCAGGGATGTTGCTTTCATTTTATGAGGTAAAAAATTATTAGCTAAAACTCACGTTTTAGAACTTCCAACAAATATTGCCCATAACCGTTTTTAGCTAAAGGTTGTGCCAAGCGTTCCAATTGTTGCGCATCGATCCAATTTTGTTTGAAAGCGATTTCTTCTGGGCACGCGATCTTTAAACCCTGACGGTTTTCAATCGTGGCAACAAACTGGCTCGCATCCAATAAAGATTCCGGCGTGCCAGTATCCAACCACGCATATCCTCGCCCCATAATTTCTACGTGTAACGCTGAATTTTCTAAATAGATACGATTCAAATCAGTAATTTCCAGCTCATTTCGTGTTGATGGTTTAAGATTTTTTGCATAGTCAATAACGCATTGATCATAAAAATACAATCCGGTAACAGCATAATGCGATTTTGGTTTTTTCGGCTTCTCTTCCAAGTTAACAACATTGCCTTTACTGTCAAATTCAACTACACCATAGCGTTCCGGATCATGCACATGATAAGCGAATACACTCGCACCTTCTGTGCGTGCCATGGCGCGTGTCAATAAAAGATGAAGATCGTGTCCGTGAAAAATATTGTCGCCCAATACCAACGCAGAGCAATCACCTCCAATGAATGCTTCGCCAATAATAAATGCCTGCGCAAGTCCATCCGGTTTAGGTTGATCGGCATATGAAATGTTTAATCCCCACCGTTTTCCATCATGCAAAAGCTTTTGGTAATGCTGCATATCATGCGGCGTTGAAATAATCAAAATGTCTTGAATACCTGCCAGCATCAAGGTACTCAATGGATAATAAATCATTGGTTTATCGAAAACCGGTAGCAATTGCTTGGATATCGTTTGAGTGATGGGATAAAGCCGTGTGCCTGTGCCTCCCGCTAATACGATTCCTTTGCGTTTAGGAAAGATCGGTTTCTGAGTGGTTTTTGTTGCGGTTAAACTATTAATGATGGACATAAATAAAATTTGAGCATTTATTTTTTTATCGTCTTTTATGTATTCGGTAAACCGTCAGTCAAAGAGCGAATAGCGGATTGTACTATATTTACACAGGGAGCCTGGATAATTGCAAAGCTCAGTTTTTCTCGTGTTAAGGTAAAATTGTCAAATGATGTATTTTTATCAAATCTATCGCTCATTAATCCAGAAATTGACGCTTCAGTGGAAGTTAATTTTGCTTTTGCTGTTTGTTTTCTTGATGGGCGCAATCATCATTGCGCTTTTTCCTATTGCCATTCAGTATTTACTGAGCAACATTTTGGCAGAAAAAAACTGGGAATTGGTGCAACAATCACTGTTAATGATCTTAGCGCTCGGTGCGGCACGAGCGATAGTTAATTTTTTAGGAGATTATCTCACGGATAAGATTTCGAGTAGATTTGGAGTCAATTTTCACCGTGAAATCCTCGATAAATTACTAACTTTATCTATTCGTCAATTGGAAGATTTTAGTCAGCAAAAGAAAATGAGTGCATTATTTAGAAATGCCATTCAAATCAACTTGGTGACAGTAGAAAAGCTCATCTTATTGGTGAAGGAGTTTTTCATCATTCTCGGATTAGGTGCTTGTATTGCTTATTTGCACCCAAGTTTTCTTTTGCTGTCTTTGTTATTAACCGCTGCTCTAATCTTTGTTAATCAGATTGCCTCTGATCAGCTGAAAAGAGTAAATGAAGAATACCGCGAATCATTTAACAATCTAATTGATTACCCGATTGAATCTATTCAATACTATAAAGAAATTAAACTGTACCAAGGGCAATCGTGTGAAAGTCATCGATTTAGTAAAACCGTAGTATCTATTTTTGAAAAGAACCGACATAAAACGATTGTTAAGTTAATCATCAGATTTTTAGAGGAGATACTGGCCGTTTGTATGATCATTCTAAGCCTTTATTTGCTTACGCTCGATATAGTTCACACTGGATCGGATGTTGCAGAAATGATTGCGCTCGTTGCGGCGACTGTATTGCTGTTTCTATCGATGCGCAAAATTGGCAATAGTGTGGTTGAATTAAAAATTGATACCAAGCACTTAGAAAAGGTATTTTCATTTCTTGAGCAAGCATCAGATATAGATATGGGAACGCAACCTCTAACGGTTGTTCAGGGGAAATTACGTTTTGAACAGCTTCAGTGGGGTCATATGAATCAGCGCATGTGCTTGCTCGATCTGACCATACAACCCGGTGAAAAAATTGTTTTCACAAACTATTCTGTCGTTGCAAAAAATGAATTAATTGATTTGATTTTGCGTTTCCAAACATCAGCGTCTGGCAACATATGGCTTGATGATAGATTGCTACAGGATATTAAAGTAGCAGATTTTTATACCAATGTTGCCTTCATCTCGCAAAATAGCTTATGGCTTGATGACACGATTGCCGGCAATATTGCATACGGAACGCTGCGTTGCGCAAATGAAGCAGAAATCACATCGGCTACACAAAAATCCGGAGCGACGACTTTCATCAAAAAGATGCCCCGAGGTCTGCAAACTAAAGTCGATGAGGTTGGTATTAAAATTCAAAAATTGGAACGCATACACATTGCTATCGCGCGTGCATTATTAAAAAAACCTGCCATTATCATTTTGGATGAAATTTTTGATCGAGAAGTATTCAATAATGAAACTATCTTCCAAGCATTCAGAACGTTGACCGCCAATCGGACAACCTTAATTTTTAGCCAAACGCTAGAACATCTAATCGACCACGATAGGATAATTCTTCTAGATCAGAGGGTGAAAATTCGAGATTGTTAAATGTTTAGCTAAAATTGCAAATCAGAATTTTTCACGCCTTTAGTTTAAAATCATGCGCCTCCTATACCCATTGCCAGAACTTGGCTCCATAGCACGTTACCCCAATTTTTTTGGTTCCGCAGACGCGCTATTTTTCGCGCAGATCGGGCAGCAAGCGAAACCGCTGGTCATCATTACCGCCAATGCGCTTGATGCGCAACGCTTGTTTGAAGAAATTCCTTATTTTGCGCCAGAACTCAAAACGCATTTGCTGCCCGATTGGGAAACATTGCCTTACGATGTGTTTTCTCCGCATCATGATTTGGTATCAGAACGCTTGGCTACGCTATATCAAGTGATGATCGGTGCTTGCGATGTATTGATTACGCCGGTTACCACAGCGCTTTATCGCATGTTACCACGTGAATTTTTGGCAGCGCATACGTTTTTTTTGAAGCAGAAAGAAGAGCTTGATGTACCAAGTTTGCGAAGCCAATTGACGCTAGCAGGTTATTCGCATGTGACGCAAGTCTTTTCACCCGGTGAATATAGTGTTCGAGGCGGGTTAATCGATTTGTTTCCGATGGGAAGCCCGCTGCCTTATCGGATTGATTTACTGGCTAATCAGATCGATACCATTCGCACATTCGATGTCGATACGCAGCGCAGTATTTATCCCGTCAATGAAATCCGTTTGTTACCCGCGCGCGAATTTCCGCTCGATGAGGCTGGCCGTACTTTTTTCCGTGGTAAGTTTCGCGAGCAATTCGAAGGCGATCCTTCCAAGAAGCAAATTTATAAAGATATTAGTAAGGGGCTAACGCCTGCGGGAATTGAGTATTATCTGCCGTTATTTTTTGCGCAGACAGCAACGCTATTCGATTATCTGGCTAAAGAAACTCTGGTTTGCTTGCATCAAAATGTACGGTCAATCATCGATGAATTTTGGCGCGACACACAATCGCGTTATCAATTATTACGTGCGGATGTCGAGCGGCCGTTACTGCCCCCGACTGAATTATTTTTGCCCAGCGATGTTTTTTTTGCGCAGCTAAAGCCCTATGCGCGAATCGAAATCGCTCCTCAAGAAACCGTAACCAAGCCAGTCAAAAATCTTGTCGGTGAAGTTTTACCGTCTGTTCAAGTTAACCGGCACGCAGAAAATCCACTGGAAAAACTCAATGCATTCGTCACGCAATTTATGCACAGTGACGGGCGTGTTTTGCTATTAGCCGAGAGTATCGGCAGACGAGAGTTAATTGCCGAATACCTCAATCAGTACGATCTGCATCCTGTGAGTTGTCAGAGTTATCAAGAGTTTATTGACAGCACCTTGCCTTTTATGTTGAGTGTAGCACCGCTGCACAATGGCTTCCTTTTGCCGCAACAGCGTTTAGCGATAATTACAGAAAGTGAATTGTATGCCACGCATGTGCACGGACGCCGCGAACGTGAATCTCGCAAAGTAACGTCAACCGATAATATTTTGCGTGATCTTTCTGAAATCAAACCTGGAGATCCGGTGGTGCACGAACAGCATGGCATCGGCCGCTATCTGGGCTTGGTCAGTATGGATGTTGGTGAGGGAGATCCCGGCTCGTTGAGCGAGTTTTTATCACTGGAATATGAAGGTGGCGACAAGTTATACGTACCGGTTTCTCAATTACATCTGATCGGTCGATACAGCGGTGCAGCGCCCGAATCCGCTCCGCTACACAAACTGGGCAGCGGTCAGTGGGATAAGGCCAAACGCAAGGCTATGGAGCAAGTGCGTGACACCGCAGCAGAATTATTGAATTTATATGCCCAACGCGCATCACGCGAAGGTCACGCATTTACCATACGACAGCACGATTATGATGCGTTTGCGGAAGGATTTGGTTTCGAAGAGACCGCCGACCAAGCTGCGGCAATCAATTCGGTGATCGCTGATTTGACTTCGGGTAAACCGATGGATCGATTGATCTGCGGTGACGTCGGTTTTGGCAAAACCGAAGTAGCGCTGCGCGCAGCCTTTGTAGCCGTTGCCGATGGAAAACAAGTTGCTGTTCTGGTTCCAACCACATTGCTCGCCGAACAACATTTTCAAAACTTCTCCGACCGTTTTGGTTTAATTGCCGATCAGTGGCCAGTGAAAATTGCCGAATTATCTCGTTTTCGTTCCGCCAAAGAGCAAACGCAAGCGATTACTGGACTTGCGAAAGGAGAAATTGATGTCATTATCGGCACGCACAAATTGATTCAGAAAGAGGTTCATTTTAAAAATCTAGGATTGGTTATTATCGATGAAGAACATCGCTTTGGTGTTCGGCAGAAAGAGCAACTGAAGAAACTGCGCGCTGAAGTTGACGTGTTAACACTAACAGCTACCCCGATTCCGCGTACTTTAGCGATGTCACTGGAAGGATTGCGTGATTTCTCTATTATCGCTACGGCTCCGCAGCGTCGCTTAGCAATTCGTACTTTCGTCAGCAGTTTTTCGCTTGGCATTATTCGTGAAGCGTGTTTGCGAGAATTAAAGCGCGGCGGGCAGATTTATTTTTTGCATAACGAGGTGAGTACCATACAGGTGATGTATGAGAAATTAGCCAACTTATTGCCTGAAGCGCGAATTCACATTGCTCATGGACAGATGCCGGAACGCGAACTGGAACACGTCATGCGTGATTTCTACCAACAACGCTTCAATATTTTATTATGCACCACCATCATCGAAACCGGTATCGATATACCCAGCGCCAATACCATTCTGATCAACAACGCGCACAAATTTGGCTTGGCGCAATTGCATCAATTGCGGGGCCGGGTAGGTAGATCACACCACCAAGCGTATGCGTATTTACTAACGCCGCCTGAAGAAGCGCTTGGCTCGCAAGCGAAAAAACGTTTGGAAGCTATTCAAGCAATGGAAGAACTAGGATCGGGCTTTTATCTAGCGATGCACGACTTGGAAATTCGTGGCGCGGGCGCAGTTTTGAGCGAATCGCAAAGTGGCGAAATGCAGGAAGTCGGTTTTAGTTTATACAGTGCAATGCTAGATACCGCGATTCAATCTTTGAAACAAGGTAAAGAACCGGATATGCAGCACCCACTGGGTGTGGCAACGGAAATTAATTTGCATGTTCCGGCGCTGCTGCCGGAAGATTATTGCCATGATATTCATGAACGTTTGGTACTGTATAAACGTATGGCCAATTGCGATAGCGATGAACAACTCGACGACATGCAACGCGAATTGATCGACCGCTTTGGGCTGTTACCCAATCCGGCTCGCGCTTTGTTGGACTGCCATCGTTTGCGCATTGCTGCTAAACCGCTTGGCATAACCCGTATCGACGCCAGCACCGATAGCATTCAAATTCAGTTCATTGCGAACCCTCCTATCGATTCACTGAAAATTATTCAGTTAATTCAGAGTGGTCGCGAATATTCGCTGGCCGGACAAGATCGATTAAGAGTACAGGTCAAGATTCAAGATATCAATCAACGAGTCATGAGGATTAAGGAATTGATGCAAAAGTTAGGGTTAAGTGGATGAAGATGATTTTTCACCGCCTGATGAGGGCGGTAGAGTATGGGTATTTTATGAGACCTTTGCAGTTAATAAAACAACTCACCGTTGCAAACAACCTGCGCTGCAGGAATTGATATGCCAAATAAACAGTTCTGGGTATTAATTTGCGGTCCACTACTGGCTGCGGCCGTCGCCACTAGCATGAATATCTCCGGCTGGCCTGCGGATGCTTGCTGGACAGCCGCCATTGTCATCTTGTGCGTCGTTTGGTGGATTTTTGAACCGATACCAATCCCTGCCACTTCGCTTATTCCCATCACGTTTTTTCCGCTTACGGGCGTTTTATCCAAGGAAGAAGTTGCCAAAGCATTTGGCAATGATTTGATTTTACTGATGCTGGGTGGTTTTATGATTTCGGTTGCCATGGCCCAATCTGGCACGCATCGGCGTCTTGCATTAGGGTTAATCAATCTAATCGGGGGCAATAGCAGCAAGCGAATTGTGTTCGGTTTTATGTGTGCCTGCGCGTTACTCAGCATGTGGATCTCCAATACCGCAACGACGCTGATGATGTTACCTCTGGCGTTGGCGGTTATTGATCAAAGCCCAGATAAAAAAATTGCATTGCCACTTTTACTTTCCATTGCTTATGGCAGCAGCATTGGCGGCATAGGTACGCCTATTGATACGGCACCCAATTTAATTTTTATGCAGGAATACCAGAATTTTACAGGACTATCGGTGAGTTTTTCCCAGTGGATGATGTGGGGAGTTCCGGTGGTATTTCTGATGGTGCCTCTTGCTGGTTTGTGGTTAACACGAAATTTGATTTATGTCGGCAAGCTGGAAATGCCGCAAGTAGGTTCTTGGCGCCCTGAAGAACGACGTGTTTTGATGGTTTTTGGCATCACCGTGCTTGCCTGGATAACACGGTTTGAACCATTGGGCGGTTGGACTACCTGGTTAGGTTTGAAAAATGCAACCGATGCAACCATTGCATTGGTTAGCGTTATCATAATGTTTTTGATTCCCAATGGTCGTGGAGGAAAACTCCTCCATTGGGAATCAGCGGTCAAAATTCCTTGGGGGATTTTATTACTTTTTGCGGCGGGGATTACAATTGCCCAAGCATTTGTCGAATCCGGCTTGTCCAAATTTATCGCAGAGCAATTAGCCGTTCTTTCTAACCTACATCCACTGATTATCATTGTAACGATTGCGCTGGCAGTAACATTTTTGACCGAAACAACCAGCAATGCAGCCACCACCATTTTGTTGATGCCAATTCTTGCCCCTGCTGCTTTGGCCGCTGGATTTGATCCTGCTTTACTGATGGTACCTGCTGCAATGAGCGCCAGTTGCGCCTTCATGTTACCTGTTGCCACGCCACCCAATGCGATTGTTTTTGGTACTGACAAGATTCCAATTGCACACATGGTCCGTGAAGGACTCATGCTCAACTTTATCGGGGTATTGGTGATTACCTCGGTTTGTTATTTTCTAGTGCCGTAGTCTCTCCGCAAGCATTCGCTGTTTTTATGAAAAATCATGAACAAAAGAAGTGCACTCGGGTAGCCGAAAATTCACGTAGGACAACATGAATGAGCGGAAAAGCAGATAGCGACTTATCAGACCATTCAAAAGCTGAGCTAGACTCCAGATCGGTGAAACGAAGTATTAGATCTAACGCGATAGAGAGGCTGAGAATTCACCATTCTGAATCAGTTTCTTACAGAATTCTTTAAGCTGACCATACTCGACAAAGTCGATCAAGAAGTAGTCGTCACGAGGGTTATTTGATTTATCTGTGTATGCATACTGCACTTCTAGTTGAAAATTTTCTGAGATTCTTTCTGGATCAGAGTTCCTAAGAAAATCTGTACGAAAAAATCTATCGAAATTGCTACATACAACAACTGGATAGTCGAGACGTATCCTCTTCCTTTGGCCGTAATGCGCTGAGATGATCGGTGGACGTGATTGCATGCTTACAAACGCATTCAACACTTGATTGAGTGCTTTATAAAATGGATCTTGCTCTTGCGACTTTGTATCAGTAGCGAAAAGCTTTGCTACGGCATCACTAGTTGATAGGTAATGATGTTGGAAGGTAGAGTCGTTATCCACCCGGAAGCCCCCACTACGGCAAACGAGTTTTACGGCGGAATCCTTGTCTTTCTCCGTAAACCAAAACACCGAGTGTGAGGAGACGTACTTGCACTCAATGTACATTCGAATCACGACATCGCCAATCCATTGGCAAAACTCACCGTTGATCGGAACATTTCGCTCTGCTATTAGATCGATCTCTCGTGCTTTATTTTGTGATTGATCCATGTAGTAAGGGCTAATAAGAACACGCCACTCATTCGCCTTTAGCCATTGAGCAACCTGGGAGTGAAACGAATTGCCACTGCTCTCGATAATTTTTTTTGCGGTCTCTATCGAATTCATAGTCATCTCGGAGGGGGGCCTTTAATTACAACCATACGTTCGAAATGACGCAATATATCACGCCAAACGCAATAGCTAATCTACACCATTCATTCTATCTCCTTATTTTTATGGATTGTTACCGTTTTAAGTGCCACCGCTAGGGATCACTGAAAAGTTTTAAAATTCCATACTTGCAAAGCATGCCCCTCAAACACTGTTTCATACCAATGATCGGTGAATTTGTCTCGTATTATTATGGTCGATTACACAACAACGATGATGGTCGGTTGAGTTTTTTATTATGTCATGATTTTTTTTCTGGTTTTTTCTCCTATAGCTTTCACTGTCGAATTCAATGATGGTTGCGTGATGAATGATTCGATCGATTGTGGTTGTGGAAAGTGACGCAGCTGGTGAAACGCTTCCACGTCAGCCGGCCAACGATTGATGACATACTGAAACGCACCAGACGCCAGGAATTTGCCTCACGCGTGACAGTACCATAGCGGTTAAAGACGTTGTAGTATGGCTTTAAACGCCTGCCCGGAGCTTAACAAGCTGCCTTGTTTTGGGATACTTCAAGAATTCCTATCATCTCTCACCCCACATCAAAATTAATGTGGTTTAAAAAATTTGTCGTGAATTCTCCGCGTAGTTCGCCATACTATCCATAGCACGACTGGGATTAGCGCGCCAGTTACCAGCTCCGGATGAATGGGCAATCCAGCCGCTTTGCCTGCTTTGGCGACGTAAAGCAACAAGCTGACGACGTAATACGATATTGCCGCAATGGATAACCCTTCTACAGTACTTTGCAGTCTTAATTGTAATTCCTGGCCGCGTGTCAATTTCTCCAACAACTGTTGATTTTGCGTTTCCGTAACAATATCGACCCGGGTGCGCAATAATGCGCTAGCGCGTGAAACGCGCGACGATAGATGACCCAAACGTTGAGCGGTTGCTTCTACCGTGGCAATAGCGGGAGAAAGTCTTCGTTGCATGAATTCTCCGATTGTTTGCGTTCCGGGAATGGCTTTTTCATGCAAATCAGCGATCCGTTGCAATACCAGCTTGTTATACGCTTGGGTTGCAGCAAAGCGGTATCCATGCTCGACCGTTGCCCGCTCAATGCGCGCTGCCAGTAACGTGAGCGTATCCAGCAATTCCTGATCCGAAACGGCTTTGTTTTCTAACTGCGCAGTTATTTCAGCCAATAGACGTTCGGCATCGGTTAATTCAGGCATAAGCCGCTTGACCATCGGTAAGCTACGCAATGCCATCAATCGATAAGTTTCAATTTCCAGCAAGCGCTGTAGAACTCTACCTGCGCGTGTTTCAGAAGCATCCGCCGACATAACAATTAGGATGCGTTCAAAACCGCTGGGGCGCAGCATAAAATCTGTGACCGCCAATGAATGTTCTTGCCGACCGATGAGCGAGGCGACTACTGCATTGCCGCCGAACCATTTACTGGCTTGAGTGAGCAACTCATCCGATTGTTGTAAATTACCGTGCATCATGGCAATTTTTACTGCGGCAAAAGTACGCCCTGGAATTTCCGCTAACCAGCTACTCGGCAGAGGGATATAAGAGAGTAGTTGTGGATCGGTGGCTCCCAATAACGCGGCATCGGGCAGATGTTGCACCAGTGAATAACGTGTGAACTCAGTATGGCGTTCCCATCGCAAGGTGTAGCCTTGCAATTTTAAAAATAAAAAATTATTTTGCAGTTGCTCCAACATCAGCATTTGCTGCCCGGGAAGACGACGCAAATGTTCGCACTCTTGTTCGCGTGTAACACCCTCATTGATAACCACTACATAGATGATCAATGCCGGTAGTTGAATGCGCTGACTCAGTCGAGCATGCACTTCATTGTGCAATAAAACACGCTGCGGATCGTTGTCAGGCAACCATGGGGTCAAGTTTGTGTCAGTCATAGAAGGCATAAAAATAAGATAAATATTTCCGGCAATACCGCCGGAATGTAGCAAGGATCATTTATAGGGTCAAATAAACCGAAGAGCGGCTCTTAATAATCTGCCGTATTCGGCAATTTCTCTCGGCAATATGATTAGCTTGTTTGAGATCATCGCCGGACGCTTCAAGCGCTTTGTAAAATCTCCCAAGATTTCTGACACCTAAGGCTATCTCGCCTCGTCCGATGCAGATTATATAAGCCTTTCGGTTGACGCTTGGTTTATCTTTCTGTACATTTAATCGGTAGTTAACAGGTTTCTTTTTTCACTTATTATATAAATTCGATGATCCATTACGTTACCGGCGATATTTTACTTTCGAAAGCACAGGCCATTGCTCATGGCGTTGCTTCAAATGATCCTTTCTCCTCTGGTTTGGCACTCAGTTTAAGAGAACAGTGGCCATCCATGTATAAAGATTTTCGTCATTTCTGTCAAACCACGCATCCCAAAGCGGGCAGTGCCTGGGTATGGGGTGGCACGGAAGGCGCTCGCATCATTAGCCTATTTACGCAGAACGCTGCTCTTGATCATAATTCCAAGCCAGGAAAAGCAACTATCGAGAATGTGAATCATGCGTTGCGCGAACTGCACCGGTTGATAGACGCAGAAAAATTTCATAGCCTTGCCTTGCCTCGCTTAGCTACCGGAGTCGGTGGTTTGAATTGGGATGAAGTCAATCCACTGATTACCAAGCATTTGGGCGACCTGTCGATTCCGGTTTATGTCTATGGAACCTTCCACAAGGGTGTTGCTGCTAGCGAACCCGCATGATGAATGGTCAGTCATTGCAATAAATCAAAGCGTCGATACAACAGGTTCTAACGAAATGATTATTAGGGAAAGTCAGCAGCTACGCTGCTTTTCGTCGCTTGTATCGACGATACTGCTCAGCGGTCTATCTTAACTTTGCATCCAAGGTAATCCAGCCGCTTTCCAACCGGAAACATTTCCGCGATGACCGTTTTCGTCTTTATCGCCTTCAAATCCTTCTAAGATGTTGTAACATCTTGAGAAACCAGCTTCACAGGCTATAGCGGCTGCGGCATTGGAGCGTACACCACTGCGACATAGAAAAAACACTGGCTTGGTTTTATCAATTTTTTGAGCTAACTCGTTCAAGAAATCGGCGTTGGGCTGCATGCCCGGATAAGATCGTAGTTCAATTTCTATTGCGCCTGAAATTCGGCCGACCCAATCCCATTCTGCTTGTGAGCGCACATCGACCAATTGCACAGATTTATCTTGTTGCAGAATTTGATACGCTTCGGCAGGTAACAGTGCTCCTTGATAAGGTAAAGCCAATTCTTGAGCACGCTGTTGAGATTTTTCGAGTAATTTTGATACGGATTCCATAGTGAATGAATTCAAAAAATGATGTGAAGATAAGACAAAAAATTGTTTGGCTATTAACGCTTATTCTTTCAATTTGATATTGATCTTACCATCTGTGACTTGAATATGATCGACACCTTGCGAGAAGGATTTCCAGAACCCAGGATCCACACCGAATTCGCTGACAAGATCGATATTTTTCAATCCTCCCAACCAAGCATTCGGTATGGGAACGCCCATCACGCTGATGCCTTTCAGAATAATGACCGGTTTTTCATTTTCGTATGCCATCCCGATACCTGCATTGAGTCGTAACGTCTTGCCACCAAGCACAGGAAAATCTTCTTCCAGTGGAACCAGTAGTTTTGCGCTGACCAGATTAGCGGCCAGATCGATAGCCAATCTTTGCGCCAGATCAGTATTTTTAGCCAATAGCCCATTGAGTTCGCGTTCGGTAAAAGTGATTTCGCGCACCGCATCTTTTTCTGAGTAGGCTTCTGGAACGAGGTTTCCATCACGATCAAACTGTGCTTTATTGGGTTTATTGATCTGTCCGCTTGAAAAATCCGGGTCATAGCCTATCGCATGCAGCTTCGCTTGAAGGCTTTTCTCTTCTTTATCGCTGAGCACTATCGGTGTAAAAGAGGTGGTAAATACATAGGTTTTGAGTACCCAATAGGTAACGCCGATTGTGATGAAGATTGTTACGATAATAATCAGAAGTACTTGTGACCATTCCATATTTGATGATTTCTTTACAGTGGGTTCAGATGGTTGCATGCTCATAATAAGTAATTGAAAAAGCGATAACAGGATTAGGGATACTGCGCTAGAAAAATAGTTTTTGCAATTCTTTTCCAGGATCTTGCGCACGCATAAAGGCTTCACCCACCAGAAACGTATGAACATGGTGTTGTCGCATCAAAGCAACATCCGAGCTAGTATGTATGCCACTCTCCGTTACTACGATTCGATTCGCAGGTATCGAGTCTAATAACTGCAGCGTAGTATCAAGCGTTGTTGCAAACGTGCGTAAATTGCGATTATTGATTCCGATGAGTGGGGTGGTAAGCTGTAATGCCAGTGCTAACTCCATTGCATCGTGTACCTCTACCAGCACTGCCATTCCCAACGAATGCGCCAGCTCTTCCAACCGTAACATACTTGATACGGCGTTACTGTGCGAATCGGTCAAATTTTCACCATATTCCATGAGAAAAGCGCTGACAATCAACAAAATGCAATCGGCTTGCATCGCTCTTGCTTCCACCACTTGATATTCTTCTAGCAAAAAATCTTTGCGCAGTATTGGTATATTGCAGGCCGCACGCGCTTGTTGCAAGTAATCAGAACTGCCCATGAAAAATTGTTGATCGGTCAGTACTGATAGGCAGGCAGCGCCATGTTTCGCATAGGTTGCTGCGATTTCGGCGGGTACAAATTCGTAGGTTGCTCCGTTCGACGAAGAAGATCCACGTAATATTCCTTTGCTAGGGCTGGCCTTTTTGATTTCAGCAATCACCGCCGATTGTCCAGAAGCGATTTTTTTTCGGATCGCTGCAACAAAATCTCGTGGAGGCTCTATCGATTGTACTTGTCGCGTCAATAGCGATTGTGGTTTGGTAGCTTTAGCGGTAGCTACTTCCTGTTTTTTGACGGCTAGAATTTTTTTTAGAATATCGGACATGAGGCTATTTCGTAATGTGTTTCTGACTTAATGCGACCAGTTCGTGCAGTTTTTTCAATGCAGCACCGCTTTCGATCGCTTTTTGTGCTTTTGCTATCCCATCGCTCATGCTGTTTGTAACACCGGATGCATAGATGGCAGCACCTGCATTGAGTGCTACGATGTCGCGCGCAGCGCCTGCTTGGTTTTCCAGCACTGACAGCAGCATCAATTTGGCTTGCTCGGCATCGTCAACTTGAAGTTTTTCAATGGATGCTGATGGAAATCCAAAATTTTCTGGTTTGATGGTATAGAGCTCAATATCGCCATTTTTGAGTTCCCCGATATGAGTTTCACCTGTAATGGTAATTTCATCGAGACCGTCGCTGCCGTGCACGATCAATACATGCTGACTGCCAAGCCGTTGTAAAACACGTGCCAGTATTTCAACCAAATCAATGTTAAACACACCGAGTACTTGTTTTTTGGCACCTGCCGGATTAGTCAGCGGACCTAAAATATTAAATAGGGTTTTAACACCCAGTTCGCGTCGTACCGGCGCGGCATGTTTCATGGCGTTGTGATAATTGGGCGCAAACATGAATCCCACGCCAATTTCTTCAATACTTTGTGCAATTTGCTGCGGCGTTTGGTTCAAGTTAACACCGAGTGCTTCCAGTACATCAGCACTTCCTGATTTACTCGACACCGATCGTCCGCCGTGTTTGGCCACTTGCGCACCTGCTGCGGCAGCAACCAACGCTGCGGCAGTGGAAATATTAAACGTGTGAGCAGAATCTCCTCCCGTTCCACAGGTATCCACTAAATGCCCTGCATCTTTTACCGGCACTTGCGTAGCATATTCGCGCATGACTTGAGCAGCAGCGGCAATTTCTCCAATGGTTTCCTTTTTGGTGCGTAATCCCGACAGAATAGCAGCGATCATCACAGCGGAAACTTCGCCTTGCATGATTTGCTGCATTAAAACCACCATATCTTCGTAAGGAATTTCTTGGTGCGCAATAATGCGTTGCAAAGCAGCTTGGGGTGCCATGATATTTTTTGAATTACAAAGGGCGATCAGTGATTGAGGAAATTTTGTAGTAATTGATGACCATGTTCGCTGAGGATAGACTCCGGATGAAATTGAACGCCTTCGATTGCTAATGTTTTATGCCGAATTCCCATAATTTCACCGTCTTCAGTCCACGCGGTTACTTCTAGACAATCCGGCAATGACGTACGCTCGATCACCAGCGAATGATATCGCGTAGCAATAAATGGGTTAGGCAAATTTCGAAACACGCCAGTATTGTGATGATAGATCGCTGAGGTTTTGCCATGCATCAACTGTTTGGCGTGAACGATTTTACCACCAAACGCTTGTCCGATGCTCTGATGCCCTAAGCAAACGCCTAAAATGGGGATATCACGAGCAAATTCGTCAATGGTTGAAAGCGAAATGCCTGCTTCGTTAGGAGTGCAAGGACCCGGTGAAATAACAATACGATCGGGGTTCAGATCCGCAATTTTATCGACGGTGATTTGATCGTTTCTAAATACGACAATCCTTTCACCCAATTCGGCAAAATACTGCACTAAATTGTAAGTAAAAGAATCGTAGTTATCAATCATTAACAGCATTGCTTAGCCTTCATAAGTCTGTCTATTATTTTTACTATTTGTACCAATAATGCGCAAAAACGCTTTCAAGAAATAAAATTTTACCAGTTCATGGCCATCCACGCTGGAGTTCATCGCAATGTAAGAAATATCTTAATCCCTTCAATGCATTGATTGCTGGTTATCATTGCATGAGGTTTGAATAGATTTGATATTTCCTTATCGATTCAGTACAATGCAATGCTTTTCACAACCTTGCCTCACCACATAGCAGCAACGATGGGAGGTATTATTAACCATAAGGACCCTATGAGACATTACGAAATCGTTTTTATTGTTCACCCTGATCAAAGTGAGCAAGTACCAGCAATGATCGAGCGCTATCGCGGCATTATTACAGCAAAAGATGGCAAAATCCATCGCGTTGAAGATTGGGGAAGACGCCAATTAGCGTACTTAATCCAAAAAGTCCACAAAGCGCATTATGTTCTGATGAATATTGAATGTAATCAAGAAGCGCTGAGCGATTTGGAAAATGCATTTAAATTTAGCGATGCTGTGCTGCGACATCTGACACTTTGCACCAAGGGGCCTGTAACAGAACCTTCTGTAATGATGCGTCAAAGTGAAAAAAGTATCCCAGCCGATTCTAGCGCTTCGGATGCCGAATCAAGTGACACCGATTCGACTGACGATGAAGGCGAACCCGGAGTTGCTGCTTAATTTGAAGTTATCGTACGTAATTGGATTGTAATCAAACCATCATCAGTGGGAAAATTATTAAATTCGGCGTTTTGCGCTATACGCCTGGTGGTACTGCTGTGATCGAATTCACGATTAGTCATGCATCCAAGCAGGTAGAGGCGGAGATACCTAGGAAAGTATTTTTAGAATTGTTCGTTGTTGTTCTTGGGCAACTGGCTTTGACCGTCGCTGAATTCAAGGTAGGCGCTTCGGTAAAATTGCAAGGTTTTCTCAACAAAAGAAGCAGCGTCAATTCACAACTGATATTACATGCCAATAGCGTGATACTCGTTTAATATTCATCGTTAATAGGAATTGATATGACACGTTTCACAAGACGCAAAGACAGTAAAGATAAAGAAAGAGATAAAAAAGCCAACCGTCCGTTGTTCAAGCGCAAAAAATTCTGTCGCTTCACCGCGGAAGGCATCAAAAAAGTCGACTACAAAGATATTGAGATTCTCAAAGATTTCATTAACGAAAATGGCAAAATTATTCCAGCACGCATTACTGGCACGCGTGCTTTTTATCAGCGGCAGCTCAGTACCGCAATAGAGCATGCGCGCTTTTTGGCGCTACTGCCTTATACCGATCAGCACTAAGGAAGCATTACTATGCAAATCATTTTAATGGAAAAAGTCGTTAACCTAGGTCAATTGGGCGACATCGTCAAAGTAAAAAATGGCTATGCGCGTAATTATCTGATTCCACAGGGTAAGGCCAGACGCGCAACCGAACAAGCTAAAGCTGAATTTGAAGCCAGGCGCGCTGAGCTTGAAAAAAATCAAGCTGATTCGCTGGCATCGGCTCAAGCGCTTGCAGCTAAGCTAGATGGCTTGCTAGTACAAGTGACGCAAAAAGCCGGTCACGATGGCAAGCTGTTTGGTTCGGTGACCAATGTGAATATCGTGGAAGCGTTGAAAGAGCAAGGCTTTGATATTCAAAAATCCATGTTGCGTATGCCTAATGGCCCGTTAAAAACTGTCGGCGATCATGTCTTAACCATTGGACTACATACCGATGTGACGGCGCATATCACCGTTTCGATATTGGGTGAAACGACAACCTGATAGATAATTCCGTTGATTAAATTATAAAAAAGGGCTACACGCTGTAGTCCTTTTTTATTTGCTCTGCAGCAGTGTTAGAATAGTAGACTGTTACTTCAAAATTCCATCAATGGCATACGCATCCGTTAGTTTGAATCAAGACCAATCATTGGAGTCGTACAAGACGCCTCCGCATTCGATCGAAAGTGAACAGTCCGTGCTGGGTGGTTTAATGCTCGATAACCATGCTTGGGAAAAAGTAGCGGATATCATTACTGATAACGATTTTTACCGACAAGATCATCGCCTGATCTACCACCATATTTGCAAGCTGATCGAGCAGAATAAGCCGGCTGATGTGATTACCGTGGCCGAATCGCTAGAAAATTCAGCGGAACTGCAAACCATTGGTGGTTTAGCCTATATAGGCGCTATTGTACAAAACACGCCTTCAGCGGCCAATATCAAACGCTATGCGGAGATTGTCCGGGAGCGTGCCATTATGCGAAACCTTGCGCAAGTCGGTGTGGAGATTGCGGATTCCGCATATAATCCAGCCGGTCGTTCTGCGGCTAATTTATTGGATGAAGCCGAAGCCAAAGTGTTTGAAATTGCCGAAGAAGGCGCACGCGGCAAGGATGGCTTTGTCGATATCCAACCGCTACTGAAAGAAGTCGTCGAAAGAATCGAGTTCTTGTACAGCCAGGATAATCCCAGCAATATCACTGGCATTGCTTCTGGCTTCTATGACTTAGACCAAAAAACATCGGGTTTTCAGCCTGGCGATCTGATTATTGTTGCTGGTCGACCTTCGATGGGAAAAACCGCCTTTTCACTCAATATTGCCGAAAATGTTGCACTTGATCTAAAAAAGCCGGTCGCCGTATTCAGTATGGAAATGAGTGGTGCACAACTGGTCATGCGGATGGTTGGTTCCGTCGGCAAGTTGGATCAACACAAAGTGCGGACAGGGCGATTGGATGATCAAGATTGGCCTCGTTTAACTCATGCGCTAGGAAAATTGAATGAAGCACCGATTTTTATTGACGAAAGCGCGGCTCTGAATGCTCTGGAATTAAGGGCACGCGCCCGGCGCTTGTACCGTCAGCATGGCGAATTAGGGTTAATCGTAGTGGATTATCTCCAATTGATGTCCTCAACCGGTTCAGGAGAAAACCGTGCCACTGAGATTTCGGAAATATCGCGCGCGTTAAAAGCCCTAGCGAAAGAATTGAAAGTGCCCTTGATCGCGTTGTCACAATTGAATCGCAGTCTTGAGCAACGCCCCAACAAACGCCCCGTGATGTCAGATCTACGTGAGTCTGGTGCGATTGAACAAGATGCCGATGTGATTCTGTTTATTTACCGAGATGAAGTCTATAACCCAGACTCTCCCGACAAAGGTATTGCGGAAATTATTATTGGAAAACAGCGTAATGGTCCGATTGGAAAAGTCGACTTGACGTTTTTAGGGGAATACACGCGCTTTGAAAACTACGCCCGGCCGGAATATTGAAGCAGATTGCGAATTGCTGGATTAGTGGATTATGGTTGCTTTCTATCGCGCAAAGAATTCTCTGGAACTGCGTCCAGATCTACAATAAAAAGAATGTCGCCAAACTGAGAAATATAAAAAAGCCTCCGCTATCAGTCACTGCGGTAATCATGACACTTGATCCTAATGCGGGGTCACGTCCAAATTTGCGCAGCGTAAGCGGTATTAAAACACCAAGCAAAGCTGCGAGCACTAAATTGAGCAACATCGCCAGCATCATGACCAGTCCTAACTCAGGATCGTGGTACATCGCGAATGTGAATATTCCGACCACGGTTCCCCACAAAATTCCGTTAATGACACTGACCCCGACTTCCTTAGCAAGTAATTTCCAAGCGCTACGTCGTTGAATTTGATCGAGCGCCATTGCGCGAACGATCATGGTGATAGTTTGATTGCCCGAGTTGCCGCCAATCCCAGCAATGATGGGCATCAGAGCGGCCAACGCAACCAATTTTTCAATCGAATCTTCGAAAAGACCAATCACCCGCGACGCAACAAAAGCGGTCACTAGATTGATGGCCAACCAAACCCAACGATTTCTGACACTTTGAAAAACAGAGGCGAATAAATCTTCTTCTTCGCTCAGTCCAGCAAGGTTTAAGGCTTCATTTTCCGCTTTTGCACGAATGAAATCGATAACCGTATCAACCGTCACGCGACCCAATAATTTACCACTGGCATCAACTACCGACGCTGAAACCAAGTCATAACGCTCAAATGCGTTTGCGGCCTGTTGAGCGACATCATCGGGACATAACTTAATCATTTCTTTAGTCATGATTTCTGCGACCAGCATTTCAGGATCTCTGACTAACAATTGGCTTATCAACAATACGCCTTGCAGTTGTTCTTCTCGATCAACTACAAATAATTGATCGGTATGATCGGGAAGTTCTTCAAACCGACGCAGGTAACGCAATACGACTTCTAAACGAACATCTTCACGAATGGTAATGACATCGAAATCCATCAAAGCACCGACCGAGCCTTCGGCATACGACATCGCTGCGCGCAGTTGTTCTCGTTCTTCAACCGGTAAGGAGCGAAACACATCATCGATGACTTCTTGCGGCAAATCAGGTGCCAAATCAGCAATTTCATCGGCATTGAGAAATTCGGTTGCGGCTACCAACTCATGGCTGTGCATGTCAGTAATCAATGTTTCGCGTACGGCATCCGATGTTTCGAGTAACACTTCTCCATCATTCTCCGTTCTGACCATGCCCCAAATTAACAGCCGGTCATCTAATGGCAAAGCTTCGAGAATCACTGCAATATCAGCAGGATGCAGTTGATCGAGGTAGTGTTGAAGTTCCGCTAGATTCTGTTTTTGGACAGCAGAATCCGCTAATGCTTCCTCAGAAGAATCATTTTGCAAATGTATTAAGCCATCGACCAAACGATACCTTCGCAGCAAATTGGAAACTTGGTCCAGCGGCGTTAACGGGACTTCGTCGCTATCCGATTGATTCGCGTCTGTCATTGTTATGGGACTCGTTTCATTATTTCAGAAAAATAATACTGCTTTTGGTTTAAGCAATGGTACGTTCGATCAGACATACGGCCTCTGCAACGATGCCTTCTTTGCGACCAATTGCGCCTAAATGCTCTGCGGTTTTGGCCTTAAGATTGATACAGTCTGTTGGCATTTCTAGATCTTGTGCGATAGTTGCAATCATGCCAGGTATGTGCGGTGCCATCTTGGGCGATTGCGCGATAATAGTCGCGTCGATATTGACGATTTTGTATCCTTTATCGGTTAATAAACGATAGACATTGCGCAAAAGAATACGGCTATCGATATTTTTAAAGCGTGGGTCCGAATCAGAGAAATGCTTGCCGATATCACCCAACCCTGCGGCGCCAATTAGTGCGTCACAAATAGCGTGTAATAACACATCTGCGTCGGAATGTCCTAGTAACCCTTTTTCATGTGGGATTGTGATACCACCAATGATGAGTGGACGGCCTTCGACCAGTTGGTGTACATCAAATCCTTGTCCAATTCGCAACGTGCTCACGCGATACTCCTTTTGAAAATAATTAATTCTGCTAAAGCCAGATCTTGAGGATAAGTCACTTTGAAATTGTAACTGTCACTAATGACAAGTTTGGGACTTAACCCCATTGCTTCGATAGCACTGGCCTCATCGGTGATCAGTTTACCCTCGGTTTGTTGCAATGCTTTGACTAATAATTCGTGACGAAACATTTGGGGTGTTTGTGCTTGCCAAATGTTTTCCCTGGATTCGGTGCGAACGATTCGATGTTTTGCATCGCCACGCTTCAGTGTATCGGCCGCAGGCACCGCTAATAAGCCACCAACAGGGTCTTCACAAACTTCTTCGATTAATTTATCCAATTGCAAAGTCGTTAAACACGGTCGTGCTGCATCATGAACTAAAATCCAATCTTGTGCGTTCACCGCATTATTTTGTTGCATGGCAAGTAAACCGTTGCAAACACTTTCTGCGCGAGTGGAACCACCGCAGTTTAAGACGATCAATTTTGCAGAAAATTCTTGCCAATCATAATGAGCCCAATCTTGATCCTCGGGTGATAGCACGACAAATACCTTCGCTATGTTTGCGTTACTGCTTAAGGTTTTGATTGCATGGTAAATCATTGGGTGTTCGCCAAGCGTCAGATATTGTTTGGGTAACGCATTCCCCATGCGCGAACCCGAGCCTGCTGCTGGAATGAGTGCAATAAATTTGGTCATGATTCAAGAATGAATAACTGATTGGAAAAGCGTACAAAATTGTTGAACAGATCAACACGCGGTAAAAAATTATAATTTTTTTACTGTGGTAGAGGGCACTATATTCGAGCGCACAACGAATTAAACAGTATATTTCACGAAAATAAGGTGTGCAGTTGATATAATTACAACAATTTCAACATCCGATTAGGGTTATACCATGGAAGCCGAACAAATTAACGCTATTGCTAACCAACTTCAAGATTTAACCAGCCGATCTAATGAATTACGGAGGTTTCTTTGACTTTGAAAGTAAGCAAACGCGGCTAAGTGAATTATCGCGATTACTCGAAGACCCTGCCGTTTGGAACGACACACAACGCACGCAAGAAATCAACCGAGAAAAAAAACTGCTCGAAGATACTGTCTTAACATTAGAGTCGGTGCGTCAGCGGTTAGGTGATACCGGCGAATTGTTCGACATGGCGCGCGAAGAATCCGATGTTCCTACATTGGAAAGCATTGCGCATGACGTTGCGGGATTGGAAGAATCGGTTGCCAATCTTGAATTTCGTCGCATGTTTTCCGACCCGATGGATGCTAAAAACTGTTTTATCGACATTCAATCGGGTTCGGGTGGAACAGAAGCGCAAGATTGGGCAGCGATGCTGGAACGGATGTATGCGCGTTACTGCGAAAGACAGCAATTCAATGTGGAAATTTTGGAGGAATCACCCGGCGATGTGGCAGGAATCAAGAGTGCCAGTTTGAAAGTAATCGGCGAATATGCTTATGGTTACTTGCGAACCGAAACGGGTGTGCATCGGCTCGTACGAAAATCGCCTTTCGATTCAAATAATCGTCGTCATACTTCCTTTGCCAGCGTATTTGTTTATCCCGAAATCGACGATACCATCGAAATCGAAATCAATCCCGCTGATCTGCGGATCGATACTTTTAGAGCTTCTGGCGCCGGTGGTCAACATATTAATAAAACCGACTCAGCGATTCGAATCACGCACAATCCCACCGGAATCGTGGTGCAATGTCAAAGTGGTCGTTCGCAGCATCGCAATAAAGCCGATGCACTTTCGATGCTTAAGTCAAAGCTCTATGAAGCGGAACTGCGCAAACGCAATGAAGAAAAGCAAGCCATCGAGGATACCAAAACAGATATCGGTTGGGGGCACCAAATTCGCTCCTATGTACTGGACCAATCCAGAATCAAAGACCTTCGCACCAATGTCGAAATTGGAAATACGCAAAGTGTCTTAGATGGCGATCTCAGTGATTTTATAGAAGCCAGCTTGAAACAAGGAATTAAGTAAATCTATTACGCAAGATTGTTAATAACTGAAATTTTGTTTCTATACTTTATAGATATAAATTTGCTTAATTAAATATTCTTCAGTGAAAAAAATCTTTTCTAACCCAAGGCGCTTAACGCATTCACCGGATGAGAGATCGGTTCCTGTCATAACAAAATTAAATGCTACGCCATTGTCTGCAATAATCCGATATTCGTCGATTTCCCAATAGGCATCGAGAAAACGATCGAAAAAATTGCACATCATCGTGTGAATGGCTTGACTGCCTTGGTATTCACCAAAGAAAGCGGAATGATATACGGAATCTGCTGCAAACATGGTCTGGATTTGTGCTAAATCACGCTGATTGGATAAATCCACATAACGTTTGGTTAATTCGATGAGTCGGTGGGTATCCATTGTTTATGTTGCAAAGTGATTTATCGGCTAGCTAGTTTTGGTGGGGTCTTTACGCTTGAAAATCCACTGGTCCATGGTGCTATCGTCTTGGCTAAACTGGTAACCCCCGCTATCAAAGAATTTGATATCTTCTAGCTTTGATATCTCATTCTGAATGATATAGCGGTTCATCATGCCACGTGCCTTTTTAGCGAAAAAACTGATGATTTTATAAACACCATTTTTCTGATCTTTAAACACCGGAGTAATAACACGCGCATTGAGTTTATCAATTTGAATGGCCTGAAAATACTCGTTGGAGGCTAGATTGACTAAAGTCGCTATTTTTTGTTGCTGGATCGTTTGGTTTAAAGCTTGCGTAATTTTGTCACCCCAAAATTCATACAAATTTTTCCCGCGTTGGTTTTTAAACTGCGTCCCCATTTCCAACCGATAGGGTTGAATTAAATCAAGCGGCCTCAGCAATCCATATAATCCCGATAAAATACGCAAATGATTCTGCGCAAAAGCGAGTTGTGGCTCGGTTAAGGTATCTGCATCGAGTCCGACATAAACACCCCCTTTGAAAGCCAGTAACGCTTGTTTCGCATTTTCTGGCGTAAGAAAACGATTCCATGCCAGATATCGATTGGAATTAAGCGTAGCCAAGGTAGGACTGATCGACATTAAACGACCGATTTCATCCGGCTCCAGTTTTTTCAATGCGCTGATTAATTCTGCCGAATCATCGAGAAAATCTGGCTGGGTATGTTCTTTAGAAATCGGTGGCGTTTCAAAATCCAACGTTTTAGCGGGTGATATGACGATAAGCATGATGCTTTCTTATTTAAAACCAAAATAGTATCAGATTTGATTTTAGCAGGCCGTTGAAAAACTATCTGCGTTGCCGCTACGGTGTTAAAAACAGGTTCAAAATGCGCATTTATTACACATAAACTGCACTTTTTAGCCTGTTTCTGCCTTGTATCGGCTGCCTCGAGAAAACGTTTTTCAACGGCCTGTTAGAATTTATGCTCTTCAGCGTGATTCGCTATTAATATCTCAATAATTCAATGGGTTCAAAAAATGATGCAAATTTCTCTTTTGAAAATCCCCATCAATATCGTTGGAGCAAAATCGCTGAAATATTCACGTGCGTCGAAATAAAATAACTCCATGAGCCAAACTTGTACTATTCTAACGACTCTGCTTAATCACACTTCCGACCAGGTAATTACTCCTGTGTACGCCGTAATCAGAATGACGATCCCAAATACGATGCGATACCAAGCGAAAATGGTGAAATCATGATTACTGACAAAGCGAACCAATCCACGAATCGCAATTAATGCACTGATAAACGCTGCAATAAATCCAACGGCGAACATACTGAAATCATTCCATTCCAGAAATTCTTGGTTTTTGTATATGTCATAAACCGTTGCGGCAAACATCGTCGGTATTGCAAGGAAAAAAGAAAATTCTGCTGCGGCTTTACGAGATAGGCCAAAAAGCAACCCTCCAATAATGGTTGCCCCTGAGCGAGATGTTCCCGGAATCATCGCTAGGCATTGTGCGCAACCTACCTTCAGTGCGTGCTTCCAATCCATGTCATCTACATTTTCTACTTCGACAGTATGTTCTCGACGTTCTGCCCATAAGATCAATAAACCACCCACTACTAACGCAATCGCTACTGGAACCGGATGAAATAAATAGGATTTAATGATGCTGATAAAGAAAAATCCAAGAATCGCTGCGGGTAAAAAAGCAACCAGTAAATTAATGACAAACCGATTGGACGCTTCATCACGACCTACGCCGGTAATTATTTGTATCACTTTGCTGCGGTATTCCCAACAAACAGCCAGAATAGCGCCTAGTTGAATCGCAATAGTAAAGACTTTGCCGCGTTCATCATTGAAATCAAGCAAACTTCCGATCAAAATTAAATGACCGGTCGATGAAATAGGAAGAAACTCAGTCATCCCTTCCACCACCCCGAGAATAAATGCTTTAAACAGTAAAATAAGATCCATGTGGCGTGATATCGTTATGTCTATAAATTGATTTTAGTACTGCAAAAGACAAAGATACGGAATCTTTACAATTTACTGTACAACTCTGCGCCTTTTTCCTTAAATTCGGCTGATTTTTGCGCCATTCCTAATTCTAATGCCTTGTCATCAGCGACTCCTTGAGCCTCAGCATAATCGCGCACATCCTGCGTAATTTTCATGGAACAAAAATGCGGCCCACACATCGAGCAAAAGTGTGCGGTTTTCGCGCCTTCCTGCGGCAAAGTTTCATCGTGGAATTGCTGTGCTTTGTCGGGATCGAGACTTAAATTGAATTGGTCTTCCCAGCGAAATTCAAAACGTGCTTTGGACAGCGCATTGTCACGAATTTGCGCACCGGGATGGCCTTTCGCTAGATCAGCGGCATGTGCGGCAATCTTGTAGGTAATGATACCGTCTTTGACATCGTCTTTATCCGGTAAACCGAGATGTTCTTTCGGTGTGACATAACAAAGCATCGCTGTACCATACCAACCGATCATGGCTGCGCCAATCGCTGATGTAATGTGATCATAACCAGGGGCTATGTCGGTTGTCAGTGGTCCAAGGGTATAAAAAGGCGCTTCATCGCAATGTTTTAATTGCAAGTCCATGTTTTCTTTGATTAGGTGCATAGGCACATGTCCAGGGCCCTCGATCATGGTTTGGACATCGTGTTTCCAAGCGATTTTTGTTAATTCACCGAGGGTCTTCAACTCGGCGAACTGTGCTTCATCATTCGCATCATAGATAGAACCTGGACGCAAACCATCCCCAAGGGAAAAACTCACATCATAGGCTTTCATGATTTCGCAAATCTCTTCGAAATGTGTGTATAAAAAGCTTTCTTTATGATGCGCCAGACACCATTTCGCCATGATCGAGCCGCCGCGTGACACAATGCCCGTCATGCGTTTCGCCGTCATCGGCACAAATGCCAGGCGGACTCCCGCATGAATAGTAAAGTAATCAACACCTTGTTCAGCTTGCTCGATCAAGGTATCGCGGAAAATTTCCCAGGTTAATTCTTCCGATTTTCCATCGACTTTTTCTAGCGCCTGGTAAATCGGGACGGTACCAATAGGCACGGGACTGTTGCGAACAATCCATTCGCGCGTTTCGTGAATGTTTTTACCGGTTGATAAATCCATGACCGTATCACCGCCCCAGCGAATCGCCCACGTCATTTTTTCCACTTCTTCCTGAATACTAGACCCTAATGCAGAATTACCAATATTGGCGTTGATTTTAACGAGAAAATTACGCCCTATAATCATCGGTTCCGATTCAGGATGATTGATATTGGCAGGAATAATTGCACGTCCCCGAGCCACTTCATCGCGTACAAATTCCGCAGTAATCATTTTTGGCAATGATGCGCCAAAATCCTGTCCAGGATGCTGGCGTGTCAACAAATCGTGATTTTTCGTATTGAACGCTTCTACCCGTTGATTTTCACGTATTGCAATAAATTCCATCTCTGGCGTAATGATGCCACGGCGCGCATAATGCATTTGCGAAACATTCATGCCTGTTTTACTTCGACGCGGTTGTCGTTGTAAGTTAAACCGCATGTCAGCGAGTTTAGGATCTTTTAAACGTGCCAAGCTATAAGTTGAATTGTGACTAAACAATATTTCGGTATCATTACGTTCCACAATCCATTTTTCGCGCAGCGCCGGCAATCCTGAGCGGATATCGATTTTTGCTGTAGGATCAGAATACGGCCCAGAGGTATCATAAACCCAAATGGGCGGATTTTTTTCTGCGCCTTGACTGGTTTCCGTATCGTTTTGGCGAATTTCACGCATGGGCACTTGAATGTCAGCTCGCGATCCCTGCACATGGATTTTACGGGAATTGGGTAAGGGTTTTATTGCTGCTGCATCGACATGCGCAGTTGTATTAGAGAAATGTTTTGGGTTTAAAATGGAATTCATATAATAATTGCTCCTTAAAAATGCCATAAAGAGCAGGGGAATCAATCCCAGCTTCCCTACGGCGGCATTATCCGCGTCAGGTATTAAGGGACTTTCTCACCATAAATCAGAAAAATTCTGAAAACGGACCCCTAGCCGATGCTGTGAAGCTAATGGAAATATGAAATAATTGCAAGTCTTACTGTCGATAGAATTAAAAAACGGATAAACGCAATGAATCTCGAAGAAACTCGATTTAATATGGTAGTACAACAAATTCGTCCTTGGTATGTCTTGGATGATAGCGTGTTGGATATGTTATACAAAATAAAACGTGAGGATTTTGTTCCCCTGGAAAAACAATCAATGGCTTTTGTTGATATGGAAATTCCGTTAGGTTATGGGCAAGTCATGTTGGCGCCCAAAGCGGAAGCAAGGATTCTCCAAGAACTCAAAATTCAAAAAACGGATAAAGTTTTAGAAGTCGGCTCTGGCAGTGGTTATATGACAGCATTATTGGCTGAAAAGGGTGGTCACATCTATAGTGTGGAAATCGTACCCGAACTCGAATCTATGGCCGCAAAAAATCTAAAAGCCTATAACATCAATAATGTGACGCTTGAACAAGGTGATGCTGCAGAAGGATGGACAAAACACGCTCCGTATGATGTCATCGTGCTGACAGGCTCAACCCCAGTACTACCCGAGGTTTTCAAACAAAGCTTGAATATTGGCGGTCGGTTATTTGCAATCGTCGGAGAAGATCCGGTCATGCAAGCACTATTGATTACCCGCAAAGGGTTGGATGAATTTATTACCGATTCTCTATTTGAGACTGTTACAGTTCCTCTGATTAATGCACAGCAATCGGAAAAATTTGTGTTTTGATTATTAACAAAATTAACCGTAGTTTTTGTCGCCAAAAACAAGTTAATGGTGAAATCTTATTATTTGCCTCGAATCGTTATCGGAATTTTATATGAAATCGTGGCATCTGGTTTTGTGCATGCTCATCACCATCCTTTCGCATCCGCCATTATTAGCGGCAGATCTGATTGGAGTGTACCGGGAAGCATTAGCGCATGACGCACAATATCGATCTGCACGGGCACTCTATGAAGCAACCCAAGAAAAAACCACGCAAGGGCGAGCTGGTTTCTTACCCAATATTGCATTCTCCGCGAATCGTAACATTCAGCAAATTGATGTAGGCAAAATTACAGATGCAAGAACTGGAGTAGCATTAAACCCACCAGAAAACACTATCCATGCGCGCAGTTTGATTCTGACGGCCACGCAACCGTTGTTTCGCATGGAAAATATTATCATCTACCAACAATCAAAAACCGAAGTGAGTAGAGCGGATGCACAGTTTATCGTAGCAGGGCAGGATTTGATTTTGCGCGTCTCTCAGGCTTACTTTGATGTATTGGACGCACAGATCGATGTGGAAGTCGCCGAAACGCAAAAGAAAGCCATTCATAAACAACTTGAACAAGCCAAACGTAATTTCGAAGTAGGTGTGGCTACTATTGTTGATACCAACGAAGCACAAGCACGCTACGATTTAACAACATCGCAGGAAATTGCAGCGCGCAATGGATTAGAAATCAGAAAACGTACTCTGCAAAGTATTACCACTCAGTTTCCGGAAAATCTGTTAACCGCGAGAGAGATTATTTCTGATTTAACTAGCATGAAGTACAAAACCATGGACGAGTGGGTGCGTGCGGCAGAAGACCAAAATTACACGCTAAAAATTCAGCAGGCCGCTTATGAACTAGCCCAACAAGAAGTTAAAAGGATCAACGCACAGCACTATCCTACGCTAGATTTGGTCGCACAGTATAGTGATCAAACTAACGTCGGTGCCGCAATCACCGGCAGAGGGATTGACCTTACCTCAAAATCCATTGGCTTGCAACTCAATGTGCCGATATTTCAAGGTTTCTCGGTGCAATCTCGTGCGCGAGAAGCAGTAGCACTCAAAGAAAAAGCATTTCACGATTT
The DNA here is from genome assembly GCA_044228295.1 of Nitrosomonas sp. Taxonomy (GTDB): domain Bacteria; phylum Pseudomonadota; class Gammaproteobacteria; order Burkholderiales; family Nitrosomonadaceae; genus Nitrosomonas. Next base: position 37,747 of record JBGAVE010000016.1, read on the forward strand.
GGAAACTACACGCCGCAACATTGCGTTACAAGTACGGCAACATTTTTTAAATGTCACCAACGGCATCGCACAAATTAATGCCCTGAAACAAGCTTTTAAGTCTATCCAAACTCAGTTGGAATCAACCATGTTAGGCCAACAAGTCGGTGTCAGAACGGAAGTTGATGTTTTGAATGCGCAGCAACAAATGTATGTCGCCAAACGTGATTTAGCTAAAGCCTATCACGGTTATTTAATGTCTCGATTACGTTTAATCGCTGAAACAGGAGAATTAGACGAAGATGCGTTGATACAAATTAATGCGATGTTGACGAAGTAACGCTGTACTGTTTCGAGGGGAGGAGATAGTACAGCGTTATCATTAAGATCTAAACGGGATTCGCAAAATATCTAAATATTGCTCAGCTCTGTTCTTATTCTGTTTCTTTGCGGGAAGGAAACGGAAAATGATTTACTTTTGACGAACTAAGCGTTACTGCTATCACCAAGTAATTAATATAAATGATCACCCCGAGAATAATTTCTGACAGCACCCAATCCATTGTCGTTTGCGGAATTTCATACATTGCCAGAATGACAGTAAAGATACTGCTAATTAACACTGAAGAAATAATGAATATTTGAGTTTTTTTCATGAAAAAAATCCTTGTTAAAGATTGTTTAAAAATGACATAGATATAAAACCTAACTTTCCTGAGATAGTATACTTCACAAATAGTTCACATATTTTTTATAAAACATTCACAAAAATACTTCTTTTTGTTGTTTTAGAGAAATTGAGAGCTGTCAGGATATAGAGGATCTCGGGTTATGAAGTCTCTGAGCGGGTTATGATCAATCACAAATTTGGCTTGATCATCTGATGCGCTATGCAAATGAAATTCATGAAGAGGCTTTTGCACAGATAGAGATAGAGAAAGTTTATCTAGTACGAAGTCATAATATGATTTTAAATTATGATGTTGAGTAATTTTTATCTATTTCTCAGAATTTGATCTAATCCGACTAGGTCACTGGGATTTTTGTAGGATATACGTAACGTTTTCTTTTCAGTGTAATTCTGATTTTATTGATAATTTTTTAGGTGCTTTTCGCAACCAATCGGTAATTATTATCTCCAGCTGATTATTTTCGATGGAGAGGATATGTTGTTCGATATTAACGGAATATTTTTTCGATCACCGAAACGAAAAGTTTAGGAAGTATTTTAATTGTGCGTCATCGTTAGGATCAGATATCAAGGGGGGATAGGTTTGGCTTGTCTCTACTAACGCAGTTTACTTTCTAAAATTATGTTTCCCTGTACAGGGGGGCGAATAACTCTTGTCTGAATATTTTTTCCATTAATCGCAACAAATTTACTGAACTGCTGAAAGACGATTAGAGATTTTGTGATTTTATATTTTTTATAAATTGATCAGCTTGATTGACGGGTTTACTAAATTCAGCTAACATCGCGCTCCATATTTTGCACAATAAAAAATATAATATAAGGAAACATGATTGGCCAAGCTGTTTCAATTTTTTAATGAAATAGAATATGCTTGGAATTAAGAATAAGCCACTTGTAGCTGTATTGAAAATACAGTTATTGTTCATTCTGATAGCGGTGGTAGTTTTTGCTTATTGGTTTGGATTGCATGGCGCAATATCTGCAACTTTGGGTGGTGGAATTAATGTTGCAGCTGGTGTTGTGTTTGGTTTGATGATTTCTCGTCATCAAGGATTTCTACCAGATGATGTAATCAAAACAGCCTTAAAAGCGGAAGTATTTAAAATCATCTGTATTGTTTTTTTGCTGTGGCTGGTTTTTAAGATTTATTCCGATGTTATTCCAGCGATCTTTATCGGAGTTTTTGTGCTGACCGTGCTTTTGCATAGCGCGGCATTATTTGTGGTAAATGAAAAATAATTATCCTATTGAGTCTCAATATACCGTTTTATGGCATCAAATACAGAACTAACTCCTACTTCCTATATAGATCATCATCTTACTAACTTAACCTTCCAAATCAAGGAAGGAAGTTTTTGGGTCCTGCATGTTGATACCTTAGTCACATCAATCATATTGGGTGTGCTGAGCCTGGGATTCGTTTGGCTGGTTGTACGTAAAGCAACCCCTGGGGTACCGTCCAAAAGACAGGCTTTTGTCGAACTTGCTGTTGAGTTCATTGATAATGAAGTGAAAAATACATTTCATGGTGATCGGCATGCGTTTGTTGCGCCTACTGCGCTGACAATTTTTATCTGGGTGTTAATGATGAATGCAATGGATATTCTTCCCATTGATATTCTTGCCTGGATTTACGAACATGTTTTTGGTTTGCATAATTGGCGATCAGTGCCGACTACTGATGTCAATACTACTTTTGCGTTAGCCTTATCAGTTTGGTTCTTGATGATTTTCTTCAATATCAAGGTAAAAGGAATGGGAGGTTGGTTGCATGAATTATTTTGCACCCCTTTTGGCTCTAATCCGTTGCTTTGGATTCTAAATTTATTGTTTAATTTTATCGAGTATGTTTCTAAGCCACTGTCGCATTCGTTGCGTTTGTTTGGTAATATCTACGCCGGTGAAATTATTTTCTTATTGCTTGGAATGTGGGCGGCAACTGGAATAAGTGGAACTATTTTTGGTTCTATATTAGGAGCTGGTTGGGCAATATTTCACATTCTGATTGTGACTTTGCAAGCATTCATCTTTATGATGCTGACAGTGGTTTACATATCGATGGCACACGAATCTCATTAGATTTTAGAGTTTTACTGTTACAAATTATTATTAATCTTAATTACATAAGGAAATTAAAATGGAGAATTTGCAGTATTTGGCAATGATTCAGGCTTATACAGGTATAGGCATTGGTTTGATGATCGGACTTGGAGCGGCAGGTGCTTGTATCGGTGTGGGTGTAATGTGTAGTCGTTTTTTAGAGGGCGCTGCACGTCAACCTGAAATGATACCGACATTACAAGGAAAAGTTTTTTTGTTACTAGGTTTAACTGATGCTTCTTTTATTATCGCGGTAGGTCTGGCTATGCTTTTTGCATTTGGTAATCCGCTATTGGCTGTTATTCAGTCTGCTGCGCAGTAGTTTGTTTTTGCTACTGATTTTAGAAATTATATAGGCTTGTTATGAATATTAATTTTACTTTAATTTCGCAAGCGATAGCCTTTGCCGTCTTTATCTGGTTTACCGTTAAATATGTATGGCCGCCGCTACTGCGTGCAATTGAGGCACGGCAAAAAATGATTGCTGATGGATTGGCGGCAGGAGAGCGTGGCCGACATGAGTTAGAGTTGGCGAATCAGCGTTCTTCAGATGTATTGAAGGATGCAAAACAGCGTGCATCAGAAATTATTTTGCAAGCTGAGAAACGTGCTACCGAAATCGTTGAAGAAGCTAAAAAAGCAGCGAAAGAAGAGGGAGATCGGATTCTGTCGGGTGCAAAAGCAGATATAGAGCACGAAGTGTTTGGTGCTAAAGAAAGTTTACGCAAGCACGTTGCAGAATTGGCTCTTGCTGGTGCTGCAAAAATACTTCGTCGTGAAGTCGATATAAGGCAGCACGCTGAAATGCTTAATTCACTTGAAAAAGATTTGAGTAAATAATGGCTGAAGCGATTACAGTTGCGAGACCTTACGCAGATGCGCTTTATAAGTTATCGTTAAAAGGTAATAGTTTATCGCAGTGGTCCAAGATGCTAAAGTTGGCTGCTGCTATTACTGAAGAGAAGCAAATTAAGACGCTGATTGGTCATCCGAAAGTGTCTTCTCATCAGCTTAGTCAATTGTTTCTGGACATTGGTAAAAATACCTTTAATAATGAAGCGCATAATCTCTTTACAATGCTGGCTGAAAATAAAAGAGTGCATATATTGCCGCAAATAAGTCAATTATTTGAATATTTGAAAGCGCAACACGAAGGTATTTTGGAAGCAAAAATTGCTAGCGCCTTTGAAATGGATGCGAAGCAATTAAAAAAATTGACAGACGACCTTGAAAGAAAATTTAATCGAAAAATTGAGCCGAAAGTAAGTGTTGATCCAGAGCTAATCGGTGGAGTCAAAGTTGAAGTCGGCGATGAAGTTTTTGATGCGTCTGTGCGAGGTAAACTTGAATCCATGACAATTGCCCTTAAGAGCTAGGAGTTAATGAAATGCAGTTAAATCCATCCGAAATCAGTGAGCTGATTAAAAAGAGGATAGAAGGTCTTGCAGATACGGCTGAAATCCGTACGCAAGGAACGATCGTATCGGTTACAGACGGTATTGTTAGAATACATGGACTTTCCGACGTAATGCAAGGCGAAATGTTGGAATTTCCAGGAAATACCTATGGTTTGGCGCTTAACCTTGAGCGTGATTCGGTTGGTGCGGTAATTATGGGCGCTTACGAACATATTCGCGAAGGTGATGTTGTTAAGTGTACCGGACGTATTTTAGAAGTTCCCGTAGGGGAAGGCTTGCTAGGTCGTGTTGTAAATGCTCTGGGACAACCTATCGATGGAAAAGGTCCTGTCACTGCAGAGAGATCGGAGCCAATTGAAAAAATTGCACCTGGGGTGATTTGGAGAAAATCGGTTGATCAACCCGTGCAAACGGGATTGAAGTCAGTTGATTCAATGGTGCCTGTGGGAAGAGGGCAGCGCGAATTAATCATTGGTGATCGGCAAACAGGAAAAACTGCAGTAGCGGTTGATGCGATTATTAATCAGAAAGGCCAAAACATGTTGTGTATTTATGTTGCGGTCGGGCAAAAAGCTTCTTCTATTGCTAACGTAGTGCGTAAACTTGAAGAACATGGCGCGATGGCCTATACCATTGTGGTTGCAGCGACGGCTTCTGAGTCTGCTGCGATGCAATTTATTGCACCTTATTCAGGCTGTACGATGGGCGAATATTTCCGTGATATCGGTCAGGATGCATTGATTGTCTATGATGACTTGACTAAACAAGCATGGGCTTATCGTCAAATATCATTGTTATTGAGACGTCCTCCTGGGCGTGAAGCTTATCCTGGCGATGTTTTTTATTTGCATTCGCGCTTGCTGGAAAGAGCAGCGAGAGTGAGCGTGGATTATGTCGAAAAAGCTACCAATGGAAAAGTCACAGGTAAGACGGGATCTCTGACAGCTTTACCGATCATCGAAACACAGGCAGGTGACGTAACAGCTTTTGTGCCTACCAATGTTATTTCGATTACTGATGGACAAATATTCTTAGAGACCGATCTGTTTAATGCTGGTATTCGCCCTGCGATTAATGCGGGTGTTTCAGTTTCACGTGTGGGTGGTGCTGCGCAAACTAAAGTGATTAAAAAACTCGGTGGTGGTATTCGTTTGGCGTTAGCGCAGTATCGGGAATTGGCTGCTTTCGCGCAATTTGCTTCTGACTTGGATGAGGCAACTAGAAAGCAACTTGAGCGCGGAAAAATGGCAACGGAATTGATGAAACAGCCGCAATACGCTACCTTGAGTGTTTCTGAAATGGCCCTGACATTGTTTACCATTAATAATGGCTATTATGATGATGTGGAAGTTAAGCGTGCTTTGGCTTTCGAATCGGCATTGAAAAGCTATATTCGTAGTCAATATGGTGCAATTCTGGAGAAAATCGAAAAGACCAAAGAGCTCGATGCAGAAACAGAAAAACAATTAAGTGCGGCAATTCAAGAATTCAAGCAAAGTGGAACCTATTAAGCCATGGCTGGTAGCAGAGAAATTCGCAACAAAATCAAAAGCGTAAAAAATACGCAAAAGATAACGCGCGCCATGGAAATGGTTGCTGCATCGAAAATGCGGAAAGCTCAAGATCGCATGAAGAAGGCGCGACCTTATGGTGAGAAAATCCGTAATGTAGCAGCGCACATGAGTCGTGCTAATACTGAATATCGACATCCATTTTTGGTGGAGAGAGATACCGTAAAAAGAATCGGTATTATTGTTGTCACTTCAGATAAAGGCCTATGTGGCGGCTTGAATACCAATGTGTTGCGGAAAGCTTTAAGTCAGATGAAAGTCTGGCAGTCTGAGGGTGAGCAAATTGAAGTTTGTTGTATCGGTAATAAAGGACTCGGTTTTATGAGTCGTATCGGTGCAAATGTTATTTCACAGGTGGTGGCACTGGGTGATGCCCCTGATATGTCTAGATTGATCGGCGCGGTTAAAGTGATTCTTGATGGTTATACGCAAGACAAATTTGATTGTGTGTATATTTTCTATAATCGCTTTATCAATACCATGAAACAAGAGCCCGTAATGGAGCAATTGATACCATTGACCGTTGAGCGTATGCAAAGTTGTGATGAAAATCGCGATAATACAAAAGCAACATGGGATTACATTTACGAGCCAGAAGCTAAGCCGGTTATCGATGATATTATGGTGCGATATGTTGAAGCGATTGTTTATCAAGCGGTGGCTGAGAATATGGCGTCGGAGCAATCAGCTAGGATGGTTGCCATGAAGGCAGCTTCTGATAACGCTGGAAATGTTATTGATGAATTGACATTGATTTACAACAAATCTCGACAAGCAGCCATCACAAAAGAATTGTCTGAAATTGTCGGTGGCGCTGCTGCCGTTTAAAAAAATATTTTTGTAATTTTAGGAAACAATAATGAGTCAAGGAAAAATTGTTCAGTGTATAGGTGCAGTGATTGATGTGGAGTTTTCGCGTGAATCGATTCCCAAAGTGTATGATGCGCTGGTAATGGAAGGATCCGAGCTCACATTAGAAGTCCAACAACAATTGGGTGATGGTGTTGTTCGTACCATTGCATTGGGTTCGTCTGATGGCTTGCGTCGAGGTATGATTGTGAAAAATACCGGTGAGCAAATCAAGGTTCCGGTCGGTACCAAAACACTCGGACGCATTATGGATGTTTTGGGACGGCCTATCGATGAGATGGGTGATATCGGCTCCGAACAAACTATGTCAATCCATCGTTCAGCTCCTGCTTTTGATGAATTATCAGCATCGACAGAATTACTCGAAACCGGCATTAAAGTGATTGATTTGATTTGTCCTTTTGCTAAGGGCGGTAAAGTAGGCTTGTTCGGTGGCGCAGGCGTTGGTAAAACGGTCAATATGATGGAATTGATTCGCAACATTGCGATTGAACACAGTGGTTACTCTGTATTTGCTGGAGTGGGTGAACGTACTCGCGAAGGTAACGATTTTTATCATGAAATGAAAGATTCTAAAGTTCTGGATAAGGTAGCATTAGTTTATGGGCAAATGAATGAACCACCTGGAAACCGTTTGCGTGTAGCATTGACAGGTTTAACGATGGCGGAGTCGTTTCGTGATGAAGGTCGCGATGTTTTATTCTTTGTTGATAATATTTATCGTTACACACTTGCAGGAACTGAAGTTTCAGCGTTGCTTGGTCGTATGCCGTCGGCTGTGGGTTATCAACCTACCTTGGCTGAAGAAATGGGGCGATTGCAGGAACGTATTACTTCGACAAAAACGGGTTCTATTACCTCGATACAAGCGGTTTATGTGCCTGCGGATGACTTGACAGATCCTTCGCCAGCAACGACTTTTGGTCACTTGGATGCAACCGTCGTATTGTCGCGTGACATTGCTTCGTTAGGAATTTATCCGGCTGTTGATCCGCTGGATTCAACTTCGCGTCAACTCGATCCGCAAGTTGTTGGAGAAGAGCATTACAACACGGCGCGTTCTGTACAACAAACTCTGCAGCGTTATAAAGAGCTGAGAGACATTATCGCTATTTTGGGTATGGATGAATTATCGGCTGAAGATAAATTAGCTGTGAGTAGGGCACGTAAAATCCAGCGTTTCTTGTCGCAACCTTTTAACGTCGCAGAGGTTTTCACAGGATCACCTGGAAAATATGTTTCACTCAAAGATACTATTAAAGGTTTTAAAGGTATTGTTGAAGGAGAATACGATGAGCTTCCTGAACAAGCGTTCTATATGGTAGGCAGCATTGAAGAAGCTGTTGAAAAAGCAAAAACGCTTCAATAATTAAGCGAGGAAAGTAACTATGGGCACTGTCTTTCATCTTGATATTGTGAGCGCCGAAGAATCTATTTATTCTGGGCCGGTTGAATTCGTTGTGGCTCCCGCGCAAATGGGTGAAGTGGGTATTTACCCTCGACATACACCTTTGTTGACCCGAATCAAATCAGGAATGGTGCGTATCAAAGCACAGTTGAAAGAAGAAGAGCTTGTTTATGTTTCGGGTGGAATGCTTGAAGTACAGCCAGATGTCGTGACGATTCTGGCGGATACTGCCGTACGTAGTGATGATTTGGATGAAGCGAAAGCAATCGAAGCTAAAAGAGCAGCTGAAGAAGCTATGAAAAACCGCGAATCTGAATTGGATTATGCCAAGGCGCAAGCGGAACTGATGGAAGCTATGGCGCAGTTAGCCGCTATCGATAAATTAAGGAAACGTAAACACTAAAAAACTTTTTTTATTTCTTCGGGTTTAATTCCTTGACTCTTGCAGTTTAGGCTGATTGGAAACATCAGCTTGGAGAGTTCGCTTACCACTTCGTCTATTTTGATGGAGTCTCTGATTAAAAAAGGCGACATAAGTCGCTTTTTTTAGCCCTTCAACTAATTTATTTACTAGTAACATTACAAACGTTTTAACGTCGATCACGATGTTTTAACTAATGTGATAATTATTTAATAAATGATGGGTACCATACAGTTTTATGAAAACTACATCTAATTCCAATCAATTAAATATAGTAATTTTAGCCGCCGGCGCAGGAAAACGTATGCAATCAGCGCTTCCAAAAGTGCTTCATACACTCGCAGGCTATCCTCTTTTGAGACATGTAATCAATGTTGCTAGACAGCTATCCCCTAATAAAATTTGCATCGTGATCGGTCATGGTGGGGAAATAGTTAGGAACGAGATATCAGATGACGATTTAATCTGGGTAACTCAAGAGCAGCAGTTGGGCACAGGGCATGCTGTTATGCAAGCGCTGCCAAATTTAGACAGGAACGAAAAAACATTGGTGCTCTATGGCGATGTACCACTTGTTAAAGTAGAAACTTTAGGAAAATTAATTGCTGCTAGCCGAGAAAAACAGTGCGCGCTAATGACGGCAGTATTGGCCGATGCAACAGGATATGGACGAATTGTGCGGGACATAAAGACAAAAAGTATCACGGCTATTGTTGAGCAAAAAGAGGCTAGTGAAGAACAACTGGCTATTCAAGAAATTAATACCGGAATTATGTTGGTTCCTAATGAATATTTGCACGATTGGTTGCCCAATCTAAAAAATAGCAATGCGCAACAGGAATATTATCTGACTGATATTATCGGGATGGCCGCTAAGCTGAAAATTGAAATAGCGTCTACACAACCTGTCAGCGTATATGAGGTCATGGGCGTTAATAATAAGAGTCAGTTAGCCGAGTTAGAACGAATTTATCAAAAAGAACGAGCCAATGAATTGCTTGAGCAAGGAGTGAAATTAATTGATCCTGCCAGAATAGATTTTCGAGGAGCTATTTCTTGCGAATCAGATGTTGAAATTGATATCAATTGCATTTTTGAAGGTGACGTAAAGCTTGGTCATGGGGTGAAAATTGGTGCAAATTGCATCTTGAAAAATGTAACAGTTGCTGCCAATACTATTATTCATCCATTTTGCTTGATCGAGGATACTGAAATATCTGATGAATGTAGGATTGGTCCTTATGCGCGTATACGTCCCGGAACTAATCTTGCTAGCAAGGTTCGTATAGGTAATTTTGTCGAGGTGAAAAATAGTCGAATTGCACTAGGAAGTAAAGTAAACCATCTCAGCTATATTGGAGATACGATTGTAGGAAAAGGAGTCAATATCGGTGCGGGGACGATTACTTGCAATTTTGATGGCGCCAATAAATATCAAACTGTGATCGAAGATGATGTTTTTATTGGGTCGAATACACAGCTTGTTGCACCGGTTACAGTTTCTAAGGGGTCCACTATAGGAGCTGGATCTACCATTACTAAAGATACACCTGAAAATGCATTGACATTAGCGAGATCTAAGCAAATTAGCATTCCAGGATGGAAGCGCCCTATAAAAACGAAGCAATAAAAAAAGGTCTTTTCTTGTTTATCGCTCAAAGCATGAATTTAAGGAGAACGAAAAAATGTGTGGAATAGTCGCTGCAATTGCTAAAACAAATGTCGTGCCAGTATTGCTAGAAGGATTATCGCGTCTTGAATACAGAGGCTATGATTCTGCTGGATTGGTTGTGACAAACGATGGACTGTTAAATAGGGTTCGCACACAAGGTCGTGTGGCTGAGTTGAGTAAATTGGCGACAAATGGAAACAAGCAAGGACTTGCCGGCATCGCGCATACGCGTTGGGCAACGCATGGTGAACCTTCTGAACGCAATGCTC
>JBGAVE010000017.1:0-43517 GCA_044228295.1 Nitrosomonas sp.
CAACCACAACCACCAGGCTAGTCGACACACCCCCCTCTCGTCAAGAACTATTTGTCATAAGAATATTCCAAAAACACGATACCCCTCTTCCCTTTTATTACTTTCTCCTTAAGTTTCAAATTGTAAGCGGATACAAATTGTTCACAAAAAATTTATGTCCACTTACAACTTGACAAAACCCAGTATTTGTTAAAAAGAAAAGTTACTTCTTCCGCTTGTGTCGCCGCTAGCAGCCGTTTTTATCGAGAAAATTTAAATTACGATATAAGCTTGTTATCAGCAATTATATTCTGAAGCATCACAATTCTGTCATCAAAGTTTCACGATTACTCAGCAAAATAATCATATCGATAGCTTGGATAATATAATGAAACTCGTTGACATTACCTCTCATAGCACTGCACAACAAGGTTTAAATCAGCTTTACCAGTCTTTATTGAATGATTTACAAGCGTTAGCTGCGCAGTTGCAGCTAACGGAATCACAGTACCGATCTAAAATTGAAACCGTACATTTGAATCATACGTTGAGTGCCAAGAATTTAGTGCATTATCTAACGTTGCGTCGGCAAGACTTACGTCCATTGCAACAACGGCTCGGTGACTTGGGTTTGTCATCGCTCGGCGGGTCGGATTGTTGCGTTGCAATGCGGCTGAAGGCCATGATTGTGTTGTTAGAGCAAGCGTTGCATTTGCCCGTCAATGAACAGGTTGGCGATCTCGTTTCACAGCAATCACTCAATTCAGGTTCATTATGTTTGCAGCAAAATGCAGAAGAAATTTTTGCTAGCACTCCTGAGCAGCGCACAGCAAGAATTTTGGTCACGCTACCAACTGAAGTCGCGCACAATCCTGCTTTGGCTAAAGACATGATGCTCAGCGGAATGGATGCTGCCCGAATCAATTGCGCGCACGATGATATGGATACGTGGCTGAAGATGATTCAAAACGTGCGGCAAGTGAGCCAAGAATTGAACAAGCCGTGTCCTATATTGATGGACTTACCCGGACCCAAATTACGCACCGGAAACATCAGTTGCGATATCGCGGTATTAAAAATTAAACCGCAGCACAATGCATTTGGGTTAGTCACTGAACCAGCCCGAGTCTTGTTGGTGAATAACAGTGAATTTTTAGAATTACCGGAAAACATACAAAACTCACCTATTTTGCCCATCCAAGGTATTTGGTTAAAACATGTCGAAGTGGGTGATCTAATTGAATTTGAGGATACTCGCGGTAAAAAACGGGTGCTTCAAGTTACCGAAGCTACCGAGCATGGTATGTGGTGCAGCATCAATAAAACAGCTTATGTCACTGAAAACACTTGTCTGAAACTTATCCGAATTCGCAAAAGAAAATCGCCGATGCATTTTTCAAAACAAGGCTTGGTCGCTGCGATTCCCGCATCACGGGCAGCCATTTTGGTGCGTCGCGGCGACACCATCATCCTGACCCGAGATCAAACACCAGGGATACCTGCGCAAATCGATGAACAAACCGGTCAGGTTATTGCACCGGCGAGAGTCCCTTGTTCGTTGCCGGATGTGTTTGCGATGGTAAAAGTTGGCGAAAAGATTTTGTTTGACGATGGACGTTTTGCTGGAGTGATTCAACAAAAACACGCTGACGAATTGCATGTGCTGATAACCCAAGCGCGCGATGAGGGTGATAAATTGATGGCAGACAAAGGCATAAATCTTCCGGATAGCCGCCTTAAACTCGCTGCATTATCACCAAGCGACATCGAATGCCTGGAATTTGTGGTTCAACACGCTGATATGGTGGGTTTATCGTTTGTCAATCAGGCAAAAGATATTAAGTTGTTGCAACAACACCTGAAACGGTTGAATGCAGAAAACAAAACAATCATCGTCAAAATAGAAACTCGTGCCGGTTTTGAACATCTTCCGGAAATAATTTTCGCATTAATGAAGTCCCCTAATATTGGACTCATGATTGCACGCGGTGATTTGGCCGTAGAGTGTGGTTTTGAACGCTTAGCGGAACTGCAAGAAGAAATTTTATCGATTTCCGATGCGGCGCATTTGCCTGTAATTTGGGCCACGCAAGTGTTGGAAACTGCCGCGAAAACAGGCACAGCGACGCGTGCTGAAATCAGTGACGCCGCCATGAGTGAACGTGCAGAATGTGTCATGCTCAATAAAGGGCCGCATATTCTAGTCGCAATCGATATGCTCGACGATATTCTAGTGCGTATGCAAGGTCATCAAAATAAAAAACGGGCTTTACTGCGACGACTGCATTGGTAACTGCAGCAGTCTTCCCAAATTACATCTTCCACTTGGATTAAAATAATCATGCTACATGAAAGTAATGGTATCCCCCGGGTTGCGTATTTTTCGATGGAAATTGCGCTGGATCACGACATTTCAACCTACTCCGGAGGGCTAGGTGTTTTGGCTGGAGATACCTTGCGTTCTGCCGCCGATGTTGGTTTACATATGGTCGCAGTCACCTTAGTCAGTCGTGCAGGATATTTTTATCAACAGATCGGGGTAGACGGCAATCAAATAGAAATTCCCCAATTTTGGAATCCGGAACAGCGCGGATTACGCGCCTGCCCTGCCAAAGTGTCCATCAATATCGAAGGGCGTACCGTGTGGATCGGTGGTTGGGAATATAAAATCCGCGGCCAGGGTGGAGGAACCGAGTTACCGGTGATTTTGCTGGATACCGATTTGCCGGAAAATGCGCCGGAAGATCGCGAATTGTCATTGTATCTTTATGGCGGAGATGCAACCTACCGTTTCAAACAAGAAATGATATTGGGCATAGGCGGGACGCGGTTGTTGCAGGCGCTTGGATTCCATATCAACAAATACCATATGAATGAAGGTCATTCGGCGTTATTGACCATAGAATTGTTGCAACGTTACGCTTATTCTTATCGAGATTTACGGCCTGGAGAATCTGCTTTTAATCTTCCGCTGGTACGATCCAAATGTATTTTTACCACACATACTCCCGTGGAAGCAGGGCAAGACAAATTCGATTACAACATGGTTCAGCAAGTAATGCGAGATGATTTTATCGATATTTCCGAATTTAAAAAACTGGCAGGCGAGGATTGTTTAAACATGACGCGCTTGGCGCTTAATTTGTCCGAATACATCAATGGCGTGGCCAAAGGTCACGCGGTTGTATCACGGCAAATGTTTCCCAGTTACCGAGTGCACGCCATTACCAATGGCGTTTATTCGCAAAAATGGACTAGTCCGCAAATGGCTGCTTTGTATGATCAATTTCTTCCAGGTTGGCGCCATGAGCCTGAACAACTGCAGCGCATCGATCAAATCGATGAAGAGGAAATTTTGCAAGCGCATCATCAAGCAAAAACCATTTTGTTCGATTTGGTGCAGAAATTGACGGGAAAAACACTGGATTTATCCTTGCCAACCATTGGTTTTGCGCGCCGCATGACAGCGTACAAACGGCCTGATTTGTTATTTAGCGATAGGAAAAGATTACGGGCAATTGCTAAAAAACAGCCTTTTCAATTAATCCTGGCAGGTAAAGCGCATCCATCAGATTATCATGGTAAAGAATTGATCTCGGCATTACATCGTTTTATCCAAGAGCTTGCGGACGATTTAACGATCGTTTATTTGCCCGGATATGACACTCAAATGGCGTTGAGCCTCGTTTCAGGAGTCGATATTTGGTTGAATACCCCATTACGGCCTATGGAAGCCTCAGGAACTAGCGGTATGAAAGCGGCTTTCAATGGCGTACCCAGTTTAAGTGTATTGGATGGCTGGTGGCTGGAAGGCTGCCAAGAAGGCGTGACGGGCTGGGCCGTCGGCGGTGTTGAAGTTGGAAATGAAGCGGAAGACATAGCAGATTTGTATCATAAATTAGAACACGTGGTATTGCCCGCTTATGCGGACCCACAACAATGGATTCGGTTAATGCGCGGCGCAATCGGTCATAACGCATCGGTATTTAATACACATCGCATGATACGCCGGTATGCATCGGAAGCTTACAAGTTGTGATGGTGAAGAATTTATTAAGGAAGCACTGATTAATTGACTGCACGAACGAATCATTTCGTTACGCGGCACTCGCTTCCGCGTCTATCTTGTTGATATGTCTTAATTGCTGCGTTCCGTACGCCTCATGCTTCATTTCGTTCGCGCTGAACAATTAGCGGGGCTCTAGACTAGCAGAGGTCTTTAATATCTAATGAGCTGCCATAGCCCACTAGCAAGTTCATCAAGTTGCTTTTTCCAGCGCTATCAGATTCTTTCAAATACAGCTCGAAGTTAGCTGATACGCCGTTAAACTTTGCCAATCGTCGCTTGGTAAAACTCCAAAACGATTCAATACCGTTAGTGTGGCAGTGCTCATCTCGGGCAAATTCATTGTCACCATGCGATACTCGAAAATGCTTGGGGTATCCCACATCTACCAAACCATTATAACCACGATGCCGTTTAGCACCAAAATAGCTTTCATCAACTCCTACACTACCTAACCGCTTGTCTTTAAGGAGCAGTCTGAAGCGGTATATCACTGGCCTGAATAGACCATACCAGCGATTAATCGTGTTACGATTCTTACCCAACAGCAGTACTGTTTTGCTAGTTGGTATATCAATGCTTAAACATTGAACTATTTTTTTAACAGAGTAACCACTTAATTTACTGTTTCTTAACATCTTACTAGACTAGTAGATTGTATATGCTAGTCTAGAGATTTTTAATCGCTGTTCTTTGCAATTTTCTGCCAATTGAGCAATAGAACCATGCCCGGGAATGAAATAATCAGGCGCGATCTCTAGCAAGGGAATCAATACAAAAGCCCTTTGAAACATACGTGGATGAGGGATGGTCAGCATTTCCTCTTGCAATACCCTATTATCGTATAACAAAAGATCTAAATCGAGTGTACGTGGTGCATTTAAAAAATCACGCTTGCGATTATGTTTTTGCTCAATGAGCATCAATGCATCAAATAATTGATAAGGTGTTAAGCTGGTTTCAATTTGTGTAACCGCATTGATAAAATCGGGTTGGTCTAGTAATCCTACTGGCGCCGTTTGATATAACGAAGAACGCTTTAACAAACGAGTTTTAGAAATAAGGTTGATCTCTTCCAATGCTGTTTCAATTTGTTGGATGGGATTTTCTAAATTACTACCAAGTGCAATAAAAGCATTGTGCATTTCTTTTTTATCTACTTCGCGAAATTACTAAGTGCTGGTCACTGCTGGAATAGCAATTGCGTTTTTGGGAGCCATTTTTTTTCGCCGCCGCTTTCTTTTGGGCTTCGTTGTTGACAATTCTGCCATCATCTGTTCACGCTGTGCTTGATCGACGACGACAAATTTTTCCCACCATGTTTTTAACTCAGGATCGAATTCGCCGCTTTCACAA
Organism: Nitrosomonas sp.; assembly: GCA_044228295.1. Taxonomy (GTDB): domain Bacteria; phylum Pseudomonadota; class Gammaproteobacteria; order Burkholderiales; family Nitrosomonadaceae; genus Nitrosomonas. The sequence continues at coordinate 5,402 of JBGAVE010000017.1, forward strand.
CGTATCAGCATAAAATCATAGGCAGACCGAAACCGAGGATGCGAGATCAATTGAAATGGCCTACGACCGACACGCATTTCAAAGCGAGGTTGCATGGCCCAGATTTCTTGCATGATGGAATCAAATCTCTGCGGAATAGGGAGTTTTTTGTGTTGCATCGCAAGGGTTTGATTAATAGCGCCAAATAATGCCGGGAAGGTTTTCTCGCCTCGACCGCGCAGTGTATTCCAACTCGATAATACTTGGTGCCACAATAGTGCGGCAAATAAAAAGCCTGCGGAGACCGGTTTATTTTGCTGAATACGCTCGTCAGTATTCTTTAATGCCAGTGTAATAAATTTTTTACCAAGTGGTTGCTCTAAAATGACATCTAGCAATGGCAAAAGGCCATGATGCAAACCGCGAGCGTGTAATTCCGTAACACACGTTAAAGCACGACCCGACAATAACAGCTTCAGCATTTCGTCAAACAAACGAGATTCCGGAACATTTTGCAATAAGGGTGCCAATTGACTAATAGGTAACGCAGTATTTTCCTCGATGTGTAAGCCTAGTTTTGAAGCCAACCTAACTGCGCGTAGCATCCGCACGGGATCCTCGCGGTAGCGCTGCTCAGGATCGCCAATGATGCGAAGTTTTTTAGCTTGAATATCTGCATATCCATTGACGTAATCGATGATTTCTTCTTTCTCGGGATCATATAAAAGAGCATTTACCGTAAAATCGCGTCGCGCAGCGTCTTCTTGCTGTGTGCCAAATACATTGTCATGCAATAATCGACCATGTTGATCAACTTGAGCGGCATCCTCAATTTTGGAATTACCGCGAAATGTTGACACTTCAACGATGCCTGCTCCGCACATGACGTGGACTAAACGAAAGCGTCGCCCAATAATGCGCGATCGACGAAAAATATGTCGTATTTGCTCCGGGGTTGCGTTGGTAGCCACGTCGAAATCTTTGGGCGTAAATCCTAATAACATGTCGCGAGTAGCGCCGCCAACAATATAGCTAGCATGACCCGCTTGTTGTAATTGCGTAACGATTTTTAAAGCGCAAGGCGCAATCTGTTGTCTTTGAATTCCGTGTTGATTACTCGAAATAATGGTGGGTTGCTGAGACGATTCGTAATTAGCATTTTTACGATGAAATACTTTGTTGATGAACTTTAAAATCATTACGAGTAACTAAAAATACCATTCATTTTCGATGTGATTGATTTTATATGGTTTTGATGATTAATACTTGATTTTCATCAGCCTTGCTAGAAGCGAAGCTAGCCGGTAAGCCGGGTTCTGTCGTGGACAGTCATTCCTCTAGATGCGTAATTACTTACGCATTCAAGCAACCTACCCGCAGGCTCAGCGAGCAGCTTCATTGCCTGCCTATTTGGTCTTGCTCCGGATGGAGGTTACCCGTTTCACCGTAACTTAATACGCTCGTCTCTGTGGCCCTATTCCGTGCTTCTCAGCAGACGGCCGTTAGCCGTCATCCTGCTCTATGGAGCCCGGACTTTCCTCCCCTTGCTTGAAAACCGCAAGCGGCGACTGTCTAGCTAGCTTCGCTAATCATTTTATCACTTACAGTTGATACAATTAAGGAGTAAATGAAATATAACCTGAAGGTTGATATTTCCAATATTACAGCAACTGATTGGCCAAATTGGCCAGATTGGATCGTTCGCCTTTTTCGAGGCGCACATGAGCATAAATTTCATGATGCTTAATTTTGTCGATCAAATAGGATAATCCATTACTTTGTGAATCAAGGTATGGCGTATCAATTTGGTAAATATCACCGGTAAAAACGATTTTGGTATTTTCACCGGCACGGGTAATGATTGTTTTGACTTCGTGCGGGGTTAGGTTTTGCGCTTCATCGACAATAAAAAATATATTGGAAATACTACGTCCACGGATGTAAGCAAGTGGTGTGATTTTTAATTTCTCTTGATCTACGGCGTCTGTTATTTGTTTGTATTCTTTATCTTTTTCAGTAAACAGGCTTTTGATGAATTTGAGATTGTCCCATAGGGGTTCCATATAAGGATTCAGCTTTGAAATAATGTCGCCAGGCAGAAAACCGATATCTCTATTGCTTAAAGGCACGATAGGCCGTGCTAAAAATATTTGTTTGAAATGTCTTTTCTGATCAAGCGCACCGGCGAGCGCAAGCAGTGTTTTTCCTGTACCGGCGACGCCTTGCAAGGTGACAAGTTTTACATTGGGATTGGTAATCGCATGCAAAGCAAATACTTGTTCGGCATTCTTGGGCGTAATGCGGAAAGCGGATTCTTTCTGAATGCGTTCGATTCTTTGTGTCACCGGGTTGTAAAATACCAAAACTGATGACCGTGTGTTCTTCAAAATAAAGTAATGGTTGGGTATCGGATCTTTCAATCCTATCTCTGATGGCGTACAAAAATCATTGGTATAAACGTTATCAATGACATCTTTAGGTAAGCCATCTATAACGGTCTTGCCCGTATATAGTGAATCCAGATCTTTGATTTTTCCGGTTTCAAAGTCTTCTGCTGGAATGTTGAGCGATTTTGCTTTCAGCCGTAAATTAATGTCCTTAGAGACTAAAATAATTTTGTTATTCGGATACTCTTTACTTAGCGACAGGACAACATTGAGAATGCGGTGATCCGGCGTGTTCTCGCCAAATATTTTCGTGGCATCCAATCCGGTAGAATTCTCTTGCATGCATACTTTGAAGTTGCCGTGATTGGGTGAATCAATCGGAATCCATTTCTGCAAAGAATGATTAGTAGACAGTTTATCAATAATACGTATGAACTCTCTTGCCTCGAAGTTCTTGATATCATTGCCTTTTTTAAAGTGATCCAGCTCTTCCAATACGGTAATGGGAATGGCAATGTCATTATCTTCAAAGCTATATATGGCGCTGTGGTTGTACAAGATAACCGAGGTATCTAGCACGAATATTTTCTTTTTTGGTTTTCTTGGCATAAAGGATTTAAAGTAAAAATGACGCAAAGAGTGATTTGATTTTAGCCTCCATTAGAACGGCTTTTTCGGGCTTTGTAAAACAAATAGCTTATATTCTTCTTTTGTTTTTTATACATGAAGCTATTGGTTTGCTTTCAATAATAGTTTTGTATTACAGCTTAATCAGGTATCTTAAAAGCAAGCATTTTCAGAACCTCTCAAATTAAAATATTCATGATGATTCAGTCGCATTTGAAATTCGCACTCTTTTGTTGGTTGGTAATGGGTTACCTCTTGCAACCGCTGGTATTTCCTTTCTCGATGGAAGCGCAGGCTAAAAATCAACCATCAAAAACATCCATCATAAAAGATATCGAAGCGGCCAAGAAAGCAATAGAACGAAGCTCTCTCGATGACTCGCAAAAACAAGCGGCGCATGAACATTTGAAAAAGGCGAGCAACAGCGAAGCGGATATTGTAACCATCAATGAACGTATCGCGGTATTGCGCGCCGAAATGACCGACCAGCCTGGGAAAATGGCTCAATTGCAAAAAGCGCTCTCTGTCAACCGAGAGCAAGAAGTCAAAGAATGGTCAAATCGTATTCCAGCTAACGCCGACGGTTATATGCTCGAACAATTGCTAGAAAAAGAGCGTGCCGTGGTAGAAGGATTACAAACGAATATTAATGTGACGATGCAAGATTTAGCCTTATTGTTTTCTTCTCCCATTCAATCGGAAGAAGACAACAGTTTTGTTCATCGCATGATGGATGAATTATCGATCCCCGCAGTTATTAAAAAAGATGAGCCGGCTGTTCTCTTTGAATCCAGACGGTTGCAACGTATCAGTGAACAACGTCACTTACAAGCAACATTGGATTTGCAAGCGGCCGAACAAAACTCCGCTTCACAAAGACAGAGCTTTTATGAAATGTCCTTGCGGGAACTACGTTTTCGCCTTGGTTTGCATGAAAAGCGAGTTGAGCATTTGCAACAACGCATTTCTGATCGTGCGCGCATTGAATTAGAGTTCTTAGTAAGCAAACTGACTGAACACCAACAAGAATTTGTTGGATCGGTTCCAATTCTCGTATCAACCTCACATGAAAATCTGATCATCGGTGAGTCGATGCTGCAACAAAATGAATGGTTAGTAGAAAACCGCGATGATTTAATGCAAATTGAGCAAGCTCGCAAACGAATTGCGGATAATTTGCAAGATAGCCGTGTGCGATTGGATGTAGGGGGAATCAATGAACGCGTAGGCCGTTGGTTGTGGAGTGAGCGCCGCCGTTTAAAACCAACGGTTCGTCTTGAATTGAAATTACAGTTAATTCGTAGTGATCTAGCAGATTTAAGGCTGGAACGAATTGTATTAAGCGAACAACAACGGGATTTGGTCGATTTTAATGCGGCAGCACGCGGCATGCTTCAGGAAGTCGATTCTAAAACTACATTGAGCAAAGCGGATGGTAACCTTCAAGACGCTCTCGTTGCGCTTTTAAAAAAACGCTCCGAGCTTTTAATTATGATGGAATCATTATTACAAAAGCGAATTTCAACATTAGAAAAAAGCGAACAAGAGTTACAAGAGCAGATTCGGGTTACACAAGAACTACAGCAGATGCTCAATCGCTATTTGCTCTGGATTCCAAGTCATGGCATGGTGGATGCAGCGTGGTTGGAACGTACGCTTGATGGCTTCTACGATTTAATAAAACCTTCTCGTTATCTCACAACGCTGAAAGTAAGTTTAGACCATTTTCATCAACACCCGCTACCCTGGCTATTTTCCACCTTATTGATCCTGGTTTTATTTGAACTGCGTCGGCGCGCGCCCATTCAGATCGAGGCTTGCGCAGAAAACACCTATCAAATTCGCAAGGATACTTACCAAGCAACGCTAAAAGCATTGCTTTGGACGATTTTAGTGGCTTTGCCCGTGCCCGTTACGGTGGGGTTATTGGGATTACTATTGCAAGAAGCTGGCACACCTGGGCGGTTCACGCATTCTTTAAGCCAGGCGCTTTTATATCTAGCTATTCCATTGTTTTCTACCATATTGCTATTTTGGATGAGCAAAGAGAAAGGACTTGGCCACGCACATTTTCGCTGGACCAAGCAAAGACGGACTACACTGCACCAATGGGTGTCTTTTGCGGGCATCGTGGTTTTACCTTTGTATTTCATCACCGCTTTGGCATTTTTACGCCGGGTAGATATAGCGATTGATGTGCAAGCACGCTTAGCAATTGTTGCAAATTGCGTATTTTTGGCTTTTATTTTGTGGCGCATACTCGATGTTGGCCGTCTTTGGGTAATTCGTGGCGTTAACAGCGAACCATCGAGTTTAAGAATATTTCTGCGCATATCGCTACCATTAGTCTTCATCATCGTCGCGATATTGGCACTTATGGGTTATATCTACTCGGCAGGCATCATATTGCAGGCTTCTATGTCAAGCTTTAGCCTAATCGTCGCAGTAGCTTTGATCGGCGGTATGTTGGCACGATGGTTTCTACTCGGCGAACGGCGTTTAGCATTGCGTCGATATGAGGAACGCCAAGCAGCGGCGGCACAAGCAGCCGAGGAATCGAGTACTGAAATAACGCCTGAACCAGAAGAGCACATTACTTTAGAACAAGTGAATACGCAAACGCGCCGTTTGATACGTGCTTTGCGAGTAACATTATTGATCGTGGGATTGGTTTGGATCTGGGTTTCCGTTCTACCGGCAGTGACCAGACTTGATGAAATCGTTCTATGGCATTTTAGTGAAAAAGCAATCGATGGCAACCTGATTGAAAAACCCGTAACGCTAATGGCTTTGATATTTGGATTGATTGTGCTGGCGATAACCGTGGCCAGTGCTCGAAATTTACCCGGGTTAATTGAAATTAGTTTGTTATCGCATATTCGTATCGATGCCGCATCGCGCTATGCCATAACCAGCGTGATGCGCTATGCGATCATCATTGGTGGAACAATGGTCGGGCTGGGCATGCTTGGTATGCGTTGGTCGCAACTGCAATGGATGGCTGCGGCACTTTCGGTGGGACTTGGCTTTGGTTTACAAGAAATTTTTGCTAATTTTGTTTCCGGGATTATCTTGTTGTTTGAAAGACCCTTTCGTGTTGGCGATCAGATTACTGTCGGAGAGTTTACTGGCCGGGTAACTAAAATTCGAACGCGCGCAACCACAATCCTTGATTCTGACAACAAAGAAATCATCATCCCCAACAAAAATTTTATTACCGGGCAACTGACTAATTGGACTTTAACCGACACGATTACCCGGGTCATCATTAAGATAGGTGTTGCATACGGCTCTGATGTTAATAAGGTGCGTGCATTATTACTGCAAGTTGCGAGAGAAACTGAGGGCGTATTAAAAGAACCCGAGCCATCTTGTTGGTTCTTGGCGTTCGGCGCGAGCACGCTGGATTTTGAGTTACGTGTTTTTGTTGATGTGCTCAATCAACGAATTGAGGTTCAAGACGCCATCAATATGCGGATTGTCGAATTGTTTGAAAAAAACAATATAGAAATCGCTTTTCCACAATTGGATGTGCATGTGCGTGACATGCCGCCGCTCAAAACAAAAGATCCACTGATCAGCAGTTAAGTTAAACTGTAAGGAAACTCAGGATTATTTAATTGGAGATTACTCCAATTTGCTAAATACGCCCGATGCGGTTGCGTTAATGAGCTGCAGTAATGCTTCAGATAATAATGACTCTGCGATTTAGAGCCATGATTATTATTTGATAAACCCTGTTAATGCAGCAGTGGTATGCTTCTTAACTCAACACTGATGAGGAGAACGTTATTAAAAAAAAGTTCCGCTCCGTATCCTCTAAAAATATCCTCTCGAATGCCCCTGATCTAGAGTTACTTTGTTCAGAGTTGTTGAACATTGAGCAATTGAAACGGTATGCGGTGGCACTTGCAGGCGAGTATTCTATTGACCCTCGTCTCGGTTCCAATCGATTGCTTTCTCGTCTGCTGGAAAATGAAAGTATTCTGTTCGCCGCTTACGACTTAATAACCGAAGCGGCTACACGCGGTGATCGTGTCGTTTTAGGAGAAGCATGGCTGCTGGATAATTTTTTCCTGATAGAACAACAGATCACACAAGTTCAAAGGCACTTGCCACGTCGATACAGTTATCAGTTGCCTCGTTTGGCAAATGGGGCGTCAGCTGGCCTTCCAAGAATTTATGACTTAGCATTGCAATTGATTTCGCATATGGATGCTCGCATCGAGCGCAAAAATGTCATTCAATTCATCGAAGCTTATCAAACTGTCGAACCATTAAATCTGGGAGAGCTTTGGGCTTTTCCGATTATGCTTCAATTGGCGTTATTAGAAAACTTGCGTCGCGTAGCGCTGCGAATTGCGCGGCGACGTGAAGAAATAGTGCAAGCGGCGGATTGGACTGATCAGATTCTTGCAATCATTGAAAATAAGCCCGATCAACTGGTGTCTTTACTCGCAAAACTGGGGAGCTCGGATATCCCATTGACAGCGTCCTTTGTAGAAGAATTTCATGCCCGGTTGCAAATTCAAGGGCCTGCAATGATGATTGTGCAAGGCTGGATCGAACAAAAATTACAAGAACAAGGCGTCACAATCACGCAAATTCTGGAAAATGCTACTCGAGCGGCGGCTGCGAATCAAATATCTATCGCCAATAGCATTGGCAGCCTGCGTTTTATCAATGCCATGGATTGGCGCGAATATGTTGAGCAGCTCAGTGCGGTCGAAGCCGTTCTTCGTAAAGATCCGGTAGGCATGCATGCGCAACAGGATTTTTTAACGCGTGATCGCTACCGTCATGCAGTGGAGGAAATTGCGAAAAAAAGTATTTATGATGAAATTACGGTAGCACGTAAAGCAATCGATTTAGCAAAAGCAGCTCAGGCAAATTTTGGCAATCAAAGCCGCAATGCGCATGTCGGATATTGGTTGATCGATAAAGGTCGACCTGTTTTGGAGCAAGCGTTGCAATCGCAACCCTCATTCAAGCAGCGTCTAATGCGTTTGCCGCAACGTACTAATTTGATGCTTTATCTGGCCGCTATCTTTTCGCTGGCTTTGACTGTAACTGGTTTGATCTTATCTTCGTTTGAAGAATTAACACTAACAGACTGGCGATTATGGTTTTTGGGCATGATCGGTTTTATTGCTGCATCCACCATGTCAGTTTCGATCGTCAATTTATTCATCACTTTGTTTTATCCTCCGCGTGCATTAGCACGCTTGGATTTCTCCGAGGGCATTCCCGCAGAACATCGCACCATGGTGGTGGTGCCTACGCTGCTAAGATCTCTCAAAGGTATTGACGATTTGATTGCCGCACTGGAAATACGTTATCTCGGTAATCGCGATACCAATCTTTTCTTTGCGTTGCTAACGGATTTTCATGACGCGCCACAAGCCACTCAGCCAGAGGATGAAACATTATTGGCTTATACGCGCAAAGCCATTAAGAAATTGAATGCTGATTATGCGGATGACCGTTCGTGTATCTTTTACTTATTTCATCGCCCCAGAGTATGGAATCCGCATGAAAAAACTTGGATGGGATACGAACGCAAGCGCGGCAAACTGGAACAATTCAATGCTTTATTACGCGGGGATAATAAAGATGCATTTTCTGAAATTGTTGGAGATACATCGATTCTTCAATCGATTCAGTATGTCATCACACTCGATACCGATACTCAATTGCCTCATGATGCGGCGCATGCGTTGGTGGGGAATATTGCTCACCCATTAAACCTCCCTATCTATGACGCTGCTTTGGGGCGAATTGTAGAGGGGTATGCCATTTTGCAACCTCGTGTTTCAATCAGTTTGCTCAGTGCCAATCAATCTTTATTTACCCAACTCTATGCGGGTGAAGCGGGTATTGATCCTTATACTCGGGAAGTTTCGGATGTGTATCAAGATGTTTTTGGAGAAGGCTCTTTCGTCGGTAAAGGAATTTACCATGTCGATGCTTTTCGCGAAGCTGTGGATGGACGTTTCCCAGAAAACCTAATTCTAAGCCATGATTTATTAGAAGGGGGATATGCACGGTCTGCATTAGTCAGCGATGTCATTTTGGTGGAAGAACATCCTATTTCTTACACCATGGAAATGAGTCGTCGCCATCGATGGATACGGGGTGACTGGCAACTGTTGAACTGGTTGTTGCCGAAAATCAACGAACCCGATAGCAAGGATTTCACTAGAACCAGGAAAATAGATAATCCACTGAGTGAGTTATCGATTTGGAAGCTGTTTGATAATCTTCGCCGCAGCCTAATTTCGCCCGCACTACTGGTGCTTTTAACCGGTGCCTGGTTATTCGGCCCAGAGCCAGCGGTATTTTGGCTTCTTTGGGTCATTGCATTATTGATCTTCCCCGTTTTAATACAAACCATTGCCGCAATGCTTCGTAAACCAAGCGAATGCGATTGGTGGGTTTATATACACCTTGCTGGCAAACTCACTAGAACACCGCTAACGCATGCATTGTTGACGCTGATTATGTTGCCGTATGATGCGCTCATTACGTTCACCGCTATTATGCACTCAGCGGTGCGAATGCAATTCACGCGGCGTGGTTTAATGATGTGGTATTTGCCTTCATACGCGCGGCGGAATGATTCGAGGTCTTTACTCAGCTTTTTTAGGGAAATGTGGTTTGCGCCTGCTTTTGCTTTTATATTGGGCTGGCTATTGTGGCGTGAACCGACCGTCGACTTAATTGTTACCTTGCCTATATTGACTGCCTGGATCCTATCGCCAGGCGTGGCATGGTGGCTCAGTCAAGCCATCCCGGCGCAAAGCTCAAACTTGAACGAACACCAACAATTGTTCTTGCGTATGTCGGCTCGAAGAACGTGGCGATTTTTCGATCAATTTGTTACCGCGCAAGAAAATTGGTTACCACCGGATAATTTTCAGGAATACCCATCCCCTGTTATCGCTTCCCGAACATCTCCAACGAATATTGGCATGTCATTATTGGCAAACTTATCAGCTTATGATTTTGGCTATATTCCTATCAGTACTTTGCTGCAGCGTACTGAAAATACATTGGCTTCAATGGAAAAGCTGGAGCGGTATTCAGGTCATTTCTATAATTGGTATGACACGCGAACACTCATGCCGCTATTACCCAAATATGTTTCATCCGTGGATAGTGGTAATTTGCAGGGTTGCTTGCTTACTTTGCAGGCAGGTTTAGAAGAATTAAAACTTCAGACTATTTTCCCGTCACAAGCATTACAAGGCATCGGTGATATTCTTAATATTTTGACGGAAATAATTGTAAATATTTCACCCGACTCGACAATCGCCGACAAGGTGCGTACTTTACACCACCACCTTATCGAATTTACGACACCGTACAATCAGGCAACAACCAATTCTTTTTACATCGCGCAATTTCTGGAAGAGCTGCTGCAAGAAAGCCGCTCACTAGCTGAGATCTTGCCAGTAGACATCGATCAAAATAGCGAATTGTTTTACTGGACTCAAGCATTGACTCATCAAATCGATTTGTTTCGTGTCGATTTAGCGCGTTTAGTTTGTGATTCTACCGAATCAATCAGTGTGGCCACGTTAAAGCATCTGTCCCAAGCCGCCAATGTCATCAATATTGGTGCAGAGCAAAGAGCGAAAATACAAACGTTACATCAGGAGGCTCGTAAGCGGATTGAATGGATTGATGCCTTGATTGAGCGTTGCCGTCAGTTAGCGGTAATGGATTATGAATTTTTGTATGACCGTTCACGTGATTTATTGGCCATTGGTTATGACGTCGGTGAGCATCGCCGTGATCAATCTTATTATGATCTATTAGCTTCAGAAGCCAGGCTTACTAGCTTTCTTCTCGCAGCGCAGAGAAAAGTACCACAAAAACATTGGTTCACGTTAGGCCGGTTATTAACCAGTCACGGCAAAGGGATAAGCCTGATATCGTGGAGCGGCTCTATGTTTGAGTATTTGATGCCATGCCTGATCATGCCGAACTACATTGATACATTGTTGGGACAAACATGCCGCACTGCTGTACTGCGGCAGATTGAATACGGTAAGCAACGAGATGTGCCGTGGGGTATCTCGGAATCTTGTTATAACTTAACCGATAAAGATCACATTTATCAATACCGTGCATTTGGTGTACCGGGATTAGGCTTAAAACGCGGGCTGGGTGATGATTTAGTGATTGCACCGTATGCGACAACGCTGGCATTGATGATTCTGCCCAAAGAATCGTGCGAAAACTTACAGCGCATGCATAGCAGTGGTTTTCAAGGTGTTTACGGTTTCTATGAGTCTGTGGATTACACGCCGTCTCGCATATTACGGGGTAAGAAACGTGCCATCGTACGCACATTCATGGCGCATCATCAAGGCATGAGTCTATTGTCGTTTGCCCATGTCTTATTAGGTCAACCAATGCAACGGCGATTTATGACCGATCCACAAATTAAAGCAGCCGAGTTACTACTGCATGAGCGTGTTCCTCATCAAACGGCGACGCTTCACCCTCATGCGGCGGAAGTTAGCGCCGCTGCTCGGCCAGCCGTTCTGGAGAGCAACAATATCGTCCGAACGTTTATCAATCCGAATACGCCCATGCCAGAGGTACATCTGATATCGAATGGCCAGTATCATGTTATGGTGACGCATGCTGGGGGAGGTTATAGCCGCTGGCAAGAGTTGGCACTGACGCGCTGGCGCGAAGATATGACAACCGATGCTTGGGGAACTTTTATTTATCTGCGCGACTTAGACTCCGGTTTGTATTGGTCTGCCGCCTATCAACCGACAACACGCGCCGCTGAATATTATGAAGCGATATTATTACAAGCAAAAGCTGAGTATCGTCGGCGTGACAAAGGAATTGAAACACATACCGAAATTACTGTTTCACCCGAGCACAATGTCGAAATACGACGCGTGACCTTGTGCAATCATTCCTCAGAAACTCGCCGCATCGAACTGACCAGTTATGCAGAAGTAGTACTGACAACGTTAAATGCCGATTTAGCGCACCGCGCTTTCAGTAATTTATTTGTACAAACGGAAATCGTATCTGAATTACGCGCCATTCTTTGCACACGTAGACCGCGCATGCCTGGCGAGAAAAATCCGTGGATGTTTCAACTGCTAACGCTACCTAGCGTAATCACGGAAGATAGTTTCTTTGAAACTGACCGTGCACGATTTATAGGAAGGGGCCGTACCATTGCCAATCCAATAGCGCTCGATGCGATGTCATCGCACTGTGGACTTTCGAATACCGATGGCCCGGTACTCGACCCTATCATGGCAATTCGCCATTGCTTAACATTGCCCAGCAATGAATCGATCAGTGTTCAAATTGTTTGCGGAATTGCGCCTAGTCGTGAAGAAGCGTTGATGATGATTGAAAATTATCGTGAACGGCATTTCGTGGAAAGAGCATTTGAAATGGCATGGTTCCACAATCAAGAAGAAATGCGTCATCTCAATATGACTGAAGCCGACGCACAAATCTATAATAATTTTGCAGCATCCATCATTTACAGCAGTATTTATCGCCGCGCTCCGGCTGATATCATTGCGCGCAATCAAATCGGGCAAGCGGGTTTATGGCGGTTTTCTATCTCAGGCGATATTCCGATCGTACTCGTTAAAATAGCCAATCAAAATCGCATCGATTTAATCAAACAAACGCTGCAAGCGCATGCTCACTGGCGCAGCAAAGGTTTAGCCGTTGATTTAGTGATATTGAATGAAGATTTTTCAGGATACCGTGCCGCACTGCAAGATCAAATCATCGGATTGATTAACGTCGTTGGCAATGTGCAACTGATTGACAAACCAGGAGGCATATTTGTTCGTCGCGTTGAAGAATTAAACGAAGAAGAAAGAGTGTTGTTACAAACGGTAGCGCGTCTTGTTTTCAGCGATAGTAGCGAGACGCTGGTGCAATTGCAAGAACGGCGCGTTTCACCGAAGCGCACCTCCGATTTCATCGAACAGCGGGCATTTTCTTCGCTCTCTGAGCCTAACTATGCGTTCACTCCACGTGATCTTGTTTTTAATAACGGACTGGGTGGGTTTACCGCTGATGGGCGTGAATACATTATTACCTTGAATGCGGGGCAGAATACCCCCATGCCGTGGGTAAATGTTATTGCCAGCCCTTTTATTGGCACTGTTATCAGTGAAAGCGGCTCGAGTTATACCTGGGCGGAGAATGCACATGAATACCGTCTGACGACTTGGCATAATGACCCTATCAGCGATAGCAGCGGTGAAGCGTTGTATATCCGTGATGAAGAATCGGGTGATTTTTGGTCGCCAACGCCGCTACCTGTTCGAGGACAGTTACCCTATATATGTCGGCATGGTTTCGGCTATAGCGCCTTTGAATATGCGCAGGCGGGCATTTTATCCGAGGTTTATGTGTATGTTTCGATGCATGCGTCGATCAAATTTGCAAAGATTAAACTGCGTAATCTTACCCAGCGAAAACGCCGCATATCGGTATCTGGATATTGGGAGTTAGTACTGGGTGAGTGGAGGCATAGCAATTTAATGCATATCGTCACGGAAAAAGATGCAGAAACGGGCGCATTGTTTGCGCATAATCCTTATAGCAGAGAATATTCCAAACGGCTTGTTTTTGCGCATGTTAGCGAACAAAACCCTTCAATTTCAGGTAATCGTACCGAGTTTATCGGCCGCAATCACTCATTAGCCAATCCCATGGCAATGCGCAGAAAAGGTCTCTCAGGAAAAACTGGGGCTGGTTTTGATCCTTGCGCGGCAATTCAAGCTGTGATTGAGTTGAGCGCAGACCAAGAAAAAGAGGTAGTTTTTATTTTTGGTTCAACGAATAGTCCAGATGAGGCGCGTCAGCTCATTCGTCAATACGGTAACCCGCAAGGCGCACAACAAGCGCTGCAACAAGTATGGGAGTTCTGGAATCATACTTTAGGCGCGGTCTATGTCGAAACCCCTGATGCTGCTTTAAATATATTAAGCAACGGGTGGTTGATCTATCAAACATTATCTTGCCGCTTCTGGGGACGTAGTGGGTATTATCAGTCCGGTGGTGCATATGGTTTTCGTGATCAACTGCAAGACAGCATGGCTTTGATGCATGCCACTCCGTGGTTAACGCGTGAACAAATCATCCGTTGTGCTGGACGGCAATTTGCCAAAGGCGATGTGCAACACTGGTGGCATCCTCCCAATGGTCAGGGTGTGCGCACCATGTTTTCCGATGATTATTTATGGTTGCCTTATGTCACGTGTCATTATGTTTCAGCCACCGGAGACCTAGCCATCCTTGATGAACACATTCATTTTCTTGATGGCCGTGAATTGTATCCGTCTGAAGAAGCTTATTATGATCATCCACAGATTTCAACGCAAAGCGGAAGTTTATATGAACACTGCGCGCGTGCGATCAAGCACGGATTGCGTTTTGGAGAACATGAATTACCGTTGATGGGATGTGGCGATTGGAACGATGGTATGAACTTGGTTGGACACGATGGGAAAGGAGAGAGTGTTTGGTTAGCATGGTTTTTATATCAAAATTTGAAATTATTTTCTATTTTGGCCAGTGAACATGGCGATCAATCGTTTGCTGATGAATGCACACAACACGCCGAAAAATTACTTGGCAACATTGAAAAGTATGCCTGGGATGGAGAATGGTATCGCCGTGCCTATTTCGATGACGGAACTCCACTTGGGTCGAAAGAAAATGAAGAATGTCGTATTGATTCGATCAGTCAGAGTTGGTCCGTATTGACTCATGCAGGTGACCCAATTCGTGCTCGCAAATCCATGAGTGCCGTTGATAAGCATTTGGTGCGCCGTGAAGAAAAATTGATTCAATTACTCCATCCGCCTTTTGATAAATCTACGCTGGAGCCCGGTTATATCAAGGGGTACCTGCCAGGAATTCGTGAAAACGGCGGACAATACACCCACGCGGCGATTTGGACAGCGATGGCATTCGCTGAAATGGGGGATAGTAAAAAAGCTTGGGAGCTATTTGTTCTGCTCAATCCGATCAACCATAGCATTAAACCTGAAGACACTCAGCATTATAAAGTTGAACCTTATGTCATGTGCGCGGATATTTATGGTGCCGAACCTCATACTGGCAGGGGTGGATGGACCTGGTATACCGGCGCTGCAGGATGGATGTATCGCTTAAGCATTGAAACACTATTGGGCTTGCATTTGGAAATCGATCATTTACGCATCACTCCGCGCGTACCTCTCAATTGGGAATCGTATAAAGTTCATTATCGTTTCAAAAATACTTATTACCATATAACAATACGACCTAATAGCAAGGAACTCATTAATAAATCACAGAAAATCACAGTCATGTTGGATAACATAGAAATTTCACAGGATAAATATAATGGCAATGAATCGGTACCTTTTGAAGCAAGATTTCCATTGGTAGACGATCAACAAAATCACCAGGTCGATATTTTATCCAGCAGCGGCTTGCTGTCATGACAATTTGCCGCAGTGGTTTTAACGACTAACGCCAAGCCATTTATCGACTACCGTATGCTGCTTATCGCCAAATGCTGATTGGGTATTTGCTTCATCATCGCGCTCTTCCCAATCACTGACCACATCATCAGTTGGTTTGGTTTTTCTCGCCATAGCTGGAACTACAAGTTTCTCAAATTATTTAAAGGAAAAAGGTTCAAATGGTTTGATTTTGTTTTTATGAGTCTTTTGCCTTTGGAGGCTACTGTTTCCTAATAGTGCTTGCAGTTTCTTCTCGGATTGACACTGATTGACTATTTGCAGTAGTTGTTTTCCTTAAACCAGGTAACAGCATCTTTTAGGGCATCAAAAGCAGGACGATGTTGGTAACCCAGTTGTTGTTTAGCTTTTTCACTCGAAAAAAACATACGTTTTTTCGCCATACGAATACTGTCCAGTGTTGCGCGCGGCTCTGTATTAGTTAATCGGGCAACCTTTTCCATACACCAAGCAATAGGTAACATTAAGTTAGTCGGTATTTTGACTCTTTTTCTAGGATTCTCGCTGATCTCATCAATTAATTTTAGTATCTGAAAGAGCATTAAATTGTCGCCGCCCAAGATATAGCGTTCACCGGTTCTTCCTTTCTGATAGGCCAGCAGATGACCATATGCAATATCATCGACATGTGCAATATTCAAACCGGTGTCTACATAAGCCGGCATGCGTTCTGCCAAAGTATCCAACACAAGACGTCCCGTTGGAGTTGGTCGAACATCGCCTGGGCCAATAGGGGTTGATGGATTCACAATGACCAAAGGTAAAGAAAGTTCGCGAGTCAACTGAGTGACTAACTGCTCAGCCAAAAATTTTGAGCGTTTATAGTTTCCAATTTTAGTTTCCAGACTGCTAGGCGTATCTTCATGGGCAGGCGAGCCATCAGCGTTTAACCCTAACGTTGCTACACTACTCGTGTAAACAATTCGTTCAATTCCCTTTTTAAAAGCCGCGATCATTAAAGCTCGAGTACCTTCCACATTAATTTCATACATCGTTTTAGGATCTGGAACCCACAAACGATAATCAGCCGCAACATGAAATAAACTTTGGCAGTTGGTTAAAGCTTTTTCTAATGAAAGATGGTCGCGCAGATCGCCTGATACAATTTCAACAGGAAAATTTTCGATATTCTTGAGATTACTTTTTTCTCTGACCAGAACACGAACTTCATGCCCAGCAGTAAGCAGGCAACGCATAACGGCAGAGCCGAGAAATCCAGTAGCGCCGGTTACGAGTGATCGCATCGCAAAAAAGAGGACAAAGTTATTCCGTTTCTAAAGTGGCATCATAAAACCACGACCGTTAGGAATTGATTTTGGAGTCATGTAAAGAGGCATCGCCCAGAGAGTATTGAACATCTGGCAAGTTACGTGAAACGATATTGAACAATAACTGTAACAATGAATTATGTCGAGCGGTTGCATTGGTCATCATTATTGTGGAATGAACGCTGCTGCGACTTATTTTTACCTGATTACTTTCAGAAAAATCACGATGCGCATTAATTTTATTTAATGTCAAAACTGCCATTCCAATAGCCCATAAGCAAAATCGACGAATTCCAGTTTCATGAGAAGGAATTAATTTCGTATAAGTAAGCGCATTACGCAAATGATTCTTAGCAATTCCCAGCAACTCGGCTAATCCTGCTTGAAAATTTATGTCTGAAACTCCCGGTTGTAAATTTTTCAAATCGAATCCATATTTTTGAAATACCTCACGTGGTAGCCAACAAGCGCCACGCTTTCGATCTTCCCATATATCTTTAAGGATATTTGTCATCTGCAAACCTTGACCGAAGGATACGGAAAGTTTCATCAGTTCGGGTTTATGACGATTTATTTCGGAAGAATAATCACAAAACAATTCTGTCAACATTTCACCGACTACTCCCGCAACGTAATAACAGTATTGATTTAATGCAGCTAAGTCTGCAACTCCCTCTAACGAAGCTGATTCTTGATAATCTGACATTCCTTTGCCCATGATCTGAATGCAACGCTCTAAAGCATTGCGCTGAGTCCTATTAAAGCTATGGGTTATACGAATAACAGCAGGCGTATTTTTAATTAAATCATGCTCTGCTGGTATCGTGTGACTAGAAAGGAGTGGATACATCTTCTGCGAAAATGCCTCGGCAGAGACATTGCCTCGCACTACTTCGACAAACATTTGTGACAATTCTTTTGTCTGAATAAAAGTTAGCGCGCTGTCGTCTTCAATCGTATCGGTAATACGACATAGCAAATAAGCATTACCAATTACTTGGCGTAACGCTTCAGGTAATTGCGGAATGGTCAAGGCAAAAGTTCGCGAAACTCCCTGCAAGATATCATCCTGGTACCGCAGGTCATTAATCAAAGTCAGACTAGTATTCATGAAAATCTGTTAGATAACGAAGCAGATGCAGAGCATGTTATAACAGTTGCACCGATTCTCCCTAACACTATTTCTAGTGAGCAATGATTTGTTCTCCAGCGATCATTTGATCAATCGTTTCACGTTCACGAATCAAATGCATTTGGCTACCCGTTACCAAAACTTCCGCAGCTCTAGGGCGAGTATTATAGTTAGAACTCATGCTCATACCATAAGCTCCCGCTGACATGATTGCCAGTAAATCACCATTGACAATACTCAATTTTCGATCATGTCCTAAGAAATCTCCCGTTTCACAAACAGGCCCCACGATTTCATATTTTTTAGCTTCAACGGTACTTTTCTTGACGGGCAAAATATCGTGATAAGCATCATAAAGCGATGGGCGAAGAAGATCGTTCATGGCAGCATCCACAATTGCAAAGTTACGCACCGTCGTTTGTTTGAGATATTCAATACGTGTCAATAAAATACCCGAATTACCGACTAATGCGCGCCCCGGTTCAATGATCAGACGTTGTTTAACGTTTTGCGCGAGCAAGCATAATTTTTCCACGTATTCTTTAATAGAAGGTGGCTTCTCATTGTTATACCGAATTCCTAGCCCTCCCCCCAAATCCAAATGCGTTATGTTTATTTTTTGATTTTTTAAATTTTGTAGCAACTGCAACATTTTTTCGGTGGCTTCAATGAAGGGTTCTAACAAAGTCAATTGTGAGCCAATGTGACAATCTATGCCGGTAAAACGAATATTGGAATACAACTCTGCAGACTGATAAATTCGAATGGCATCATCGGTAGGAATGCCAAACTTATTTTCTTTGAGGCCTGTTGAAATATACGGATGAGTTTTCGCGTCGACATTTGGATTGACTCGTAAGCTCACCGATGCAATTTTATTCATATTTTTTGCAATATGATTCAATGTAATCAACTCAATTTCAGATTCAACATTAAAACATAAAATGTTGAGATTCAATGCCATCTGCATTTCATTGACGCTTTTACCAACGCCCGAAAAAATCGTTTTCTGTGGATCACCTCCCGCTTTAATGACACGTTGCAATTCGCCACCTGAAACGATATCGAAACCGCTACCGAGTCGCGCCAATAGATTTAGTACCGCAATATTGGAATTGGCTTTAACTGCATAACAAATCAAATGATCGCGATTGCCAAAAGCGCTATCAAATTCTCGATACGCATTGGTAAGCGCAGACGCTGAATAAACATAGCAAGGCGTTCCAAATTTTTCTGCAATTTGTTTTAAAGGTACTTTTTCAACAAATAGCTCGCCATTGTAGTAATCAAAAGCTTCAAAACCGCTCATTTCTTTTTCGTTTTCTGTGTTGAATCACTATTTGCATCGCCTTCCGGCGGCAGATATAACGGACCTTTCAGACCACAAGCCGTTAATGTATAAACTATTATGATAAAAGTAGCGAGTAAGCGCACATAACACTCCAAATGAATTATTTGGAAATACTAACATAATGGCGCAAAAACAACTCATCAACGGATAATTCCAGGATATCAATGCAAACTACTGGCTGGCAGTTCAACAAGCATCCATTCGATGATCTTGTTGATGAGCTCATCACTGGCATTGCTCAAGGCTATCACGGCGCCGCTCGCATCGGATGTCGGTGCAGCGACTTGAGTGCTGAAATAATTTTGTGCGATCAAATTTCGTGTGCTGTGTCGAATCAAACTCGCGCGTAGAGCAATTGATCCATGACTTCGCTGCGTGGAATCAAATATTTGTATAAATTCTTCTAACTCTATATGCACACTGTATTCGGCTTTAGCCGTGTGATTATTTTTTATGATTTGACTACCCGTATTATCAGCGATCTGATCGCGCATTCTTTGCGTTAGCATGACATTGGGCGATGCAATCCAACGACTATTGGCATAGCGATGGAGTTGAGCGGGATTGTGATATGCTAAACGATAGTAAATCGCAGTATTGTCCAGCCAAGACGGGGCTGAAGCATCGTTTATTAGAATACTCTTTTTTTGCAAGTGAGTCTTTTGTTTTACAATATGATGCGGCTGTACGGCCAAATCATAAACAGCTAAAGGTTCTGGATGTTTATGAAAAATAGAGCATCCCGTTAACAATATGAGCAATAAAATCGCTACCGTTAATAGTTTTTTCATCGATGATCTCATTTAGGTGACGTAAAACCAGGCTCTCCAGGTCCGGGGAGTGCAGTCGGACGGCCCAATAGCAAGCTTTGTGGATGTTCTTCCAAGTGATGTAAAAAGCGATCAAGATTGCGAGCACTCTTGGAAATACCATGAGTTGCATTTTGCAATTCGGGTATTGCGTTCACTAACTCCTGCGCACTGAGAGAAATATTATCAAAAATTCCTTCTTTCTGATTTGCTTTTGTGACGACAGCGCTCACTTCGGCCAATAATTGATCTAATCGCTTGATCAAAGTCTCGGATTGTCCGGATAAATCGGCAAATGACCGCATTACAGGCTGCAGTTGCCCTGTAACGGTACTAAAATTATTAGTGATTTGCTCGACATTCTTTAACGTGCGCGAAATGCTCTCACGATTGTCTTCATTGAGTAATTGTTGAATCTTGATGGCAAGATGATTGACGTTACTCAATAATTCTTGGCCTGAAACAGCTACTTCATCAAACAATGATCGTCGCATCGGTATTTTTACAGATTTTGGCAAAGTTGAGATTCCCGGTCCGTCATCATTTAACTGAATGTACGCCAGTCCAGTGACGCCTTGATAACCCAATTGAGCGTAAATAGTATTTTTGAGAATAACTTTTTCATCAATAGCAATATGAATTAAGATTTCCTGTGAATCGGCAGGATTAAATTCAATTTTCTCAACCTTGCCGATATTGACGCCGCGATAATGAACCGCCGACTGTGAACTTAAACCGCTGACCGATTCTTGGGTTGCAATCAAATACGCATTGAACTGAACATTGCTACGACTGAACCACATCGCAGCCCATCCGACCGCAATACTCAGAAGGATGATGAAGAAACCTGTTATTAAGGCGTGGGAACGGTTTTCCATGACGGCTCCGAATGATTATGGGTATTCATTTTGTGGTGAATATTTTTAAAGAAGTTCGCAATAAAAGGATGATCAAAACGGCCAATTTCATCCAAGGTGTCAACTGCAATAACGTGCTGGTCGGCTAGCACGGCAACTCTATCCGATAAAGCCATTAACGTTTCCAAATCATGGGTAACCATGACAACCGTTAAATTCATTTCGCCTCGAAGTGATAAAATCAGCTCAACAAAATTCTCACTGAGCTCAGGATCGAGCCCGGCAGTTGGCTCATCTAAAAACAGCAGTTCTGGGTCCAAAGCCAAGGCACGAGCTAACGCGACGCGTTTAATCATTCCACCTGATAAGGCCGCTGGCATTTTATAGGCGTGCTTGGGATCAATCGCGACCATATCTAATTTAATCATGACCAAATTGTAAATGGTCTCTTCATCAAACCGATGTAACTCTCGGAGAGGAAGCGCCACATTATCGAAAACCGTTAATGCACTGAACAATGCGCCTTGTTGAAACAATACACCAATCCGCTGATAAATATCTTGTTCTCTTGCTTCATCTGAAGAATTGCTTGTTTTACTCAATATCTTCACGCTACCTTGATACGGTTTCTCTAATCCAAGGATTTGTCGCAATAACGTAGTTTTTCCGCTTCCAGATCCTCCTACAAGGGTAAGCACCTCACCACGATAAATCGTTAAATTGAGATCCTTATGCACCACGTGACTACCATATCGCGTATGTAATCCTGTTATTTCGATAATAACTTCCGCAGGCTTTTTCATAGCATCATCGAATTCCGACATGAGAAAACATTACTGCAAAGATTGCGTCAATAATGATAACCATCGTAATAGCCGTTACCACGGAGGTTGTTGTGCCTATTCCGAGGCTTTCGGTATTAGGTTTGATTTTCAAACCGAAGTGACAAGCGATTAATCCGATCGACATGCCACAAACCACCCCTTTCCCCAATCCTAGCCATAAGTTCGCAATCGGAACCGACTCCGGCAGTACTGATAAAAAATACTGATAACTCAAACCCAGTTGCAGTTGTGCTGCAACGATACCGCCAATTAGCGCCATCATGCTCGTCCATGCAACTAATAATGGCATAGCAATGGCAAGTCCCAAGATTTTGGGTAATATTAGACGCTGGCTAATCGATATACCCATTACCGATAACGCATCTAATTCTTGCGTTACCCGCATCACGCCAAGCTGTGCCGTCATCGCGGAACCCGAACGACCCGCCACCAGAATAGCCGCCAGCATAGGCCCTAGCTCACGAATCACGCTGATTCCCAACAAATTTACGATAAAGATATCCGCGCCGAACAGTTGCAATTGCTTGGAAGACAAATAACTAATCACTACACCGATCAAAAAACCCACTAATGCAGTAATTGCCAGTGCTTGGGCCCCGGCCCGATACACATTGGCGGAAATCTCGCGCCAAGGAATCTTTACCGGATGTCGAAACAGATACAGCACATCCAAAAACAACTGTCCAATCAGCATCACAAGCCCCATACCATTCTGCCACAGTTGAATGGCCGCATTACCAACCCTATTCATAAACCATAAAGGATCGTAGGATTTTTCTTCGTGCGCCATCGGCTGTAATTTCGCAATCCGGCGCAGCATTTTTTCTTGCTCGAAGCGCAGCCTAATTTTTTCAGGACGCTGTGCTTTCCAAAGATGCCATAGAAAACTAATACCCACAGAATCCATTTGTTGAATATTGGTTAAATCCCATTCAATTTCGTCATCATTGATAGTGTGTTGCGCCAATTCACCAGCTAACTCAGCCGAGACATTCTTTAAACCGAGCAGCGTATAGTCACCACGTAGCACAATACGTTTGGCGCCATCAGAAGAATTTAATTCATACCATTGAGATAGTGAAGGACGAGCATGCATTATTTGAGTGTATGCGATATTGATTGAATTGTGAATATTTTACAATCAACTGCGTATTCGCACTCAACAGGTGGTTTATAAAACCGCAAGGCAAAAATGCGTGAGAGATGACGAAATTTCTAACATTTGAAAACGAAACTACTTAGATTGCAGTCATCCATTTTTATCAGAAAATAGAGAAATAATTTTCCGAGTAGCTGCTATACGCGCATCCTATCATTAGCATTAACCCAGCTTGTTATTGTAAGCACTACGTACTAAAAATCCCCCGTTGCCTGAATTTGCATATCATTTTTAATAGACTTAATACCCTCAATTTTTCGCGCCACTTCGATTGCTTTGTCCATATCGTCGCGTGAATTGACATATCCACTTAATTCGACAACACCTTTTTGAGTTCTAACATTAATATCGAAAGGTCTAAGGGATGGTTCGTCTAGAATGGCCTCATAAACTTTGGTTGTCAGACTTACATCATGATATTTCTGTTCCATCCTAGGCTGACTCGGAGAAGATACACAACCTAATATCAAACACAGCTGCACTATCAACAAAAAGACTGTAAGACGATTAATCGTTATCATTGTTCACTATCTCCCCGCTAGGCGATGGAATATTGCTGACAGTACATTTTACATCGCTATTCGTCGTTTATAGAGCGAAATCTATAGCGGAAAAATTTCTAGGGAAACTTTGTCCAGAATGAAATCGATTCGGAATACTAAAAGGTTAACCTCAACTATAATTTGGCAGTTTTTCTATTGAGCCAGTTACTGAACGGTAGCATCTAGTTTTCTATAAATTATTGTATTCTATCAAATGTTAAACTTCGTAAAATGCTACACTATTATATCAATTCAAGGTCCTAAGGTACTTATTGGATTTTGCATTGAAATATTTAATATGTGAAATTCTTGCAAAGAATTGTCTCAGGGAATTAAATGTGGGTGTGATAAAAAAATGATTCTAAAAAATATTACTTTGGAAAGAGCAGTACAGCTTCTTTCAGTGATCAAAGAATTTAAGAAATTTTCACTGACTGACTTAGAAGCAATTGCTAAAACATGTCAGTGGCATAATTACAGTAAGAACGAACAAATTGTTCGATACCATGATGATTCTAACAGTGCTTTTTTTATTACCGAAGGCAGTGTGCGTGTAAATTATTTTTCGAAGAATGGAAAAGAAGTGATTCTATGTAATCTGCCGACAGGTGAGATTTTTGGAGAATTAACCGCTATTGATGGGTTGCCCCGCTCTGCATCGGTCATGGCTAAGGAGAATACATTGTTAGCTTCTATTTCTTCTGTTGCATTTCTTGAGCTGATTTACACCAACCGTCAATTTGCCAATACTTTCTTGCAACGGCTAACATGCCATATTCGTCGACTTACCGATCGTGTCATCGAAGCAGACACACTGAACGTGCCTAATCGCGTTCGCGCTCAATTGTTGCATCTTGCGAAAATGCAAGGGGCTATCTCGGAAAATGAAGCAATTATTTCTCCAGCACCTACTCATATCGAACTTGCATGCTTAATTGGTACAAATCGTGAGGCGGTCACTAGAGAGTTAGGCGAATTAAAAGCAGGGGGTATTATTTGTTGCGCGAAGCATGGAATTCAGATTCTGGATGTTGCCAAGTTAAGCGATATGGTTGAAAGCGATGCTTAAAATGCTAGATAAGCGCGTACTTCAAATTGAGGAACTGTAGAATAGATCAGAAAATTTGAGTTCAAGATTTCAGAATTTTTTAACTGTTGCTTCGGTGTTCTCTAAGTGGATCTGAATTTACATTGCTTGAGAAACAATGGGAATGTTTGGGAATGCCATTGATGTTATTTTTAGCTTGTACAAATAGTGTGGCATGGCTAACGTTGATGGTAAAAATGATTCACTTCGAGCGCACAGCAACTACGTTAACAGTCTGTGTGAGCTGTAAGAATTTTGTTTACAGTATTTTTGGGAGAATACGGTAGATAAAGATACCTAAAAGCGCTTACCTAGGCTTTATTAGATCACAAGGAAATCTGGCGACTTTATCAAACTTAAATGGTAACGTACTTAGCAGAAGGTTTCTGGATGAGTCTATCTAGGTATCCAGGTTTTCCAGCTTACTAACTTTCACAATGCCGGTGAAGCCCCATAAGCATTTGAATATTGCCAGACCTTATGAAAGGTCACTGATCACCTTACTTTAATTAATCTCTCCGCAAATAACGCTGAAATTTCTGACATCCCAAAGAACTATTTACATTCGTTCTTAAACAATTTAATTTGAATTCAATTATGAACCATTCAAACAAAAATTGAACTCAAACTTAATCTAAGTTACGACAACTCTTAATTTATATCTCGTAGGTTTCACGTGAAACATAATAATGAAATTTTCCCAACTTAAGGTAATATAGCCAACTCAGAAATATTGCTGTGACCTTGCTATGAGTTTTCAATCAACTTTCGATGTTATTGTGGTAGGCGGCGGCCATGCCGGGACCGAGGCTGCGCTGGCTGCAGCACGTATGGGTTGCGACACATTGCTACTGACGCATAATATCGAAACCATCGGACAGATGTCGTGTAATCCTTCTATAGGCGGCATTGGGAAAAGTCATTTAGTCAAAGAAATAGACGCGCTTGGCGGAATCATGGGAATTGCAACCGATGAATCCGGCATCCAGTTTCGCGTTCTGAACGCCAGCAAAGGTCCGGCCGTCAGAGCAACGCGCGCGCAAACCGATCGAATATTATATAAGCAAGCTATTCGAAAACGCATTGAAAATCAACCTCATTTGGTCGTGATGCAACAATCGGTTGATGACTTGATCATCGAACGCGATCAAGTTGTCGGAGTGATCACGCAACTCAACATCTCGATTCGCGCTCGCGCAGTGATTCTTACCGTAGGAACATTCCTCGCTGGATTGGCGCATATCGGTAGGACTAATTTCAAAGCAGGGCGAGCGGGTGATCCGCCAAGTTTAACTTTAGCACAACGATTACGCGACATGGAATTTCCTGCGGGGCGCTTAAAAACGGGCACGCCGCCGCGCATCGATGGCCGCAGCATGGATTATTCTAAGCTGCAAGAGCAGCCGGGCGATTTTCCAACGCCCATATTCTCGTTTATGGGAAACGCGATTTCTCATCCCAAGCAGATTTCATGTTGGATTACCAGTACGAACGATGAAACGCATGACATTATCCGAGGTGGATTGGTCGATTCCCCGTTATATACAGGAAAAATTGAAGGTATCGGTCCACGCTATTGCCCTTCGATCGAAGATAAAGTAGTGCGTTTTTCCGAACGGCATTCACATCAAATTTTTCTCGAACCGGAAGGTCTTGGCACGCATGAAATCTATCCTAATGGAATTTCGACTAGTTTGTCGTTCGACGTTCAAGCCAAATTGGTGCATTCGATTAAAGGACTGGAAAATGCGCACATTACTCGACCGGGTTATGCCATTGAGTATGATTATTTCGACCCAAGAAATTTAAAACGATCTCTTGAAACGAAGACTATCCAGAATTTGTTTTTTGCGGGGCAAATCAATGGCACGACGGGTTATGAAGAAGCCGCTGCGCAAGGACTTTTAGCAGGCATCAATGCCGTGCAAAAAATTCGCGAACAAGATGCTTGGATTCCACAACGCCATGAAGCCTACATCGGTGTCCTCATTGATGATTTGGTTACTTCAGGGGTTACCGAACCCTATCGTATGTTTACTAGCCGCGCAGAATATCGATTACAACTGCGCGAAGATAATGCCGATCTGCGGCTGACAGAAACTGGTCGACAATTGGGTTTAGTGGATGATGCGCGCTGGCAAGCATTTACTGAAAAACAACAGGCAATCGAACGTGAACAACAACGATTGCATGCAACCAGACTGTTTCCTACTACGTTGCCGGAAGCAGATGCTGTACGAGTTTTAGGAAAAATCATTGAGCGCGAATATACTTTGATTGATCTGTTACGCCGTCCCAACGTAACTTATGATTCATTGATGACGCTACCAGGTGCGGGGAATGCGGTGGACGACTCGCAAGTAGCCGAACAAGTTGAAATACAGGCAAAATATCATGGATATATTCAGCGGCAACATGAGGAAGTGTCTCGACAAGCGCAATATGAAAATACGCTTCTGCCAACAGATATCGATTACACGGTTGTTAAAGGCTTATCGAACGAAGTACAGCAAAAACTCAATCAACATAAACCAGAAACCATCGGGCAAGCATCGAGGATTTCTGGCATTACGCCAGCAGCCATTTCATTATTATTGGTTCATTTAAAACGTGGGTTTTCAACCCAAAACACACAACGCAGCGCATGATTACACAAAATGAAATCAATGATAGGCTGCATGCATTAAACGATAATTTAATAATCCCAAGCAATCATCTTGCAGAATTAATTGCGCGCTACGTATCCTTGATTGAAAAGTGGAATCGCACTTACAATCTAACAGCCGCCAAAAATTCACAGGAAATTTTTCAACACCATGTCATGGACAGCTTGTCGGTATTATCGTATGTAAAAGGCACTCAAGTAGTGGATGTCGGAAGTGGCGCGGGCTTTCCTGGCATTGTAATCGCATTAGCAAAACCAGACTGGAACATCAGCTTGATTGAAGCGAATCAAAAGAAAGCATCGTTCCTACAACAAGTAAAAATTGAACTCATGCTAACAAACGCAAAGGTTATCGCAACACGAGTTGAGCATTTTCAGCCACAGCATCAAATCAATAGCATCATCTCTCGCGCATTTGCTAGTTTGGGTGATTTCATTTCAATAACGCAACATTTGGCACCAAAAGACGCTTCTAGTTTAGACTGTCAATGGATTGCAATGAAAGCACATTGCTCAACAGAAGAGCTCGACCAGGTACAGAAACCTTATGTCATCAAGCAGAATATTTTATTACAAGTGCCGGGTTTAGAAGCAACTCGCCGGTTGCTTGTCATCGAAAAATTAACGGAAAAAGACGATTCGCAGTTCAAGCAACACTTGGTTCATTAATACAATGCTAATGTAATTGCAGGGGCAACCATTATGACGAAAATTCTTGCTGTGACCAACCAAAAAGGGGGGGTCGGCAAAACCACCACCACGGTGAATTTGGCCGCCAGTCTTGCTGCATCTGGGCAACGTGTGTTATTGATTGATTTAGATCCACAAGGCAATGCCACGATGGGAAGTGGCATCAACAAACAAGGCATTGAACTGACGATTTATCATGTTTTGTTGGGAGAAACGGCTATTCAACAAGCTCGCGTAACCAGCCCGCAAGGAAAATATGATTTGATTCCCGCCAATCGCGATTTAGCCGGTGCAGAAATCGAAATGATCGACTTACCAGAACGCGAGCTGCGTTTAAAATCAGCGCTTGAATCGATCGAAAATGAATACGACTTCATTTTAATTGATTGTCCGCCAGCGCTGAATATGTTGACGCTGAACGCATTATGCACCGCGCAAGCAGTGATGATCCCGATGCAATGTGAATATTATGCGTTGGAAGGATTAAGCGATCTGGTCAATACCATCAAACGGGTGCGCAGTAATTTTAATCCTGTGCTACGCATAGAAGGACTATTGCGCACGATGTTCGATCCGAGAAACATTCTCGCGCAGCAAGTTTCCGAACAATTGCAAAAACATTTTGGCAATAAAGTCTATCGCACGGTAATTCCTCGTAATGTGCGGTTAGCAGAAGCACCAGGATTTGGCGCTCCAGTCTTGTATCACGATGGCCAATCCAAAGGCGCTCAAGCCTATTTGGATCTCGCCAAAGAAATTCTTGGCAGCTGAATAAAAAGCCATCCGCATGAAGTTAAGGAAGTCATAACATGTTAAAACAAAAAGGATTAGGGCGTGGTCTGGATGCGTTGCTAGCCGGAGATGGCACCGATGGTACCGTTGAAGAATCATTGCAAAATCTAACTATTTCACAACTACAGCCGGGCAAATATCAACCGCGTACCAATATGGATCCAACCGCGCTTTCGGAGCTCGCTGAGTCAATCAAAGCGCAAGGAGTCATGCAGCCCATTCTAGTGCGTCCGATTAATGTCGATCAATATGAAATCATTGCGGGAGAACGGCGCTGGCGTGCGGCACAACTTGCTGGATTGAAGCAAGTACCGGCATTAATTAGAAAAGTGGCTGATGAATCCGCGTTGGCGATGTCACTCATTGAAAATATTCAACGAGAAAACCTGAATCCATTGGAAGAAGCTTTAGGGATCCAACGATTAATCAATGAATTTGGCATGACCCATGAATCTGCCGGAGAAGCGCTTGGCAATTCGCGCAGCACCATTTCGAATTTATTGCGTTTGCTTAATTTGTCGGCGCCGGTGCAAGATTTGATGATGGCAGGAAAAATTGAAATGGGTCACGGCCGCGCGTTACTTTCCTTATCTGCCGCTGAGCAAATCAAAATTGCCAATGCGATAGTATTAAAACAATTATCTGTGCGAGAAACCGAAAAAATTGTTAACAAAATCAACAAACCGATTACCAAGATAGACAAAAAACAAGATCGTGATTTATTAAGATTACAAGAAGAAATTTCGCAACGATTAGGTACGCAAGTCACTATCAAAGCAAACAAAAATGGTCACGGCAGTATCGTCATTCAATACAGTAATCTGGACCAACTGGATGACATTCTCAACAAGTTTTAGAATAATAAAATAATTTTCAGTAACCGTTAAAACAAGGTACGTTATGGATGCAAGATTACTCGATATTCTGGTATGCCCGTCATGCAAAGGCCCATTGATTTATAAAAAAGATGACAAGGAACTGATTTGTAAACCAGATCGTCTCGCATTCGCCATCAAAGATGGAATTCCAGTGATGCTGATCGAAGAGGCGCGTCGTATTGCAGATGAAATTGAAATTAAATGATCACAAAAGAATGAACTCGAATTTATTAATGGAACCTCGCTTAGCGGCAATAATAGGAGCACTAACCGCTGATGCCGCGGCACTGGGGTTACATTGGCTCTATGATACCGAACGCATTGCACACGTTGAAAAGACTACAGGTTTAGTTTTTTTATCACCCGATCAGCAAAATTACCGGGATGTCAGTGGTTATTTCGCGCATGGCAACAAAACTTCCGGTGATTCTTCGGGTTACGGCGAACTGTGTTTATTCATGTTGCGGCATTATGCACGGCATGGTCGATTTGATCGCCTATCGTATCAAAGCGAATATTGTGCTTTTTTTGGTCCCGGCGGCGGCTATCAAGGTTATGTCGATTTTCCTATGCGTCAGACGTTACAAGTACTGCTGCCGCTGAAAATGGAAGACTTTCCAGAGCAATCTGGCGCGGATGACGACCAATTTGCCGCATTGTCGACATTACCCGTTGTGGTTACCATGCATAGCAGTACGATCGAAGCACTGATGATGCAAATCGAATGCATCGTGCGCATCACGAATAACAATGCTGATGCTCTGTCCGCAGCAAAATATGCCGGAAGCGTACTGTGGAATGTGTTGCAAGGAAAATCCATCCATCAAGCGTTAACTCATTCATTAGCGCACGCTGGAGAAAAATTAACCACACGCATCGAACAAGCACTACAGACTCCGAAACTAAGCTGTATCGATGCAGCAAAACAGTTTGGTTCCAGTTGTCATGTTTTGGAAGGAATGCCGTTGATTGCGCACATTCTTCAACATGCCCATGATTTTCGCTCAGTGGTACAAGAAAATATTCGTGTGGGTGGTGATAGCTGCGGACGCAGCATCATGCTGGGAGCTATTATGGCGTCTCAATCCGCGATGCAATGCAAAACCGATACCGCGATTCCGCTGGAATGGCTAGTACGTTACAGAAAACTCATCGTTGCTGCCGATGCCTGGGCAAAACTTTCTGTGTGTGGATAAAATTACTTGAAATCGATATAATTTAAGGGATTAGCCGAATTTAGAACTAGAATAAGCTTTGACATACATTAATCAAATCATTCATCGCATCAATATTACCCGTCTTACACGCAAATAATATATATCGAGAATACCTTGTTTGTTTCTTGCATGTTGTTATGGATGTAACCGTTGTGAAGTGAATCGCTATGAATTCATTGCTTATTCTTGATATGTTTCACATCATTGATTATTTAATTGCGGAGAAATAATGAGTCATACGCTTTATGAAACAACCGTGCAACGCGTTCAACGCTGTGAATTGGCTGTACCCGGTTCCAGTCCAGGAATGTTCGAGAAAGCCCTAAATAGCGGTGTTGATTTTGTTTTTTTGGATTTGGAAGACGCCGTCGCACCCGACGATAAAATCCAAGCTCGCAAAAACATTATTCAAGCGCTGAATGATTTGGATTGGAAAGGACATGGCGTTACCGTTTCGGTGCGTATCAATGGATTAGATACGCAATATATGACGCGCGATGTCGTTGATTTGATGGAACAAGCGGGCGACAAAATTGATACCTTGCTGATTCCCAAAGCAGGTGTTTATTCAGACATCTACATGGTGGAAGCAATAGTGACGCAGCTTGAAAAACAGCAAGGTCTGAAAAACCGCGTTGGATTGGAAGCGCTTATCGAAACCGCATTAGGAATGGCAAACGTTGAAGATATCGCGCGTCAAGGCGCATCCGGGCGATTAGAAGCATTACATTTTGGTGTTGCCGATTACGCTGCGAGTAATCGTGCCAGAACCACCAATATTGGCGGACTGAATCCGGATTATCCGGGTGATCAGTGGCATTTTGCCATCAGCCGCATGATCGTAGCGTGCCGCGCATACGGTCTAAGGCCTATCGACGGTCCTTTTGGCGATATCAAAGATCCTGAGGGTTACATTGCTGCCGCTAAACGTGCGGCTGCTCTGGGTTGCGAAGGCAAATGGGCGATTCATCCTACACAGATAGAACTCGCCACAGAAGTTTTCACACCGCCTGAGCGCGAAATCGAAAAAGCCAAACGCATACTGGCAGCACTCAAAGAAGCCGCAGCTCAGGGCAAAGGTGCCGCCGCATTAGACGGACGCTTGATCGATGCTGCTTCAGAACGCATGGCCAATAATGTGGTTAAAATCGCAGAAGCTATTGCTGCGAAACGTTAATATATCGAGGCCGCGACAAACGGCCTTAGTTTTTTGACTTTTTTAAAAAACGAGGGAAGTAATTGAATATTCATGAATATCAAGCCAAAGAAATTTTGGCTGAATATGGCATCAAGATAGCGGAAGGCGGTTTAGCTTACAGCGTTGAAGAAGCAGTACAACGCGCTCGCGAAATCGATGGTGACGTATGGGTGGTCAAAGCGCAAATTCATTCCGGAGCAAGAGGCAAAGCGGGTGGCATTAAGATCTGCAAATCGCACGCGGAAGTTGAAAAAGCGGCTGAAGAATTGTTGGGCAAAAAGTTAGTTACCCATCAGACAGGGCCTTCTGGAAAAATTTGCTCACGCTTGTATATTGAAGCCGGCACACAGATCGCTAAGGAAATTTATCTGTCATTTTTGATCGATCGTATCAGCGAACGCGTGATTATGATCGGCTCAGCGCAAGGCGGCATGGAAATCGAGAAATTAGCAGAAACCAATCCAGAAGCCATCATTAAAGTCTACATCGAGCCAGCGGTTGGACTGCAAGATTTTCAAGCAAGAAAAATGGCT
Organism: Nitrosomonas sp.; assembly: GCA_044228295.1. GTDB lineage: Bacteria > Pseudomonadota > Gammaproteobacteria > Burkholderiales > Nitrosomonadaceae > Nitrosomonas. Next base: position 37,960 of record JBGAVE010000017.1, read on the forward strand.
TTCGCATTAGGAATCGATGCTTTGCAGCTCAACCAAGCCGTAAAAACGATCAAAGGTTGTTACCGCGCGCTGCGAGATTTGGATGCCAACACGCTAGAAATCAACCCATTAGTCGTTACTCACAATAACGAAATTGTTGCACTCGATGCAAAAATGGCCTTTGATGAAAATGCATTGTTCCGTCGTCACAAAATTGCCGAATTACGCGATAACAGTCAAGTCGATAACCGCGAAGTTGCGGCCGCCGAGGCAGGCTTAAGTTATGTTGGGCTAGATGGTGATATCGGATGCATGATCAATGGCGCGGGTTTAGCGATGGCTACCATGGATATGATTAAGTTAGCTGGTGGCGAGCCCGCTAATTTTCTTGATGTAGGCGGCGGCGCTTCAGCAGAACGCACCGAGAAAGCTTTTCGTTTGGTATTGGCGGATGCCAATGTCAAAGCCATGTTGGTCAACATTTTTGCGGGAATAAACCGCTGTGACTGGATTGCCGAAGGTGTTGTGCAAGCAGTAAAAAATATCGATATGAAACTGCCATTGGTTGTTCGCTTATCCGGCACGAATGTAGAAGAAGGTCGACGCATCATTGCGGAAAGCGGTTTGCCCATTATCACTGCAGATACTTTAGCCGATGCCGCCGAAAAAGTTGTGCGCGCTCGCAATGAAGCGGTAGCACAGAAAGAAAAGACGGGAGTATAACGTGGCCATATTAATTAACGAAAAAACAAAAATTATTGTTCAAGGTTTTACTGGAAGAATCGGGTCTTTCCACGCGCAGGAAATGATTGACTACGGTTCCAACGTGGTAGGTGGCGTAACTCCAGGCAAAGGCGGGCAGACGCATTTAGGTTTACCGGTGTTCAATACGGTAGAAGAAGCCGTGCAGCAAGTTGGCGCAGAAGCCAGTATTGTATTTGTTCCACCGGCATTTGCCGCAGATTCAATCATGGAAGCCGCTGATGCCGGTATCAAGTACTGCGTTTCTATCACTGACGGCATACCGACGCAAGATATGATGCGAGTAAAAAGCTATCTGCGCGGTTTCCCGACCAATAATCGCATGTTACTGACGGGCCCCAATTGCGCGGGCACCATTAGTCCAGGACGCGCCATGCTAGGGATTATGCCAGGACATATTTACATGCGTGGTAACGTCGGTGTGGTAGGACGCTCCGGCACGCTAGGTTATGAAGCTGCCGACCAAATGCGGTCACTCGGCATTGGTATTTCAACTTCGGTAGGCATTGGCGGCGACCCGATTCCTGGCAGTTCGCATCGCGATATTTTAGAACGCCTGGAACAAGATCCAGAAACCAAAGTTGCATTAATGATTGGTGAAATCGGCGGTCCACAGGAAGTAGAAGCGGGTCGCTTTGCCAAAGAAAATATGACTAAACCGCTGGTCGCTTATATTGCCGGACTAACAGCCCCTGAAGGCCGTCGCATGGGACATGCTGGTGCGATCATTTCGTCCGCTGGTGAAAGCGCTGCGGAAAAAGTTGCGATATTAAAAGAATTGGGCGTTACCATCTGTCCAACACCTTCATTAATGGGGCAAACGATCGCAGAAGTACTGGCAAAAATTTAATCTCTTTCCCAAAACCTACCAACTTATCAATCGAAGTTGGTAGGTTCTCATGATTTAATCAAACACGATTCGTAGTCTTTGAAATTCATATCAATCTCGTTTTTTATCGCCTAGGTCTATGGAAAATAATTCAGCACAAATCACCGCAAAAAAAATTTCAATCATGGCACGCTTTCTTTTTCTCACGCGTTGGCTGCAATTACCTTTATATTTAGGATTAGTGCTGGCACAGTGCGTTTACGTTTATCACTTTTGGGTCGAGTTAGTCGATTTAATCGGTGCAGTGTTAGGCAATCAACAAGCTCTGCAACACATTATGGATTCCGTCGCGGTAGAAAACAGTACGCACAAACCGCATAAATTAGGTGAAACCGCTATCATGCTAGTGGTGCTCGGATTAATCGATGTGGTGATGATTTCCAATCTACTGATTATGGTTATCATCGGCGGTTATGAAACATTCGTATCGCGCATGAACTTGGAGGGGCATCCCGATCAACCAGAATGGCTATCGCATGTGAATGCATCGGTTCTAAAAGTAAAATTAGCCACCGCAATTATAGGCATTTCATCGATCCATTTATTGAAGACGTTCATCAATGCCAGTGCCTATGATGAAAAAACATTGATCGCACAAACCGGTATACACATTGCCTTTCTACTTTCTGCACTGTCGATTGCTTATTGCGATCGATTACTTGCGCACCACCAAGATGATGACTCGCACTAATCATTACTTTCAATAAAAAGTAGTCCCTCTCTTTTAAAGCCGCCACAAAATTAAGGTAAGAAAAATAAACAACCCCGTGACAAGATCACGGGGGAGAACGCTTAGAAACCTCTGCAAAACCCTATTTTATAAAATTCTGACTCGATAAAAACAGTGAGTTAGGAATACCAGTATGGGCTTTTACAAAGGTCTCCTGTCATTTACCCTTAGCAACGGCAGAGAGCAGCCAATTTAAAGGAATTACTCCTGCTTCATTTACGCTAAAATAAACTAAAAAATACCTAATCGCTTAGGGATAAATCCGAATATCGCTGCAGAAAAGATTTCTGAGATTTTTGTAAGCTACACTAAGAATTCTTATATATCAACTAAGGATAACCCAATGATTACTAAAGCATACGATTATCAGGATAAGGATACGCTATTGGAAGGCTATTTAGCCTATTACGAAAGTGATGCGAAAAAACCAGCCGTTTTAGTCGCGCACGATTGGGGCGGACGTCGGGAATTGGCTTGCAATGCTGCTGAAAAAATTACCGATTTGGGATATGTCGGCTTTGCGCTGGATATGTACGGCAAAGGCGTGTTTGGCGCCGATGGAGATGCTGAAAAAAACGGCACGCTCATGGCGCCTTTTGCGCAAGATAGGTCATTGCTGCGGCGCAGGATAACTGCTGCGTTGCATGCAGTAAGACAGTTACCACAAGTCGATGCCAACAAGATCGCCGCGATAGGATATTGTTTTGGCGGTATGTGCGTTTTGGAGTTGGCGCGTTCAGGGGCAGATATTTTAGGCGTCATCAGTATTCATGGTTTGTTGGCGCCAGGAAAGATAGCCAATGAGAACATAACGGCGAAAGTGCTCTGCCTACACGGGCATGACGATCCAATGGTGCCACCGGAGCAAGTTTTATCCTTTGAAACCGAGATGACGCGAGCAGGTGCTGATTGGCAGATTCATGTGTATGGCGATACGATGCATGCATTCACCAATCCTAAAGCAAATAATGCTAGCTTTGGAACCGTGTACAAAGCGATTGCTGCGAAGCGTGCATATCAATCGATGGAAAATTTTTTAACAGAGATATTTCATTCCAATGAATAGCTAAAATCTTTCTTCAGGTGACGAATCATGACTCTACCAAACGGAAAATCGTTGTTGAATGATGCGGTTCATACGAAATCAACAGCATTTACGCGAGCAGAACGTGAACAATTTGGCTTACGTGGTTTGCTGCCTTATGGGGTGACGAGTTTGAGTAAGCAAAAAGATCGGGTGTTAGCGAGTCTACGCAGAAAAAATAGCGATATCGAGAAGTATATTTTTCTGAATTCGTTGCTGGAGCGTAATCAACGCTTGTTTTATCGCCTGATGATCGACCACATTCAGGAAATTATGCCCTTGGTGTATACGCCTACGGTTGGTGAAGCCTGCAAACAATTTGCGAATATTTTTAGAAGAACGCAGGGATTTTATATCACCCCGGAAGATCGTGGCAGCATGACAGAAATTCTAGCGAATTGGCCGGAGGAAGATGTTCGAATCGTAGTAGTAACGGATGGTGAGCGGATTCTCGGATTAGGTGATCTTGGCGCCAATGGCATGGGGATTCCGATAGGAAAGAGTGCGCTGTATGTTGCGTGCGCGGGCATAGATCCAGCGCACTGTATGCCTATCATGCTGGATGTCGGTACCAATAACGTTTCACTGCGCGACGATCCGATGTATTTGGGATATCCCTATCGCCGAATCAGTGGAGAGGCTTACCGGTCCTTGGTGGATGAATTTATTCAGGCGATACAGGCACGATTTCCTCAGGCGCTGATCCATTTTGAAGATTTTGCGACACCCAACGCTTTTGAATTTCTCGATCAGTATGGTGGTCGCGTACGGTGTTTTAATGATGATATTCAAGGAACTGCCGCAGTAACATTAGCTGGCATTTATGCATCCTGCCGCATAACAGGCAAGCAATTCACCGATTTAAACGTGATGTTTTTAGGCACGGGATCTGCTGCTAGTGGGACGGCGGAATTATTGGAAGCCGCATTTCGCGCCGCAGGGATAGATGCACCACAAGCACGACAACGAATCTGGTTCATCGATCGGAATGGCTTGGTAACAACTAACAATACGTACATAAAACCCCGCATTCAACCGTTTGCACAAGAATATCCCCCCTGTAGTTTTGTAGACGCGATTGAGCGAATTAGACCTGATGTGCTCATAGGCGCTACCGGAGTGGCTGGCACGTTTGACGAGAGCATCATACAAAAAATGGCTCTAGTTAATCGACATCCTGTCATCATTGCGCTATCCAACCCGACCTCGCATACAGAATGCACCGCCGAACAAGCGTATCGATGGAGTGAAGGCCGGGCAATTTTTGCCAGTGGTAGCCCTTTTGACCCTGTGCGCTACGAAGAGAAATTGCTTCACCCCGCGCAAGGCAATAATGCCTATATTTATCCGGGTATTGGCTTGGGTATCTGTGGCAGCTCCGCTCGCCTTGTCACGCAACAAATGTTCTTATCAGCTGCAAAAATTCTTGCAAAATTTGTTAGTGATCAGGAATTAAACGATGGCGCGATTTACCCCGCTCTGACAAGAGTACGCGAAGTATCGCATGCCATTGCGGTAGCAGTCTGTCGAATAGCGCTGCGTGAAGGACTTGCAGAAGCGGAGTTACCAGAGGATCTGGATAAGCATGTGAAATCGTTGATGTACGATCCGAATTATTAAAAAAGCGATGTTCTAAGCAAACCCGGACGATATGAAAAGATAAACTAAAGAGAAATCAATCACAGTCCATTTGCATTGGTATGCGATGCTGTGGGACGACCAGCTTATTCGTGGTTTAATGCGCTGAATCGGTGGAAGAGATGGGAAATTGGAATCTTCATGTGATGCGGCTTCTGGGCTTGTCGTTGGAAGATAATGTGCCGGATCATTCTGTATTATCGCGATTTAGAACGCGACTGACGGCAGCAAAAATATGGGATGGGTTATTGGCGGAAATCAACCGGCAGATCCAGGCTTACAACATCACTGTTAAACAGGGTTGTCACGTTGACGCGAGCATTACGCAGAGTCCACGCAAACCTAAAACCAAACCAGCTTATGAAGTGGTCAGCGATCGGGAAGAGCGCGATGATGAATCGAATGCTCAGTTAGAGATGCGGGTCATTGAAGTAGCGCAGCCCGGTGTCGATACGGAAGCACGCTGGGTTAAAAAA
>JBGAVE010000018.1:0-43331 GCA_044228295.1 Nitrosomonas sp.
TCGCAGTTTCGCCAGGATAGCTCTCAAAAATAATCGGAGCTGCTGCAGTGCCATTATTCAAGAATCGGATGCTTTGGCTAACTCGATAGGTGCCACCACGTAAAAATACGACACTTCCACCAACCGCTTTACTTGTCGCGCTCCATATACTGCAGGGCGACAATTGTGAGCAAGTAGTTCCACTGCCTGTCGGGGACACAAATAGCGTTCCTTTAGAAATAGCAGTAGGGGTTATAGGTTGTGGGCCAATGCTCTTGGCAGATGCCTCAGTTACTCCTATCAAACTAATAAACAAACAACTTACTAAAACTAAATCAAGTCTTTTCATGATTACTCCTGGTGGTATGTGATTGTTTAATCTCTTAAGCAATAAGCACGCCAAGAAATAATTTTTTCCTGAAAAGAGCAGGGAGTATTTATAGAAATTTGTTTTTTAATATATTTTTAGGAGTTAACTACTGATGAATCGCTAAATCACTTCATGTCTTTAATGAGAACGCATTTGCAATCAAAGACCTCTGCATAACTGTTTTTTGAGTTTTTTAGATCACTTTCAGAATTTATAAATCAGATACTTATAAATCTTGCACAACCGATATAACCAGTTATACAGAGGCCTTAATCATGATGATTTAGGTCGATGGACGTATTTATGTGTATAAATGACCAAAATTGTCATCTTCGATAAGAGATGAACAGAAAAATGTGGTTACGTACTTTCTTATAAATTTAAATTGCTTTGAAACAGAGCGGAATACTGAATTTGACGATTATTAGGGCTATAGTCGACATCAATGATCGGATGATAACAATCGTTGAAGCGGATTTTTCGGCAAGATGTTGCGAGTTAGTTTCAGCTGGTCAAGAAAACATCCGAACAAGCAGTTGATCAAAAAAACGGTTTATCGGATGCTTAACGTCAATATGACCAGATCCTGCATAAATCATGAGAATAAATACGATTTAATACAAATTTCACAAAAACTTCATATAGACGACATCAATTTTTAATGCTGCCCAACTAGAGTTACGATGACGTTAAAAATTTAGAAGACTCGTCATCCAATAATTTTGAAGTTTTACACCTACTCGTTGGAGAATTTATGAAAAAATTAGTCCTTGCATTACCTTTCTGCGTTGCAGTGACAACGCTGGTCTATGCTACCGATGCAAGTTTTGTTAATGGGCCTATGCGCTTCACCCCAATCGCAGGCTCAGCGTATGAGCAAACAACTAGCGATCCGAATATCCTGAATACCAAGCCTTGGGTCATTCCAAAAGGGTATTCACAGCATATTGTTTCGGATGAAACCGACTTAGATATTTATCCGAATCAAAGTGACATGAATGATATGAATACTGTCAATGAAACTGGTAAACATGCTGGTCGTTATCTCTACCGTACTCAGGAAGTTCGTCCTGGAGATGGAGCTACCACTTATACCGGAGGTGCTGTTTCTATGATTGATTTGAAAACTGGTAAAGCAAAAATCCTAGCGCAACGCGAGGATTGGGAGGCGTTAGACGGAATACTTTGGACACCTTGGCAGACATTGCTGTTTGCTGAAGAAACCATTGTTTCCCAACTGCCTGATCCCGATGTGCCGAACGCCAAAAGTGGTTTAGTATATGAAATGAAATTTGCCAAAGACGATCCGACCACGGTGGAAGAAATCAGTGTCCGCCCAATGCTTGGTTCTTTATCACATGAAGGTATCGAAGTCGATCATGAAGGGAATGTTTATGTCATCGATGAAGATAAAAAAGGTTCCATTTATAAATTCGTACCAGAAACTTATGGTGATTTGAGTAAAGGTCAATTGTATGCGCTGCGCGTTCATAATGGTGCTAAAACCGGTATGGGCGAATGGGTCGCATTAGATATGAATCAAGTTCAAATTGATGCTCGCGTAGCTGCGCAAGCAGTTAATGCAACATCTTTTTGCCGTCCGGAGGATATCGAAAAAATTAGCGGTACTCTTTTCGTTGCCTTAACGTGTGAAGATGCGACCGATGCAAATAATACCGATGGACCGGGAGCAGTTTTAGCAGTCAAATTATGGAAAAATCCAAAGGTTCAATATTTTGTACAACCTGGAGTCAATGTTCCATTTGAAGTGCAACCAACGGATACAGTTAAAGGCGTGACTGGTTTAAGAAGACCTGACAATTTAGCCAAAGGACCGGATGGAAAACTGTGGATTGTTGAAGATAATGACAACAGCGATATCTGGGTAGCTGTACCAGACGAAGATAACGATGGATACAGTGATGGCGTGCATTTGTTCGCTTCACTAAAAGACAAGTCAGCTGAAGGTACTGGTATTTATTTCGGTAAAGATTCGCGAACTCTGTTTGTCAACGTACAACATTCCGGAACCGGCAATGATAAAACAATGATCATTACGCGAAAACATCAGATTAAAAATTATCGTCCTGAGTAACAGAATTTCAACCTGCCCCTCGTAATTTTCTACATCCTCCCCCTGTTGTGTAGAAAAAAACCGCTTAACCCAAGCATCTTTCTGCAACGGAGAGATGTCACGACAATCAACTTGATTGTGGGCGTGATGAATTGGGTTCATTTCTTTTTTTCCTCTCATAGCCGCTCCCTCAAGTTTTTGAACAAACCTGAGGGAGCTTTCTCTTTTGCAGTTTTTTCTTCGAAAAGAGTGAAGTAGTATTCAAAAAAGGAAGCTTTATTCAAGAAATTCCAGAAAAGATAGCAAATAACTGGCGTTAGGCCAAATCAGATGAAAAAGTACAATTTAAAGACAAAGACGTAAGCACTTGATCTGGTTTCTGAGACCTTGCAAAGATTCTTCTGTGTTTCAGGTGCAATAAAAAAACCGGAAGGGTTCTATATAAACCCCTCCGGTTGCTTTGGGAGAAATATGCGATGTTACTCGCAATTTATATAACGGCAATGATTGATTTTTATTCAGTCAAAAAATTTTAGTAATCTATTGCACTTCACTCAAACATTTCTTAATCCAACGGTTGGTTAACTTTTCTTGTACAGTATTTTGGCGTAAACGCGTTGCTAATGCAGAAAAATCTACCTGATCCAACGGTTGGTCTTGATTAAAACAAGAAAATACGTAGGTTATTTTTCCAGTAACAGGATCTTTATGAGGTTGCAAGCATTGTGCGCAAATCTCTTTCATCATGCATTGCATTGGTGAATTGATGGAGCCGATCGCGAAGTGGTCTGATTTGAGGTAGGGTTTCAATTGATTATGACGTGCCACACCAACGGCTGCCATCATCCTATCTGAGCCAATTGCAATGATGTGATCGGCATCTTTAAGTGGTACGAGCTGTTCGCCGAATTCTCCACTGCCGTAAGCGACCATTGCTTGCACAATATTGCCGACAAAAGTTTTGTCTTGAGGTCGAGTGGGCAAAAATCCTGGTGTTTCATCACAGCACCATACTACGATATCCGCTGCTGCTTCAATTTCTGGCACTTTGTAACGATCTACTAGTTTTTTATAGCCCGCAAAATACAGCACTTTTGATCCGGCAGCCCGTGCAGCGGCGCCGATTGAAAACAAGACGGCATTACCCAATCCACCACCCACCAGCACTACTGTTTTTCCAGAAGGGATTTCTGTAGGCGTTCCGGTCGGCCCCATTAGCACGACGGGTTCACCTGGTTTCAGCAATATGCAAAGATCGGAAGATCCGCCCATCTCTAAAACAATTAATGAAACCAAACCATGCTCAATATCGACCGATGCTCCTGTTAGCGCCATGCCCTCCATTGCAAGATGGGTATCTTCAGTACTAGAGGCAAAAGTTGCATAATTTTGTAGGCGATAAAATTGTCCGGGAAGGAAATGTTCCGCTGCCATAGGTGCGTGTACAACAACTTCTACAATGTTAGGCGCCAATCTTTCTACTTTATGAATTGTTGGGCGTAATTGTTGATTTAAGGCATCAAAAAATTGTTTTGAAGTTTGTTGAGATGCCGGTTGAATGCGCTCTAACACGCGGCTTACCGTGGGATAGCCTTGTTTAGCGCTGGACATCGCTTTGACCACGTTACCTGAATAAGAAGGGTGTAGATCGCCAAAAAAACTAATAAAACGATCATCCTTTTCCCCTTGATAGCGACTTAACAATACCCAAGGTTGCTCAGGTTTGGGATTACCAGGTTGTGGTTGAACAGGATTGCCGTTTTCATCGCAAGCTGCGAAATAACGACCATTCAGCTTGTACAGCTCATTGTCTTCTCGGGCTAGTACAGTATTGGGTTGTGTGCCCGCAGCGACCAGTAATGCTCGCGCAGGCAATTCAGCGCTTCCGGCATCATGCCACTGACCTGTTTCATCACGTTTCTGGATAGAAAAATTAACCGAACTCGTATGACCCCACTGATCTACATTTACCCGCGTTGGCGTAAGTCCTTCGGCAAACCAGATTCCTTCTTCTAACGCTTTTTCAACTTCCTCGTGGTTTAAAGTATACGAAGGACTATCAGCCAATCGTTTACGATACGCGATAGTCGCGCCACCCCATGATTGCAATAACGGGATAATGTGCGGCGTGCGTCCTTCTTGTTCGGCGGCTTGGCGCTCAGCGCGAATAGCTCTTGCATGAGTAAGAAATTCATCTGCAATTTGCAATTCTTCTTTGTCCCAGGCTTGCCGAATGGTGCCTTCGCCTTGTACGGCGGTTAATATCTCATAACGTTTGAGAAATTTTTCCACTTGTACGGGGTAATAGGCGAGTGATTCAGTGGCTGTATCAATCGCAGTTAACCCGCCTCCAATTACAACCACGGGTAATCGCAATTGCATGTTAGCGATCGAATCACTATGTGATGCCCCCGTTAACTGGAGCGCCATAAGGAAGTCAGACGCAGCGCGTACACCTCGTGCTAAGCCATTAGGTAAATCAAGGATAGTTGGACGTCCTGCCCCGGCTGCCAGTGCAACGTGATCGAATCCCATGGCGAACGCATCATGTGTGGTTAAGGTGCCGCCGAAACGCACACCACCAAACAGCGCGAATTCTTCGCGTCGCTCAAGCAATAATCGAATTACTTTTAAAAAATTCTTATTCCAGCGAACGGTGATGCCATATTCCGCCACACCGCCAAAACCGCCTGGGGTACGCTGATCAAGTTCTTCCTCCAGCGCACTGATATGATAAATAGCGTTAAAAGGCACACGCTCGCCTCGTTGATTGACTCCAGAAGTCATTTCCGACAACGGTTCAATTTTCAACCCATCAATTCCGACCACCGTATGCCCATCATTCATCAAATGGTGTGCCAATGTATATCCTGCGGGCCCCATTCCGACAACCAATACTTTTTTTCCTGTTGGCGCTTTCGGGACGGGACGACGCAGATTGAGTGGATTCCAACGAGTTAATAAACTGTAAATCTCAAATCCCCACGGCAATTGCAGTACATCTTTTAAGGTTCTAGTTTCTGCTTGAGGAATATCAACGGGATCTTGCTTTTGATAAATACAGGATTTCATGCAATCGTTGCAAATGCGATGTCCCGTTCCTGCGCACATGGGGTTATCGACGACAATCATCGCCAAACTTCCAATCGCGATACCTTGCGTTTTCAGTTTGTGAAACTCGGAAATACGTTCTTCCAACGGGCAACCTGCCAACAAAGCGCCGAGTTCACTTTTTTTAAATGTCCTCGGTTCATCGGGTGATTTTGTTTTTTGTACAAATCCTTTAGAGCAGGAGTCTTTGCCTTGCTCGTGACACCAAATGCAGTAATTAGCTTCATCCAACGCACCGGTTAAATCCGTGCCCTGATCGGTCAATGCGAAACCATTGCGCTCTCGATGATGAGACAATCCATGTTTAGGAAATCCTGCGGATTCATCCGTATCAAGGGTTAATAATTTTTGGTAATCCAACTTGGCGGGTGATTTAAACAATATGCCTTGTTGGGTATGATGTTGCCCTTCAGGAGTTCTCAAAGCCCAGGCTGCATAACGTAAGGCTTTATTCAAATTGACCTCGTTGTCAGCTTCGGTTTCCATCCATTGCGTCACTTTACTAGCAAAAATCAGTTCTGAAAAATCCCCCCCGAATTCTTGCGCCAATTCTTTTTCCAACGCTAAACCATCAATCGTTGCCAGTTCATCATCACTGATTTTCGATTTGGCGCGTCGTTGCACGAATTGCCGTTTACAAAAATACAGCGGGGCTAGCTCGTGATGTCTCGCAGCCAATTGTTGTACGGCATTTTCAATACCAAACAAACGGGCGATAAAATCTTCTAACCAAGGTGCAATATCGATTAATAAAGCTGATTCGTCTTTTGCTGCTAGCTTTTCCGGATATGCACGCGCCAGTTCCATCTTTTGCGATAAAATTTCATCACTGGTTCGTAAGAAATCGATAAAAAACTGATCAAGCCTGACCAGTCCATCGCGTTTATAGAGATCGGCGATGGTAAGTCCAAAATCAAGATGCAATGAATCGGTTGTGCTTCCTTTGTGAGTATCGTTATTTATGTTTAGATTTGTCATATACAGTGATGCAATTTTTTGAGATTTTAAACAGATGTGTTTTGAGCACTCACTGGATTATTGAAGCTTGATAGCCAGTGAACAAATTCTGATGACAACATTGGTTTTGCAACAAAATAACCTTGTATTTCATCGCACCCTAGTCCGGAAACCAATTCATAATCCGCCTGTGTTTCAACGCCTTCAACCACGACATTCAAACCGAAAGCTTTACCTAGCTTGATGCACGACTCGAGAATCAGGCGTGTAGCAAAATCTTCTGAGGCGTTATGGACAAAAATCCGATCAATTTTGAGTTCGGTAAAGGGTAAATATTTGAGTGTCTCCATTGAAGCGTAACCAGTACCGAAATCATCGATCGATAAACCGAAGCCTTTTAGTCTGATACGCGTCAAGATATCCAACGTTTGTGCAAAATCTTTACCCAATTTTCCTTCAGTGATTTCCAGAATGACGCGATCAGTAGGCACATTGAAATCTCCTAAGGTTTCTTGGTAGATTTCGGGTAAATTAAGTCGATCCAAATTTTCCATAGAAATATTGACTGAAATTTTTAAATCTATTCCTTGTTGTAGCCATATCTCTAATTGCTGAACGGATTTTCTTAAAATGTTGCGAGTAAAATCATTAATTAGATCATTATCTTGTTCAATAATCGAAATAAAATTATCGGGAGAGATATAGCCATATTTTGTGTGGCGCCAACGTGCTAAGCATTCAACACTCGTGACTCTTCCGCTCAATGCGGAAACTTTGGGTTGAAAGAACGTACACATCTGATTATCATCTAGTCCTTTCCTAATTTCCGCTACATCAAAAATTCTTTTTTTTGTCGCTGAAGGGTCTATCGATTTATGAATAATCAGTGGCAATTTCTCAAGTACAGCAGTCAACGAATCTAAAGTAATTGGTTTTGCTACAGCACCGATAACATCGAGTCCACGTACGATCGCTAAGCGCTCTGTCGCTTTCAGTAAATCTGCTTCAATTCCGGAAAATAAAACGATTTTTCCCTTGTAATTTTTGTTGGCAACATTTCGCAGGAATTCAATGCCATCCATGCCTGGCATTTCTATGTCGCATATCAATAAATCAATTGGTGTCTTCTCGTTAGATAAAAACTGCAGACCTGCTTTGCCGTTTTCCGCTAAAAAAACTTTAGTGATACCAAGTTCTCTCAGTAACTGGTTGACATATTCCAGCATGAATTTGTCATCATCCAGGATCAGTGCACGTATATTTTCCGTATTAACCATGTGAAAAATATATTTGAGCTCGGATAGTCATCGCAATGAATTAACCAATTCCATCATCTTCATTTTTTTGCAATTTAATTTCACGTTACAACCATTTTAGTATGACAGCAATTAATAAGCCGGGACTAACAGGTTTAGCGATAAAATCATTCATTCCTACTTGTTGGCAAAGATCTCGATACTGTTGATCGGTATTGGCTGTGAGCGCAATGATCGGTAACTTAACCCATTGCGAGGAAGAACGGATCTTTTCTGTCGCCTCCAAACCATCCATGACAGGCATTTGAATGTCCATCAGAATGCAATCAAAAGATTGTGTATTCAAAAATTCCAATGCTTCTTTTCCATTCGCCGCAATGGCTACATCAGCACCTGCGGCCCATAGAATTTCTTTAACAATCAATTGACTAAGCTCATTATCTTCAGTAACTAAAATGCGATATCCATTTAATTTTTGATTGATTGTTTGCGCTAAATTCATTTTTGCTTGTTTGCTAGTGTTGATTTTTCAGGCAATATATTACACCTAGTTCATACTAGAGCAAGAGTGTTCGCTAATGTAAGGTAATAGAAAAAAAGAGTAATTCGCGATGGAGTTCATTCGCTACGTTATACTACGTTCCACACGACGAAATAAAGGCAGTGGCTGATCTACGGATTTTTGATAAACCTCAGAGAAATCGGTTAATCCTTTTAACGCATCTTCAATGTTTCGATCAGATCGAGGTTCAAAAGCATCAAAACCAACGCGCTGCATATAGAACAATTGATCGCGTAATACATCCCCAATCGCACGTAATTCTTTTGTGTATCCAAGACGAACACGCAAATTGTAGGCAATCGAATACCCTCGCCCATCAGAAAATTTGGGGAAATCAATTGCGATGACAGAAAATCGTTCGATATCGCCTTTAAGCAATTCAGGGCGTTCATCACTGGCAAACCATACGCCGATCTCGGCGCGTTCCAGCAACGCTTGTCGTTGTGTTAACCAAACTTGCAGTGGAACGATAACTCTCCCTTCGGGAACCTGGGTATTTTCGGGTAATTGTTGTGCATTGAGTCGTAATACGCTCCAATCATCTTCAACGATAGATTTATTTTTAATAATTTTCATTGTTAAAATCTCGGAGAGTAATAAGGTATATCGTACTGTGCCGGAACAACAGTATGTTTGTCGGTCGCTGATTCATCTTCAACAGCAAATTCATCCGCGTAGACGTAATCTTTAAAAGGTACATAACCGATTCGACGAACGGTATCGATAAAACGTTCAGCTTCGATACGTTCGCGCAAATAAACTTGCAATAAGCGATCGATCACTTCTGGTATTTGGTCAAACGAAAAAGAAGGGCCGATAATTTTACCTAGCGAACTTTCATTGCCTTCCGATCCTCCAACCGATACTTGGTACCATTCCTCATGATCTTTCTTTTCAACACCCGTGATACCGATGTTTCCTATGTGGTGCTGCCCGCAAGCATTCATGCAGCCTGAAATATTCAAGGAAATATCACCAATATCATGCTGAAAATCAATGCTTTCAAATCGTTCAGCGATCATTTTTGCCAATGGAATAGAACGTGCATTGGCCAGTGTGCAAAATTCCGCTCCTGGACAACTGATGATATCTGTTAGCAAGCCGATATTGGGTTCTGTTAATTCATAGGCAGTTGCTTCTTGCCACAGGCTGATTAAATCTTTTTGTCGGACATCAGCCAGAACTATATTTTGCTTATGCGTGACGCGCAGTTCTCCAAAACTATATCGATCGGCGAGCTTGGCCATCGCGTCCATTTGTTCCGCAGTCGCATCACCTGGCACATTGCCGACTTTCTTCATCGATAATACGACTATGGCATAGCCTGGGACTCGATGCGGCAACACATTGCGCAACATCCAATTCGAAAAAGAACGGCTGTCTGCTTTGAATTCGTTTAATTTTGAATCGTGATTGGGAAGCGCTTCGTACGCTGGATCAACAAAAAAAGATTGGACTCGCGCAACTTCTTCATTGGTCAGGGTACCTGGCCCATCTTTGAGATGCTGCCAATCGTCTTCAACTTGACGTTTGAATTCTTCAATTCCCAGTGCTTTGACGAGTATCTTAATACGTGCTTTAAATTTATTGTCGCGACGCCCATATTGGTTGTATACGCGCAAAATGGATTCAACATAGGTCAGAATATGTTGCCACGGAATAAAATCCCGAATTTCAACGCCGATAATCGGTGTGCGCCCCAATCCTCCACCTACTAATACGCGGAAGCCGATTTCACCTTGCGCATTTTTGATGATCGATAATCCGATATCGTGAGCGTAAATGGCAGCGCGGTCTTCTTTCGCGCCACTAATTGCTATTTTGAATTTACGCGGTAAGTAGGCAAACTCAGGATTAAATGTGCTCCATTGGCGTAAAATTTCAGCATAAGGACGCGTATCGACTACTTCATCTTGTGCGACACCCGCAAATTCATCTGAAGTGATATTGCGGACGCAATTACCCGATGTCTGGATCGCGTGCATTTCAACAGAAGCAAGATCCTGAAGAATATCGGGCACTTCTTCCAACTTGAGCCAGTTGAACTGGATATTTTGGCGCGTAGTAAAGTGACCATAACCCCGGTCATATTTACGAGCAATATGCGCGAACATGCGCATCTGTTTCGATGAAATCAAACCATACGGAACAGCAATACGCAGCATATAGCCGTGAATTTGCATATATAAACCATTTTGCAATCGTAAGGGCATGAATTCCTCTTCTTTCAATTCACCTGAGAGACGGCGCCTTACTTGATCGCGAAACTGAGCCACTCGCTCACGTACGATTTGATGATCATATTGATCGTAACGATACATTGTTTACTACTCCTTGTTATGCCAATAACTATGAATCTGTTGATGGATAATGTTTGGATACTGGCAATAATAGTGCTGCATCCAATGGAAATTTCGCGCCATAACTCAGTATATGATTGACATCATCGTCTTCATCGTGTCGTAAAGCCATTCCGATATAGGCATGTTCGCCTTTTTCACCTACTACAATGCCGATTCGTCCGCCGCAACCATTAAACCATGTGACTTGTTTTGGTTTGTTTTCAATATTTGTACTCATCCATTATCCTTGTCTCAATAATCAAAAACCTCTCTCTCATGCTTGGGTGTATCGCTCAATTACCCTAACGCAAAAGCAAGAAAATTTTTCATTACAATGCAATCAAGCGTAACAAATGGATCATTTTACCAAAAAATAACTTTGCTAGCCGAGGAGTTGATTGAGATTGTCACAGTAAGGCGGCAATTCAATACACTTAAATTTTTTATCGCTAATACTGAGCCCTTTGGGGAATCAGCGTCATCATATCAATGCACTTGTATAATTCAAAATAATATTATGTTAGATTTATATAATTAATATTTATACAATTCGAGAAAAACGTGAAATTACAGCAATTGCGCTATTTATGTGAAACCGTAGATCAAAACATGAACTTAACAAAGGCTGCGTTGAAGTTACATACGTCTCAACCGGCTATCAGCAAGCAAATTCAGCTGCTTGAACAGGAATTAGGCGTTGATATCTTTTTACGTAATGGTAAGCGTTTTGTGCAAGTTACTCCGGCAGGGCAACTCATCGTAAAAACAGCCAGGGAAATGCTGGGCGATGCAGAAAATCTAAAAAAGATCGCTCAAGAATTCAGTAGTGAAACTGGCGGAACATTAACCATTGCAACAACCCATACGCAAGCACGGTATGTTTTACCCACAGTTATTAAACGTTTTATCGCTCACCATCCTAAAATTAAGCTTACTTTACGACAGGGAAATCCAACGCAAGTCGCTACTATGGTGACTTCGGGAGAAGCAGATATCGCGATTGCAACCGAGGCAATTGAGCATTTTCACGAGCTTGTGATGCTTCCTTGTTATGAATGGAATCGTTGCATTGTCGTGCCACCCAAACATACGCTTCTAAAAGCTAAGAATATAACGTTAGAAAACATTAATCGATATCCAATTATTACTTATGATTCGACCTTTACCGGACGATCAAAGATTAATCACGCTTTTGAAAAAGCAGGCATGGAACCAAACATCGTGCTTACGGCAATCGACTCGGATGTGATTAAAACTTATGTCGAACTTGGGTTAGGCATTGGCATTCTGGCTAACATGGCATTTGATCGCAAACGTGATAGTCCGCTTCAATCAATTGATGCCAGTCATTTATTTGAATCGAGCACTACTCGTATCGGCATTAATCGTAACAGTTATATTCGAAGTTATATTTTTGACTTTATCGAAATGTTTGCGCCCCATTTGACGCAAAAAGCTGTCATAGAAAAGCTGCAAAGTCGTATTTAATTGTTTCAATGAGCATCATTTTTTGTGATTGCTCCACCGTATTTTTTGATTAGAAATTACGGTTTATCGTAATAAATAGTGAATGGGTGATACTGGGGTGAGTATTTTGGGTTTATCTAACAACGTATCATTCGATGAGGGTGACACGGTTTCGCGAAAGGGAAAAGTTGAGTTGGCCGTACCGCTGGTTTGGGTGAGGCTTTTGTTTTTGACAAGTTTTTTTAATGCAAAAAGAGATTGTTGCGGATTGTAATCAAAAATCAACGTATTTGAGATTGTTTGCACTCGACTTGTGTTAAATGTGGAAAATGCACCTCTTCCGGCACTAAAATCTGTCACGATTGAATTAACCAGGATTATTAATTCGTGTCCATTAAAATAACCCGTTGCATCCACCGTCTCTAGCGCTTGCGGCGGTAACGTTAAATCAGGACTTCCCGATCCGAAATATCCCAACGCAGTGACATGATCAATACAAACCGCACCGCTGTTATTAATAAATCTTGGAATCCCCCCCGTCAAGCGCAGGCGGTACATTCCCTGACCAACATCTTCGATGACTTCAAATTTACTTTGGATCAATAAACCCGTCGCGGTGATGTCGTTATCGTCGACAGTATTGAAACAATCCTGCCCGTCATAGACGATTTCCACGGCATAATTATTATTCGACAAAACAAGAAAAAAGGTTATGCAGATCAGTTTTGCGATGGTATTCATGCCACGGTACCTTATAGTCAATTGTTAACGAAACTTTTCTTCGACAAATAAATTGCTAGATTTTACTGCTATAATCTTTTCAAATTACGCTTTTACCAGATCGTATAGTTTCGCAAATGTATCTCCTACATATTGTATTTGTTCCGAAGTGTGAGCGGCATTAACGCTGCAGCGTACCAGTGATTTTCCTTCGGGTGCTGCTGGAGGCAGAATGAGATTCACGTAAATGTTGTGTTCCAATAAGCTTTTCCACATCAGCAATGCTTGTTGCGGGGTTTCTAAAATAGCGGCGATGACAGGTCCCGGATCAGGCCCTAATTGATAACCCATTTGCTTAAGTTGGGTATAAAGTTGCGTGCAATTTTTCCATAATTGCTCACGCAAATGACTACCTTTGCGAAGTAATTCTAGAGCTGCTCGCGTTGATGCAATGGTAGCAGGTGAGGGTGAGGCAGTAAAAATATACGGATGGCTCACGTAACGCAATTGTTCAAGTTGCGGATGATTACTGACGCAAAAACCACCGATGCTGCACAAACTTTTACTGAAAGTGCCGGTGATAAAATCGACTTCGCTGAGCAATCCTGTTTTTTCGACTAAACCTTGTCCTGTTTCTCCAAGCACACCAAGCGAATGCGCTTCGTCCAATAGCAAAATACAACCATATTGTTTCTTGATTTTAATGATTTCAGCCAATGGCGCTTGGTCACCAAGCATACTGTAAATGCCTTCAGCGATAATCAGCGTTGTTTCGACACGATTACCTAGCCTGCGCAGTCGTTTTTCCATGTCGGCCGCGTCATTGTGTTTAAAACGCACGATGTCTGCGCCGCTCAGTATACATCCATCGTAGATGCTCGCGTGCGAATCCCCATCAATCAGTACGGTATCGCCTGGCCCAACTAATCCGGAAATGGTGCCGAGATTCGCTTGGTACCCGGTGGTAAATACGATGCCGTTGCTGCATTGATAGAAATCGGCAAATTCTTTCTCTAAAGCACGATGGCCGAAATAACTTCCGTTTGCCATTCGGGAACCGGTTGTTCCTGTGCCTTCTTTATCAATTGCTTGATGTGCTGCTTGAATACATTCCGGTGCAAAGGTAAGCCCAAGATAGTTATTGGTTCCTAATAACAATACGCGCCGATCGCCAATACGAGCTTCAGTGGCCGAATACACTTCCTCGATGGGAATGCCAAAAGCGCCTACGCCATCAGGTAGTAAAGATTTTCTCGCAGTCGCTGCTGCATCTAGTTTTTCAAGTAAGTTCATTATGCGGCCGATTTGATTTTATGTACTAATGCGGCTAATTCACCAACCGTTTGGATATCAGTAAGTGCATTGATAGGAATCGAAATATCGAAAGCATCTTCAATTTCCATTATTAAATTCAGAAGCTTGATGGAATCAATCGATAATTGGGTTATAAGATTGGTTTCAGGCGCAATACTCACTTCTGGCACTTTAGATAAGCTGGTTAGGCGATCACAAAGTAATTGAACGATCTGGTCGTAATCTGTTTCACTCATACATTATTTATAGGAATTTGGTCTTTGATTAGATTACTGTAGATAACGCATCTTGTAAACGAATACGGGGCTTCCATTCAGGAAGAACCCGTTGTAGTGGTGCGTTATCGCACACCCAGTTGTCATGCTGTAGTTCATTCACCTTGCCAGGTGTTAGCATGGGAGAGTATTGCAGTATTTTAGACAAGAATAAGTTAGTGGAAGCGACAGCGCGAATCAATGTATTGGGGATTGCTATACATCGTATAGTTTGTTGCCATTCATGCTCGGCTAACTTCGATAAGCTTTGGTAACTATATCCATCAGGATTACCATCATCAAGCTCAAACTTTCCTTGTGTATTTTCTTTTGAAGATAACCAACATATCATGGCTGCTACTAAATCATCCACGTGCAATAATCCGAATCGATTCTCTATTTTTCCCACGACAGGCAAAAAACCTTGCCGCATTGCTTTAAAGAGCGGTTTCAGTTCTTTATCTCCAGGGCCATACACGGCTGTGGGACGATAAATTGTCCAATTAAGTTGGTCAGAATACTTAATCAGTTCTTGTTCAGATAAGTATTTGCTACGTGCATACCAAGAAAGTTGCGGTTCTTTAGCCGCCAAAGATGAAATGTATAAAAAACGCGGAATTTGGAGTTGTTCAACGATTGCTTCTAAAAGATTTTGCGTGCCTTGAGTGTTGATGTGTGCAAATTGATCGAATGAATTACCTCTTGTTGTTGCAGCGCAATGAATCACAAATGAGGTATCACAAACCAAACGACGTAATGCAATGTGATTATCTAAATCACCCTGAATCCATTCAATAGACTCACGGTCAGGTTGTAATTTCCGCGTAAGTGCGCGAACGCTATAACCATTCTCAATGAGTCTTTCGATGAGGTTTTTGCCAATGAAACCTGTAGCGCCCGTTACCGCTACAAGTTTCGGCATTTCTGTTTTATCTATCGCCTGATTCCACAGCAGATAGCTGCGTATCATTCAAATTGGTTCTTTGGATATAGCCTTGACGGGCAGCGAAACGAGATAGTTTCCCTGAAGATGTTCTTGGTAAAGTATGAGGCGGAACCAATTCCACGACACAATTTACACCAAATGCCATATACACTAACTGCTGCAAGCGAGTTGTCAATGATTGACGTTCAGTAGTAGCTGCAAGTCTGCATTCAATGACTAAAACGATCGTAGTTGTGCCATCTTCATCGCTTACACCAAATGCCGAGGCTTCACGCGATCTTACCTCCGGCTGTTGTTCAGCTAATTCTTCAATATCTTGCGCTCGAATATTACGGCCATTGACAATGATGACGTCGGTGCGACGGCCTGTAATATACAAATCGCCTTCAAAAAGAAAACCGATATCGCCTGTGTCTAGCCAGCTACCTGGTTTCAATGCTTTATTGGTTTCTTCAGCATTATTATAATAACCAGTCATTACACTGTCGCCATGTACCAAAACACTACCAACCATCATTTCAGGCAGTTGTTTGCCATCCTCATTGGTTATCTTGACGATATGGCCTGGCAAGGGACGTCCGCAGTTGACAAATTCACTTTGCTTGCGACCTTCTGCCTGTATTCGTACAGCCACTTTTTTATCGATCAGTGCCTTACTGTCTATTTGAATGCTTTGACAGCCTGTGCCTATTTTAGAAAAAGTCACAGCGAGGGTAGATTCAGCTAAACCATAACATGGCAGAAAAGCATTCGCATCAAATCCCGCAGATGCAAACTTCTCTGCAAAATTTCTCAGAATTTCAGGCCTAATCATTTCCGCCCCAATACCTGCCGCCCGCCAGCTACTCAAATCCAATTCTTTTAAATCGGAATCTCTTGCTCTCATGGCGCATAATTTGAGACCGAAAGGTTGGCTAAATGCAACTGTACAACGATTACGACTTATAATTCGTAGCCACTGTAACGGTCTTATAGCAAAATCCCTGGTCGCCAGATAATCAACAGAAATTTGGGTAACCATTGGCGCCAAAACTAAACCCACCAAGCCCATATCATGATAAAAGGGCAGCCATGAAGCTGAACGATCAGTTGGTTTTATTTCCAAACCATTTCGCACAATTCCTTGTAAATTACACATCAAGGCACGTTCTGTAATTACTACGCCTCGAGACGCTCGCGTACTCCCAGAAGTAAATTGTAAATAGGCTGTTTCTTCAGGATGGTTATCTTGAAAATCCATGTCTTTAATAGGCAACTTACTCAGTTCTGCTGGAGTTCCTATCCATTGTAAGCTTCCGACATGTTCCGCAGCTTCTTTTAAAAAACCTACATAATCGATGTTTGCCACGGCAATACTTGCCTGGCCACTTTCGAGCATGCCTCTAAGCTGTTGTACATATATCGCGTGACTGCCCAGGTTAACTGGAACAGGCATCGCAAATGGAACTAAACCTGCATAGCGACATGCAAAAAACAGCTCAACAAACTCAGGAGAAGTGTCGGCAATAATCGCCACTCGTTCACCACGAGGCAAATTTAGGCTAAATAAACGTTTTGCTATGACTCTCGCGTTTTCCCTTAATGCACTATATGGTAAAACCGAACGTAAGTTTCCTCTAGCATCGTAAAAATTATAGCCAGTAATTCCTTTTGCCGCATACTCCAAAGCGCTCGTTAAGGTATCAAAACCCGCTAACTTCTGAGTTAACGTATTGAGCGTAGGTGTTATTTGCAATTCGCTTGAAGGTTGAAAATCAAACGCTTGCGTTAGCGGAGCGTTCAACTTGGTTATTGTCGAACTCAAGATCTTCCCCTCGAAATAATAGTGCTAATCATTTTGCTTCTTCTATAAAAAAAGCAAAAAAACCCGGTCGCGCACACCAACGCCAATTTTATAAATAAGCAGAAAATTATGCTCTTTTGGTTGGAAATTTATCATTCAAACGCTTACCGTTGACGTTACTTAATTATATGACTGTGTCATATTTGACCACACCGCAGCTTATATAAGCTACTATGCGGTGTCAAGGAAATATTGAAAATGTGTCTCATTTAGGCAACAATTTAAGTGTAATTCCTTACTTACTTCAACTTATTTGTAACAACCATTGTAGACAAAAATAAAGCATTTAATTTTCAAAGATGTTATCGCTTAAAGGTTCAACATTACTCAATTTTTAAGGCATTAGGGGTTGTTTTTGTTAAAAGAATAAGATAATGAGATTTTCTGATTTCAACTGTCGAAACACATTCGACTTATTCAGTAATTTCATCCAGCATAAATGCTGAATTTATAGCATTTTTTAATTTTTCAGTGACTTTAACCCAGATATTTTGCAACCATATACATTGGATAAAAAATAAGGCTGAGCAAACCGTAATCGGTCCAAAATCTCCCAAAATTACGCATTGGTACTCACAAAGTCTTACAAGAACAGATTTTTTTACGATTCTGAGACTAATTACACTAAGGCCTTATTTCTACTGGCGGAAGCGGTGAGATTCGAACTCACGAACGGTTGCCCGTTGCCGGTTTTCAAGACCGGTGCAATCGACCACTCTGCCACGCTTCCTGCAGCTATTTTTAAAGTGATTATACTTTATAGACCACTCTATTGTTTTCGGTATTTCTCTAGAGGACTTAGGATATCATACCTTTATGTAATGGAGTTTACTAGTATCATTAGAAACCTGACGTAGAAGTTGTTATTGAAATAATGAAGTGAAAAATCGCTCGTTCTACTCAATAATATTTAGGTAATCTAGAAATTGTAAAATTGATTGATATCGAATGCAAATGATTGCGTTATTGATCTTAAGTCAATTAGGGGATTAAGTAACGAATTTTTGTCATTGTAACGAAAGTGCAATCCTTGTCATATAAATTTTTTGTGCTGAAAGAGTTTCAGCGGAGACTGCCTTATCCTAACATGGAGAGGTTAAATTTCTGTAAGCGTAAGCTGTGTTGGACAGGAAACAGATTTTCCGGATAAATCTCTTGATTTGGATGGAGAGCTACTAGTGTTGGTAGGCCTGATTTATGTTGATACATTAGTACAAGGGAAGGCATCATATACTTAATCTATTTTTCCGTTCGTAACGGAAAACGACGATGTTCGACTTTGTGACTATGTTGGGTCATTTGGCATGCTCGACGAAATGTACTCAATGTCTTTTGCACATGCCATAATACGGAATCTGACGAATGCCCTGATGCATAATGACTTGTTTCGTCCATACCGGACGGTAATTCAGACAATAATTCCAATCCCTGCATGACATGTTCCATCGCGTAGATTGCAAATCTGCCTGATTTGACTGCTGAAATTACATCTTGATGCAACACCAAGTGCTGACGGTTAGCGTGCGGAATCAATACACCTTGTTCTCCAGTTAGTCCTGCTTTGGCACACAATTTAAAATACCCTTCAATTTTGTCATTAATCGCACCGACTGGTAGCACCTCACCGAACTGATTCATCGCTCCCGTTATTGCAATGCCTTGTTTGAGCGGTACATTTGCTAATGAAGAAAGCAAGGCATAGAATTCTGCACAGGAGGCAGAATCGCCTTCGATTCCTGCATATTCTTGTTCAAAAACAATCGATGCATTGAGCGCTAGTGGCGCGATATGGGAAAATAACGCCGACAAATAGCTTTGTAAGATCAAAACACCTTTGTCATGAATAGGGCCTGACATCTCGACTTCACGTACGATATTCAACAAACCATCCTCGCCTGGAAATGTACGCGCGGTAATGCACGCAGGAGTACCAAACTGGCAATTTCCCCACTCTATTTGCGTTAATGCATTAAGTCGACCAATATGTGAGCCGGACAATTTGATTAGAATCTCACCATCTAAAATCGCTTGGCGAAGAAGTAATTCAGGTCCATTGTTGCGCAAATCTCTAGCACGCAAAGCAGCTTCAATGTCGCTTACTTCGACCAGAAGGCCATGCCGTGCAACGCATAACGACGCACTTTCCACGATTAGTACTTTAATCTCCGAAAAAATTGCATTCTGATATTTTTGATGCTCAACGGTCCGGTGCGATTCCTCCAATAAACACGCGACAGCAGCTACAGAAAAATGTGGCAATTGCTCTTTCTCGCAGAACTTTGCGACAAAAATAGCAACTGCTCTATAAGTTTGCGGAGTGGCTGGAAAGCTCTTGCGAAAATCTACTTTTACCTGGAAGTGCTGCATAAATTCCGGATCATTCTCTTGTAGCCCGTAATAATCCTCTGCTGAACCAATTAAGACGATTTTGACATTCGTTTGGAATATTTGCCGCGGAAATATGTGAGCATTTGCAATGGAAGGTGAGGACTGTTGTTCGATAAATATTTTTTGACTGCGTAAAAATTGCCGGAATTTAACCCATAGCGCATCGTCGTCGAGTAAATCATCGACATTCAGTAGAACAAAACCGCCATTTGCTGCCAGTAAACTTCCGGCAGTGATACGAGGGAAATCGTTAAGCGTTTTTTCCTCGATAAATGAATGCGCCAAGTAACCAAATAACGATGCATTTGTTGGATTTTCCGCAATAATGACCGGTGCGCCTGTTAGCTCTGTATTATCTACCAGTACATTAATTCGGTTGGCGGATAGCAAACGATTTAGCGTAATGTCACTGCTTTTATTTTTCTTTGTATCGTTTTGAAAAATAGCAAAGTATTCGACGATTTCGGATTGCATCTGTGCTAAAAATGCATCGACATGCTGCTGCGCATCTTGTGGCAATTGCAAATTAGATTTCATATCGTCAAGCGCTTTATCAACGATTGCTTTGATCAAATCTAATTTAACCAAACTATCACAATCTTCAAGATAGCTTTCAATCTTGACTCCTACGGTCTTTATCATTGCCAAATAAGCGTGTTTTAATTTACTGCCTTGTCCTGCAGGAAGATACAAAATGATCGATTTATCTGTGACAGTGAGGTTGCTCAGAACGCATAAATCTGGTGGCACAGGCTTGTTTGCAGCGATTTCTATCATCAACTGCTGCAATAAAGACGTACGACCGGAACCTTCTTCACCCAAAACAAATAAATGATAATCCGGTTGTTTCATGTTTAAACCGTAGCGAGCAGCAGATTCAGCACGCTCTTGACCGATCCATGGCAGCGATTGCGAATGGGGTAGCAACTCAGAGGTATTTGAAAAACCTAGAGACTCCGGTTGAATGAAAACGCGTAGATCAGAAAATTTGAGCAATGAAGCAGGCATGATTCAATCAATAAAAAGATAGCAAAACTGCCCATTGTACCTGTTCGATGATTGATAAACTTTAAATGATGCGTGTTGTGCTAAGAAAATACTTTCATTATTGTAGTGCGGTAATTATATAGTTGTACCCGTAAGGCTTTGATGATTAAAGTCGCTTTAAAAATGATGTAACAGCCATACGAAACTACCAATCGAAATAACAAGTCCTATTAATGACAAAGCAACATAATGACGATAATTCTTAGCCAAGAATGTCTGATGATAGACTGAAATAATAAAGGGATAGCCGTTTTTTTCAGGTTTCGAGATGATATTGACTTCTGGTTCTAATACCAATTGTTTATGAATTTGCTCTGCTTCAGTGCGTGCTTGTTGTCGCGCAACCTCCCATTCTTGTTGATCGATCTTTCCATCACGATTGCTATCAAAGCGTTGTTGCAAATCGACCTGGTCTTTTTTCCATTGATTGAGCACATCAATCATGATGGATCGCTCGCTTTGTAGCATCGCTGCAGACAAGGTTGTAAATTGCCCTAATATATAAAGAGATTGTCCTGGAAGAATCAAAGATTCACTATAACGATAATTATTGGCTAGTTCATGAAGTGCGGATTGGCTTTCGAGCAGAAGCGTTTTGGTGGGCCATTCGGTATTTCCGAACCAAGTGAGATGCTCATTTCCATTGATTTCAGCATGTGTTGGATCAATATAGCAACTGCTGTCACCGTCGATCAACTTAAACCGTTGATCGCTGATTGCGTGATACACAGTCCGCCAACGTGTTTCTTTACTCTCGCTGTCCGCAACTGATTCTTTTTGTTGAATTTGGCTGTGATACCACAGACAAGGATGATTGGATAATGGTGCATAAATGACCTGATCGTTGATAAACTCGCCCTTCCCAACCAGCTTCACATAGCCTTGATGAGCGGAGCGCAGTTTAGCGGTAGGAGTATCTTCAATGAGTCGCATGCGTCTCCAATTGCGCACCAATGAATGGAGGCTGATAATGGCAACGAGTATGCAGGATATCAGAGAAAACTCAAACTCTTCAGGAGACATATCCGACAGCCAACTATCCATACCGCTGGAAATTTCTAATGAAATAAATGACTGATATTAACGTCTGCCTTATCTGATTCATTAAATTCGAGCAAATCACGCCGAGTAAAATGAAACCATCGCGCGATTAATACATCTGGAAATTGCTCAATGCGCACATTATTGATCTTTACCGTTTCGTTATAGAACTCGCGACGATCTGCGATGCTATTTTCTAAACCAGTGATTCTAACTTGCAGATGCTGAAATTTTTCGCTTGCCTTCAGCTCTGGATAATTTTCTGCGACAGCAAATAAATTTCCTAATCCAATTCGCAAACTACTTTCTGCCGAACCTAATGCACCTATATTGCCAGCTTCACGCGCTGCGGCAACTTGCGAACGTGCGGCAATAACTTGTTTAAGTGTTTCTTGTTCATAACTCATATAATGCTTGCAAGTTTCAACTAATTTCGGAAGTTCGTCGTGACGTTGCTTCAACAGCACGTCAATATTAGACCAGGCCTGCGATACATTGTGTTTAATATCAACTAGACGATTGTAAATCGATATGCCATAAATGATGATAATGACTATCAGTGCTAAAACAACGTAAGCAATCACTTCCACGAAGCACTCCTTTTGCGAAATATAGCCTTGCAGTGAATACAAAAATAGAGCGAAACTTCACATCCACTTTTTCCCTTCAATTATCACTCCTCTTCGGATCTTTATATAATGCTCATCATATACGTCCTTATCGCTGTTTTCTTGATGCTCATTGCATCAAATTATAGGCAAGATTGGTGTACGTTTACTCCACGATTGTTGCAAAATTTGGTGCGGCTCAATTGTATATTTATCCCAGTATTTACCCGTCAACAGACTCGACTTTAGTAGTACAAACATTCCTCGATGGAGTCATTTTAAAAATAACTCCATCGAGGAATGCTTGCTAAGAAATTGTCCGAGATATGTAGCACCATTTTTAGTTAGATGTCCACCGTCATAGGATATCAATCCCCCTCTATCGGTAAATGCTTTGCAATGAGTTTCGCTCTCGCAAAGCATATCGGAAATATCGACGAACTTATTTGCGGGCAAAGTTCGCTTCATTATTCCTTGAATCTTAATATGCTCATCCCTCATTTTAACAACATGAGATAATCTTTTCTCTGGCGTCAATGATAAAAGTTCTTTCGTGTTAATTTCACCAAAATTATTACTTCCAAAAACAAGAACTGGCTTTCCAAAAGTTTCCTCAGTATTTCTTAAACTTTCGGAGAGAAAATTGGCCACCCATTCACTCCAAAAAGATGCAAGCCAAATAGAATCCGACTCATTTATAAGACGACGAAGTTTGTCGTTATCATACCAACCAAGCACTTTACATCTAGCCAACTTCTTCTCATCTATATGTTGTATAAAATACTCTGTATGTAGATAAAGATTTCCACATTCCGAATTTATCTGGAAAGTGGTAATAACTAAATGCTTTGACAGCTCAGATTCCGCTATAGCATTCACCAGGTCTTTAGCATACCATCCCCAATTACAATTATTCTTTTTCGATGATCTCTCGCCGGAAAATCCACGAGTTTTAAACTATTAAATCGCTTCTCAGTATAGTCACTCGCGCCAACGAAACTTCTAAGTAATTGTTAGTCGCTGGATGAATAGCGAATCATGAATCCTTCGGTTTTCCATCCGATAGTTCCTATGATTGCGAGTAAAACAAGCCCGCTTAGTGAAAATGCGGAAAATACTTTTCCGATACCAAATTGCTTTATTCCTGAAAGGCTGCTCAACATATTTCCAGCTAAAATATGATAAACATAGCGTAAAAATACTTAATGCCAAATAAATTAATGGTGAAATATCGTGTGAATAGAAATGCCTAACGAATGCAAATAGAGGCTGATGCCACAAGTAAGCAGAATAACTAATCAATCCCACTCCAATAAGCACCTTACTACTTAAGATACGACCAATAAAAGTATCGCTCGTTGTATTTCTAATAATGAAATCAGTTCCTAACACTGGGGCTATTGCTGCATAACCAGGAAATAGCGTTTTGTTATCAAAAAAGAAAATCGAATAGAAAATCAATGCAAGACCAGCAGTTTCAAGCAGTGGTTTATAGTATAAAGAGGAAAAAAAAGGTTTATTGCAATAAGAAAATTGAATGGCGACAATCGAGCCTACTAACAACTCCCAGAATCTTGTTGGTAATAAATAAAAAGCAGAGTCAACATGAACTTGTGTAAGCCATACGCAAAAAATGAAACTTGAGACACCTAATACTATAAGCGCAGATATCAGGAATACTTTTTTCTTGCTAATTAACATCATTAGCAAGAAAGGAAAAAAACGTAATATTGTTCTTCGATGGCAAGACTCCAAGTGTGTATTAGCGGCTTTAAATTAGTAGCCGTTCCAAAATAACCACGTTCAGACCAGAAAAAAACATTTGATAAAAAAGTAGAAATCGAAACTAAGCTTTTAGAGAAAAACACCATATCGCTTGGTAGTAATAAAAACCAAGCAAATATGTACCACAAAAAATAAGTCAGACAGTATGCGTCTTGCTCTTCGTTCGTAGAAGTTAAGAAGACTAAACTTTTTCTGTGTAAGCTCACTCAGAATGATAGTGGATACTAGATATCCACCAATGACAAAGAAGATATCAACCCCAAGAATCCCACTGAAAACCGAAAACCCGGCATGAAATAAAATGATAGGGGATAACAGCAATTGCCCACAAACCATCTATTTCACCGAGAAAACTCATTCGATTAAGTTTTTTTATTTTTTGATGAAAGATACTTAATTATAGTAATTCAACTGATCGGTTACATTTACATCCATTTGAGCATAGGAAAAATAAATTCCAAGATATTGTGACCTCAATACCACAGATCGATCATTATGTTTTCTCATAATGGATGTGAAACCATTACCTGTTGCTCAAAAGGTAATGGCATAAGTTGCAAGTTGATAGCCAAGCTTGTGAGAGATGAAATATAGGATATTTATTCCATTTTCATAAGTGTCCAATTGTTCAGAGCGAACTATCTATAACGGTAGACAGCGATATAACTTTTTATAATTGATGACCCTGATTTTGTTCCTTATAATTATATTGATAAACGTACCTATAATGTGAAGCAGAGTTAATCATTCCATTAAATATGACACCTTTTACTTGAGTGCCTGATTGTGAAAACATTTTTACACTTTGCTCCAATTCTCGCATGGTGTGTTTCCCCGCTTTCGCTACCATAAAGGTTGCGCTAGCAAAACGACTAATAATGGCTGCATCAGTTGCAGCTAGAATAGGCGGTGAGTCAATAATAATTAAATCGTACATGCTAGTTAAAGATTCGAGGAAAGCACCAAAGCGCTCATGCAGTAATAATTCTGAAGGATTAGGCGGTAGTTCTCCGGTCGAGATAAAATCGATATTAGCTATAGGTAAGTGGTGAATCGCTTCTTTTGCGGTTATAGTGTTTAATATTATTTCAGATAGTCCATATGATCGTTCAACACCAAATAACTTATTGAGGCTACCTTTACGCAAATCGGCATCTATTAGCAATACTTTCATTCCGCTATCAGCCATTACTGTGGTGAGATTCATGGATACAAAGGTTTTGCCGATATCTGGACTTGGTCCAGAAATTAAGATGATATTATTTTTTGCGTCTAATAAGGAAAAATGTAATGTCGTACGGAAACTGCGCAAACTTTCTATAGAGCTGTCTTCAGGAGCTATCTTCGCCAACAATGCGACAGGGTTGACTCCGGATTTGTTATGCTTTTTATTTTCTTTATTAATTACTTCTTGATTTTTACTATAAGGAATTGTTGCATAAACAGGAATATGTAATTTTTTCTCAATTAAGTTAGGGTCTTCCACCACGCGATATAGCATTTTGCGTATAAATACGACTGCAATACCGATAAATATCCCAAGAATTAATGCAAAACCAATAATTATTGGTCTTTTAGGCTTTATAGGAAGGCTAGGCCTTACTGCGTAATCAATTATTCTGACATCGCCTACTGTACCTGCTTTTATAACTTTTAAAGATTGTGCTTTATTCAATAACGAATTATAAAGGCCAGTATTTACAGCTAGGTCGCTAGACAAATCTACGATAGTTTGTTTCGTTTCTGGTAATGTTTTGATTACTTTGTCATAAGCAAGTAATTGATCTTTTAATCGAGAGATTTGCTTATCCACTGCGATAACACTGGGATGCGATTCAGTAAATCTTTGCCTTAACTCATCTCGTTTTTGTTGCAATAAAGTAATCTGGGTTTTTATTTCTACCGATCCCTTTAAAATATTTGATGTTTCAATATCCAAGTCGATAGAACCTTTATTATTTCTATAATTATTTAAACTGATTGCCGACCGTTCCATTTGATTTTTAAGTTCGGGCAATTGCTTATCTAGAAATTCCAGTGCTTTTTGAGATTCTGCAGATTTATGCTCAACATTTTGTTGCACAT
Organism: Nitrosomonas sp.; assembly: GCA_044228295.1. Classification (GTDB taxonomy): domain Bacteria; phylum Pseudomonadota; class Gammaproteobacteria; order Burkholderiales; family Nitrosomonadaceae; genus Nitrosomonas. The sequence continues at coordinate 26,150 of JBGAVE010000018.1, forward strand.
AAATATTAGCAATTTCATTTAATATAATTTTTCCCAGTTCTGGGTTTGATGACTCTAAAGTCATCTCTAATATTCCTGTTTGTTTGCCTTTTTCCGTAACAAAAAAGTCAGCCGCCAATATATTACGTGCCGTATTTTCAGATAATTTTTTAATGATAAATTGAGTACCTGGACGCGATTCTAGTCGTGATACTAAAATACTAAAGGGTTGCTGATTATTGTTGATCTGCTTGCTTGACAAGCTGCCAACAACTCCTTCAATTAATACTTCATTTTGGAAGATGATTTGAAAATGCCCCCCTGTACCAGCTTGTAAAATTAGCTTTTTATCAACAAAATCATCTGGCACGTTCAAAACACTGACATCAATAGCTTCACCACCCCAAGCATAACGATGTCCAAATAACGGAGCCGAAATTGGATACTCTCTAGCAATAGCTTCTCCTATAAGAGGAAAATATCTTGGCTCAACAACAATAGTTAAATCAAGATTCTTAATGGCCTCTCCCAATACCATTCTGGACTTAATTAATTCAACTTCGGCCATAACTGGCATAGTACTTTTAACTAATTCCGATAAAGATTCCATTCTCACTAATGCTTGCGGTTTTTCGTCAATTTGTAACAAAGCATCAAGTTTATATATCGGTTTATCCAAAAAAGCCTTGGTTATCCCCAGGAAAAGAAAGGCTAATGTGATTGAGATAATTAGGAACTTTCCATCTGCTATGGTGGTTAGCATTTCAACTAAATAATCTTCATCCTCTGGAGGATAATTATCTAGGGCTTTGTTGTTAGTATTCAAAAGATTGCTCATTAGATTGTAAGTAGAAAGATAATTAAGGAAGTGTTCTCATCGGTTGAACAGCAACAGCTCCATCAAATATATTCAACAATTGAACTGTTGGAGTAACTATATTGATAATTTGGTTCCAACGAATGCCTTCAGCTCGATCAACGAAAACGATATCGCGGGGTTCCAATGGGAAACGTTCTGCAAGCATGAGTCCATCAGGCGATTTAGCATCTAGATGAAATATTTCGGATTTCCCTAATGCAGTTCTAAAGACAAAAACTCGAGCAGCGTCCGCAATTTCTTGGTCAAATCCACCGCCTTCAGATAGTGCTTCAGTCAAGGTTAATCTAGCTTTGTTCATCAGAACAGTCCTTGGTCTTACACCAAAGCCCCTACCCATAGCGGTATCACCGAATACAAACACTTTGTTTAATTGATTATCAGGAACATTGAGAACATCGCCTTGTTGAAGTAACACATTCTGCGTAATATCCCCACCTTCATAAAGTCTTAGTAGATTGATACTGAAAGTTTTATCATTTCTAGTCAATGTAAGATTGCGCAAATCCGCCGCAGGAGTGACTCCTCCGGCATTATTTATAGCTTCAAGAACGGTCAATGGAATATCCCTAACTGAAAAAATTCCTGGTTTTGCCACTTCACCTACCACGTACACACGCTGGCTACGATATCCAGATACTCGTACATCAAGCTGAACATTCTCAATGTAACGAGATAATTTTTTGGTAAGTTCCGCACGAATTTCTTCGACCGTCTTACCAGCAGCTCGAACCTCTCCAACAAAGGGATAAAAGAAATTACCGTCTTCACCAACCACATTACCAGCACTCTCGGCTGAGCGGAATTCACCGGCAGGGATTGTTAATTCAGGGTGTCCCCAAACAGTAATGGTTAAAATATCTGTAGGGCCAACGCGATATTGAGTGTAAAGTTCTTTCTCTGGAGTGTTTTTCTTGGTTTTCGAACCAATCCGATAATCGAAATAATGATTGGCCACATTATTGGGGTCAGCACTAAGATTTTTCGTATCTTTTTCTAACTCGACAATTAACTGCGCATCAATTGTCTTAATTTGTAATTTTTTTAAGATGGTTTCGTTGTTTTCGGTAACCGGTATGTCGACACTAGAGTGAGTCGCAAAAGCTCGCATATGTTGCCCGGGAACTATGGTACACGCCACAAGATAATTCATCGTAATTAGAGCGAGTAATATTTTTGTTGGCAAAGATAAAAAGTCAATTTTCAGCATAAATAACAAAGTAGAAAGTAGTTATAGTAAGTATGTATAAGGGAATAATTGTAAAGATTCTTGTAACATAGCCTTACAACGCCAAGGAAATTGTCATTGTTGATTTTGCTTTTTTTTAAAATAGGATCTTGTAGAATTTATGGGTATTCTAATCCGAGTTTGGTGAATTTAAGTAATAAAAACGCATGAAAAAATAGCTTAATTACAAATGAGTTTTCTTGGAATAAGGCTAGTTAATAATATACTGAGAGAACAGTTATAACTAGTTGTATCTTTGAAGTAATCTTTACCAGCATTTTGCTCTGCTCACTAAAGTTGGATTATTTGTTAAAGATGTTGCAAGGCTATTTGACCCACCCTGAACAATTCATCACATCCTAATCCTATGGATTTAATTGATGATTCCTATGAGTAATCAAGCTCACTGATTTTTCCGTAAGGTCACTGCAATTTTAGCGAATTGAGTGACGGTTTCATCGAATCAGCGCTACAGACACCAAAGAGCGAAGATCTATTTCACCAACGACTGGATAAACTGATTAGAAACACCAAAAATATTCGTTGGTGAAACTGACGCGGCATCAACGAATCGGCTGATCGAGTACATGAAAGACGATCGGCTTCGCGAAAAATACCTTGTGACCGTACCCTACGGTTCGGGGGCAATTTGCGGATGATTCTAAGGAAGCTGCTTTTTCTTTCTCAAGTTCATATACGATTGTATCACCGACCCGTGAATGGGTATGCAAGTACTCAGAGAAATTCGATTTCCTTATTTCAGAAATAGGGCTTTGAAAGATTATCGACTAATTGGCTTATAGCGTATCCGTTTCGGTTTCGCGCCTTCTTCTCCCAGGCGTTTTTTCTTATCGGCTTCGTATTCTTGATAGTTGCCGTTGAAGAAGGTCCATTGCGAATCGCCTTCGGCGGCGAGGATGTGGGTGGCGATACGGTCCAAAAACCAGCGGTCATGCGAGATCACCAATACGCATCCGGCGAATTCTAATAAAGCATCTTCCAATGCACGCAAAGTTTCCACGTCAAGATCGTTGGACGGTTCGTCGAGCAGCAGCACGTTGCCGCCGGCAATCAATGTTTGCGCGAGATAAAGTCGACCGCGTTCACCGCCGGAAAGTTGCCCAATGATTTTTTGTTGATCGCTGCCTTTAAAATTGAAACGACCCAGATAGGCACGCGCCGGAGTGGTGTATTTCCCAACCACTAAATTGTCATTGCCGCCAGAGATCGCGTCGAACACGGTTTTGTCGTTTTCTAATGAATCCCTCGCTTGATCGACATGCGCGATTTTGACCGTCGGACCGATTTTCACATCGCCGGAATCCGGTTTTTCTTTGCCGGTAATTAGTTTGAACAACGTTGATTTACCCGCGCCATTCGGGCCGATAATGCCGACAATCGCGCCCGGCGGTACTTGGAAACTGAGATTGTCCATCAACAAGCGATCGCCATAGGATTTAGAGACGTTAACAAATTCAATGACTTCGTTGCCTAAACGTTCTCCTACGGGGATGAATATTTCCTGCGTTTCGTTACGTTTTTGGTATTCCTGCGAATTCAGTTCATCAAAACGCGCGAGCCGTGCTTTTGACTTTGCTTGGCGGCCTTTGGGATTTTGCCGCACCCATTCCAATTCCTGCTTCATGGATTTCATATGCGCATCGATTTGCTTTTGTTCTTGCTCCAAGCGTGCTTCTTTTTGCTCTAACCAACTAGAATAATTGCCTTTCCACGGAATGCCGTGACCACGATCGAGTTCCAAAATCCATTCGGCTGCGTTATCAAGAAAATAGCGGTCATGCGTTACGGCTACGACTGTCCCTGGAAAACGCACCAAAAATTGCTCCAACCATTCGACGGATTCTGCGTCCAAATGATTGGTCGGTTCATCGAGCAACAACATATCCGGCTTTTCAAGCAACAGCTTGCAAAGTGCAACCCGCCGTTTTTCTCCTCCCGACAGGTTTTTAATCACGGCCTCCCAGGGAGGTAAACGTAACGCATCTGCCGCAATTTCCATTTGATGCGACGTATCGCTTCCAGCAGTAGCGATAATGGCTTCTAACCGCGCTTGTTCAGTGGCCAGGGCATCAAAATCCGCATCTTCTTCCGCATACGCAGCATAGACTTCATCAAGTTTCTTTTGCGCTTGCATGATTTCACCCAAGCTTTCTTCCACTTCTTGCCGAACGGTGTGTTCAGGGTTGAGTTGGGGTTCTTGCGGCAAATAGCCAATTCGTATGTCGGGTAATCGTTGTACTTCGCCATCAATTTCTGTATCAACGCCCGCCATGATTCTAAGCACCGTGGATTTTCCCGAGCCATTCAAACCGAGCAAACCAATTTTTGCACCAGGAAAGAAACTCAAAGAAATATCTTTGATAATTTGTCGTTTCGGTGGAACGATTTTGCTCACGCGGAGCATTGACATTACATATTGAGCCATGGATTTACTCGCTGTTTAATAAGAAAAAAGTAAATGAAAGAATTGAAATTGCTACGAGTTTAGCGCACGTCGGTGTACAAAAAAAGACGCCACAGCAGAAATATTATTCGTTATGGATGCGGCTGATGGATACAAACTTATGTTTTTCATCAAAAACCAGCTCAAATGTACCATACACGCCATGACTTTGTACTACCGAACGCAGCACATTGGCCGGAAAATGAATGATGCGGCCATCGGTTGTTTTTGCTGCGACGGTGTCGATAGCCCCTTCGTAATAGAGCTCAAGTTGATATGCTGGGATTTTCAGCGCGACGTGGACGCGTTGATGCATGTACGAACATAAATTAGGGGCGTTGAAGAAAAATGCAGCCCATCGGGAAGAGAATTTCAAAAATGGACCGTAATTCCGAGCGGATTTTTTGCTCACTGTCTCCGCACTTCATTTTTACTTTGTGAATGATGCTGCTAATGGGTGTTTTTCCATCCATATAGCGAAAGCACGCTTTATTGACTTTGTTGCCGCTTAATTGAAACACCGTTTTTTCATGGTTGATCGTGAACGTGATGCTGAGAGTTTCTCCGGGTTTTATCGCTTCGTGGATGGCCATGTTTTGATTCGCAAGCTCATTCTCCAGAATAATCGCATTGTCTTCGTTGTCCATGGAAGCCGTGCAAGCCGTTTGCCGGGAAAGATAACATTGGTGCTTGATATGATGGGAAAACAGTTTTTCTGCGATCGATTGTTGCGCTTGCAAGCTCTTCTGACGCCACGCCGCCAGGATACTTTCCTCGGCGACTAATTGCGCCGGATCGTAATATCGCTTATCGCTGCCAAGAAAGTTCACCAGCCTTAGCTCTGCCGCTGCCGCAAGTTCATAGACTTCATTGACGTTGTAACAGCGGTCAACGCTATGCAGCAATAAATCGTACAAGCCCGAATCGCCATAGCCGCTGGCGGTAATCTCGTTCGCCCACTTATCCAAGTCTTTGATAAAAGCATGATGCGCAGGCAACGATCCGATAATCCGGCGTGCCATGTTCACTTTTTCTTGAATGCTCAAGTGCTGGGGGATCAATTCTCGAAACAACGTCTGCATTAAATAAACGGCACTTCTGCCATATTCGGCATACAGCATCAGATACATCGCGCCATCGTCCTTAAGCGCGCTTGCCAGTGCCCGAGCACCTTCCACGGGATTATTCAGGTGATGCAAAACGCCCGAGCAGTTGATGTAATCAAACTTTCCAATGCCCAATTCCGGGATGGATAATAAGGATTCGGTCAGCCAGGTAATATTGTCCAGTCCGCGAACTGCGGCGCGTTGCTCGGCGATACTGCGTGATGCTTTGGACATATCCAGGTAAACAATTTCCGCCGACGTCCCGCGCAGTTGTTCCGCCAGATAAATAATGCTGTCTCCGGTGCCGCCACCCGCCACCAGGCAACGGAAATCCTGGTCGAAATTTCTTTGTCCTTTGAAGCACCAATGATTCAACTCAGTCAGCGAATCGCCCACGGTGCGCAATAAACGGCTTTTTTCATCGCTGGGATTCCTGGGAGGATACGGTAATGCTTCATACTGCTGCTTTACCGAAGAAATTATTTTTGATTCGTCCATTGCCTATCCCCGTATGAAAGGAGTTGATGTAATTATTAAAAATTACGCTGCATAGGCTAAAGTACCATACTAGAAAATTTCGCCATCCTGCAAATAACGCCATTTTCCCTCCGGTAAATCCCGCAATCCAATCTTGCCGATACGCACTCGTTTCAAGCCGATTACTCTTAGGTTTACCAATTCGCACATGCGGCGAATTTGACGTTTTTTGCCTTCGCGTAAAATGAAACGCAGTTGATCGCGGTTTTGCCAGCTCACTTGCGCAGGTTTGAGAGCCTGACCATCTAATTTCAAACCATGATTCAATAAGGCCAGTTTTTCTTTTGGCAAATCACCCGAAACACGCACCAAATATTCTTTATCGATAGAAGAATTCTCGCCAATTAATTGCTTGGCGACCCGCCCATCTTGCGTAAATACCAGCAAGCCTTGCGAATCAATGTCGAGTCGGCCGGCAGGTGCTAAATTTTTTAGATGATCACGCTGAAAGCGTTTAGTGGCGGAGGATTCTATAAATTGATTGTCGGGCTTAATCAGCACAATCGCCGGTTGATATCCTGGCTCAGGTTGTCCGGAAACATAGCCGATGGGCTTATTCAACAGTATCGTTACAAATTTGTCTTGTTGCGTTTGCGCAGCTTTGTTGAGGGTAATTTTTTGCGTAGGATAAATTTTTGTACCGAGCTCGGAAATTTTCTCTCCATCAACAAATACCCAACCCAATTCAATAAACCGGTCCGCTTCGCGGCGCGAGCATAATCCCTGCTCAGACATGAGTTTTGATAGACGAATTTTTTCCATGCGCAACATCATAGCGTAAGCAACGAGAAAGTTTTACTTATCCCCTCGCGAAAGTATTCTCAAAGCTACGAAGACTTTGCGAAAATGATTCAATTGTTAAACAATTAGCAAAGTTAATATTGAAATAAGTTAGAATGATTGTATGAGTATTGGATATTACTAATAAGAAATTAATCGTTATCCAGATAACTCTGCATATTTCATAAATTCTAAAAATCAAAATCATATATATGTTACATCGGAAGTAAAGGAGTAAGCCGTGCATCCAATCATCCCCATTTTAATGTCGCTTGGCGCCATTCTGTTTTTAACTGGAATTATCGTATTTGCATTCCTGGGTATGCAACGCGTCAACGTAGTTAAAGTTTTCGGTAAAAATCATCAGTTATGGCAATTTGTTACCATAACCGTCGGATCAGGCATAGCGTTAATCATTTTATCTGCTATGTTACAAAAACATATTTTCTATCAGCCTGTCGCTGCTTCCAAGTTACTGAAAACAGAAATTCCTGGCTCGATAAAATATGAACTGCAATCCAACTTATCGAGCTTAAAAATTGATACTCCTGAACTGACCACAGCTATCCGACGATATCAGGCCGAATATCTTGCCGCACTTCAAGAGGACGACGAAAGAGCGATGGGATTGCTATCGCTAGAACTCTCTTATCGATTGAAAACAGCTTTAGCAGCTCAAAAATATTCAGAAAAGCAGATAGATCATGAAGTAGAACAAATAATGAGTCTATTGAAAAGAGATCAGCCTAAGAAATGACCTAGTTGCTTTTACGAGATTAATTCAGCAATATTTTTTTAATTAAAAAGACATGAAAAAGATAATTGAAGCATTGTGCGTAATGTTAGCGGTGTTCGCCATTTTTTCTACAACCGCAAATGCAGCGCAGTATCCCGACAAAGTTGTCGATAAGTTAGGTAATGGAATTGCCAATGCCGTTACAGGTGTTGTCGAGATACCCAAGACAATCAATATCGTCACGCGTCGAGATGGTATGCTTCATGGTTTTACTGTCGGTTTATTTACCGGTTTGGCAAATGCTATTGGACGTACACTCAGCGGTGCCTTTGACATGGCAACTTTTTTTGTCCCTACAACCCCTTTTGTGAAACCGGCATTTATTTGGAACGACTTCAATCGGGAAACGACGTTTGTTGAGGCTTACATGCGTTGACTTAGGAGGCCTATTAATAATAGTGTTATCGGAATGTTTAGGATTTCGCATTACATCGCTCGCATAATCTTCCAGCAGGCGTGAATTTTGGCGTCGCGTTTAAAATCCTCGGGTATTGTCGTCGCACTGATATTTTCAATGGATAAATCCGATAAAGCCTCGCTATCCATTTTGAAACGGCGGGAATTCGTCGAAAAATAAAGAATTCCCATTTTTTCTTTTGTGCCGCCTTGATCAATCGATAGTAATGCAACAGCATTGCGTATCAGTTGAACGTGATCACGTTGAATATCAAACAATTCCTCCATTTTCTTGGAATTGGAAAAAGTGGGAGGATCAAGAAAAATCAGATCAAACTGCGGTTTCTGTGGTGCATGCGCTTGGTCATAGAGCCATTCTAAACAATCGGCACGTATGAATTGGTGATTCCCAGTTGTAATATTATTGAGTGTAAAATTACGTTTTGCCCAGTCTAGGTAAGTGTTTGACATATCGATGGTAACCGTCGAATGCGCACCCCCCATGACTGCATGCACCGATGCAGTTCCCGTATAGGCAAATAAGTTTAGAAAGCGCTTATCTTTGGCTTGCTGCTGAATCAGCAAGCGCATCGGCCGGTGATCCAGAAATAGCCCGGTATCGAGATAATCTTCAAAATTAACCCAAAATTTGCAACCATTCTCTTCAACGATATGAAAATGACGCGAATCGCTGATTTTTTCGTATTGTTCGGTGTTTTTTTGCTTACGGCGGATTTTTAGATAAATTTGTTGCGATGGTATTTCCAAAACTTTGCTTATTTCACTCAGAACACCTGCCAAGCGTTGAGTCGCCTTAATGGAATCAATCGATTTAGGTGGCTCGTATTCTTGTACATTTACCCAAGTTTTTTCACCTTGATAGACATCGATGGCAACCGCATACTCCGGCAAATCCGCATCGTATAAGCGATAGCAATGAATGTGGTTTTTTTTAATCCAAGAAGCTAATTTTTTTAGATTTTTGCGTAACCGGTTAGCAAACATTTCGACTTGGCTATCCGCCATCGTTGTTTGCGAATGTAAATTAACTTGCTCGATACGCTCTTGCTGAGATTTTGCCTTGGGTTCGAAAAAGTTTTTTTCATCGATGTCGAGTCGGAGCAATTTGCATTCCAATGCGCCATTAAACAGGGTGATGGGTTTTTGCGAACGAACTCCTAAACGAAAACCTAACTCTGGATCACCGATAATGATAGCTGCTTGCCAACCCATGAATTGTTGCTTTAATATCTCGCCAAAAGTGCGGTAAAGTGTTGCGGCCTGCGCTTCATCGCCCAATCGTTCACCATAGGGCGGGTTACAAATGAGCAAACCTTTCGGCCAACTTTCCGCCGCAGAGGCTTCTGAAATATCTCGTTTTTCAATATGGATCTTGCTTTGTAAGCCAAGATTTTCAATATGTTGCAAGGCCGCTGTCACGGTACGGCGATCTTGATCAAAACCTACCATTACGGGAAGTTTACCCATGCCAATATCACACCGTTGCTGCGCTTCACCAAGTAACGCTTGCCAAAGAGAATCGTCATGCGACTTCCAACCTAGAAAGCCAAAATAATCGCGTTGCAAACCTGGCGCAATGTCACCTGCAATCAAAGCCCCCTCTGTTAATAGGGTGCCCGAGCCACACATAGGATCTAATAAAGATTTGCCTTGTGCTGCCATAGCAGGCCAGCCAACTCGTAACAGCATCGCCGCAGCTAAACTTTCCTTTATGGGAGCAATCACTTGCGTAGCGCGATAGCCCCGTTTGTGCAAGCTTTCACCCGATAAATCCAAACTGAGTTGCGCTATCTCGTTATACAAATAGACATTGACGCGAATGCTAGGTCGTTCGGTATCTATATCGGGACGGGTACCAAACTGACTGCGCATTTGATCAACGATGGCATCTTTGACTTTGAGCGCACCAAAATGCGAATGTGTAATGGCTGAATTATTTTTGCTATTGAATGAAACGGCTAGACTATCATCGGCATTCAAATGTTTTGACCAGTCGGTGCGTTGCACACCAGCGTATAAATCTTGCTGCGATTTTACTTCAAAAGTATCCAACAATAACAAGACACGACTGGCCGTGCGAAGCCACAAGCATGCTTGATAAGCGAGCTTTAAATCGCCTTCAAATGCAACCCCGGCCATTTTTTGTTTTACATTTTTTGCACCAAGCGCCTTGAGTTCGTTGGCCAAAATATCTTCCATCGCTTTTGGCGTAGTGGCAAAAAGCTGATAATCCGTCATGATAGAATCGGATACAAAAAAGTATGCGCAGCCGTACTGACTTGAGATATCAAGTAGTAACCGGTTTAACTAAAACCCTGCTATAGACCGTATCAATCAATTCTTTTTGTCAGCGTAATAATGCCGCAACGGCTTGAGATTTTCATCCAATTCATAGACCAGTGGCCGGCCTGTCGCTAATCTGGATTTCATCACTTGACCTTGTGTTAGGCCATCCACCAACATCATTAACGCTCGCAAAGAGTTGCGATGTGCGACGACGAGAACGCATTGATTGTTTTTTAATGAAGACTGCAGAATATTTTTCCAATAAGGCTCAATACGAGCAACGGTTTGCTCCATACTTTCACCTATTGGCAAAATATTTTTATCGATGTCGGCATAATTGGGGTTGTTACCAGGAAAACGAACGTCATGCTTGTTTAAGCTTGGAGGCGCTGCGTCAAACTGCACTTGGCACCCTAGCACTGGCCAAACACCGAATTTTGTAACTGCACCTAAACGCCCGAGATCTTCTAGGGCGCCATAATGCCGTTCATTCAAACGCCAGTGCTGATAAACAGGGCGATTTGCTTGCTCCATGACTGCCAATACAATTTGCGCGGTAACGATCGCGCGCTGCAAAACGGAAGTAAAACAAACATCAAATTGATAACCACCTTTTACTAGTATTTCGGCCGCTTGGACGGCTTCTCTTTCGCCTTTTGCGCTGAGTGGAACATCACTCCAACCGGTAAATTTTTTTTGTTGATTCGACAGACTCTCGCCATGTCGAAGTAAAATCAGCTTTTTGGTTTTAAGCTCGGTGGGTTTAGTTACCGCCAGCGCAGTACTGGTAGAATTTTCAGTCATTATTGTAGTGTGTCCTATTATTAGCGGCGGAAGATTCACGCCAAATATGTTGTAATGCATCCCATAAACCATTGCGAACGGTCTTTATGTATTGGGTATTGTCAGTTAAGCCCGTGACCAATCGACGTTGCGCAGTTCCCAAATTATGATAGGGCATGCTCATAAAAAGATGGTGAGTGGCATGATAACGCAATCCGACCGGCGCCCATAGAGGGGTCAGTAAAAAATTTCCTGGTATGTTAATGGAATCAAGGTATTGTTCTGCCAAAGTCATTTTCTGATCGCCAGGATTGCGATACGCATGCGCCGCCAGCGTGCGCAGTGAATTTAGCATGAATACCGTTACTGCAACTAAATACCAGAGAAGCAAAAGCGAGTAAGGGATAATATCGAAGGACACCAATAACACAACCAAAGCGACAAACAGTGACGTTGCCAATTCTTGTTGACGCCAATTCAAATCATTGCGAATGGCGTTCTCAGCTCGCCGATAGGCCGGATCGATGGTCAATGACGAAGCCCGCTCCCAAACTATTTTTCGCAGCGGTGGAATTAGATAAGACAAAGGGGTCAGTATCAAAAAACGAAAAGCCAGCAAAATGGGTATCAAAAAAGAAAACAATACATAGCCGATCATTTCTATTGGTTTGCGCACCGCAAAAGGCAAGTATTCACCGTCCGCACTAGTTCCATAGACATCGGGTTTATGATGATCATTATGGACGCCATCGTACATAAAGGAAGGAATCATAAAAGGAATGCCGCAAATCGCATTCCAAATCAAACGAAAATTTTTGAAACTTCCCTTTTTCAAATGTGCAAGTTCGTGCACGAATACTGCGGAACGGTACAGTGCCAGGACCGCAATGATAAATCCTCCAATTTGCCACAGTGAAAACAATGGCGATAGCAAAGCCGTGAAAAATGCTGTCCACCCCAATACGATATGGAAAATAAAATCCACCCAATAAATCCAAGGGTTAGGCGTCATCAAGTCGCGCACTAAATGATGCGCCTCTCGTAGCGGAAATTCTTTGGTGTAAGGAGTTTGTTGTTCGCTCACTGGCTGCTCGTATTTTTTAATCTAATGCCAACACTTCTGGATATGCTGCATAATCAAGTCATTTTGAGTGGCGTCAGTCAAATTGACTTGTTTCAAATCTGGCATAGCCGGCCAGCCTGCATCGACAAAATCCATGTTGGAAAATGTTTTGCTCTGCGCATAACGTGGAATGACATGGAAGTGCACATCCGGATCAACCATCATCAACATCAGGTAGTTAATCTTGTCATACTGGAAAGCCTTTGCCAATGCCGCTTCAAGTTTTTTGGTGATTTCGCGTAACTCATTAAAACTTGAAGAACTTAATTCAGAGAATGCCGTGACAGGTTCGTGTGCCGCCAATATCAATGCGCCCAATGTCGCTTGGGCTGGACGTAACAAGACTGACCAGTGTTGATACTGTTTGATGATAGTGTGCGGCGCACCAAATTTTTGCATGGTGGTGTTAAAAACACGAAACTCTGTACCCTTCTGATTCATTATTCAACTGGATTGTTGAAACATCATGCCCGCCCTCGACAAATCTTCAATAAAATCGATTTCACACCAGCGATGTCCTTGAATCGAGCACGAATTAACTAAATGCCGCTTTGCTAAAGCATCGATGATCGATAAATACCATGACTTAAGCTCAGCAGGATGACGAAGCGCTGATTCAATAGCCTCGCTGAAGATTCGTGGACCGTCTCCACGAAAATACGTTAAGCCGATCGATTCAGCATTCACCTGATGCGATGGAACAATTTTGCTGACTTGCTTCACCCAACCATCCGCATCCAGCTGTACTTTCATATCATCGGCATCATATTGATCTTTAAAATCTACGCTCAGTGTAATGGGCGAGGTTTTGGAATTCAAGATCTTTCTCAACAGCGCGGGCTCGATCAAAGTGTCGCCATTAAGCAGTAAAAAATCACGATCCATTACATGACGAGCAATCCAACAACTGGCTAAATTGTCTGCTACTTCATAAAAAGGGTTAAACAAGATATTGATGTTATGATTTTGGTAACGCTCGTTTCTCAAAGTCTCGATTAAGGCGATTTGAAAACCCGCCACGATAGTGATTTCATCGATACCCGCACGTTGCAGTGCATCAATCTGCCAAGCTAAGACGGGTTTGTCCGCGACAGTCAACAAGCATTTCGGCGTATTTTCGGTCAGTGGCAATAGTCGCCGCCCTTGACCAGCGCTGAGGATAATGGCTTTCATCGATTTTTGGATGTTATAGCAGTAGCAAATTGGTTATTGCGCTATTTTAAACGGTAATGCTACTAATTTGACGTAATTCTGCAACGATGCGTTGCGTATTTTGCAAAAACTCGTCGACTTGCGCCAAAGTATTGCTATGCCCTAGGCTGACGCGGACTGCACAGCGCGCCAGCATCGGATCAACTTGCATCGCAGCCAAAACATGACTCTGGCCTGGATGGATGCTAGAACAGGCAGCCCCTGCCGCGACAGCGAATCCTGCTTTATCTAATTTGACGACTAAAGTATCTCCTTCAATATCGGGTAGTGCAAAATAACTGGTGTTGGGTATGCGTGGCACATTCATGCCGAAAATGACCGCACCCATCGCTAGCAGCTCTTTTTCCAAATGATCACGCAACTGCGAAACATGTTTTGCAGTTTCAGCCAAGCGCGATTGCGCTAATTCACTGGCGACGCCAAATCCGACAATCGCTGCAACATTTTCTGTCCCAGAGCGCAATCCATTTTCATGCCCACCGCCATAAATCAAAGGGCGAAGCAATAATCTTTTGTCAACAATCAACGCTGCAGCCCCTTTCGGACCATACACTTTATGGGCGGACAACGTCATCGCATGCGCTTTCAACGCGGAAAAATCGACGGGAATTTTTCCAAACCCTTGAATGGCATCAGTATGCATCATCGCGCCATGTGATCGAGCCAACTCAGCGATAGCGGCAACATCTTGAATCACGCCTGTTTCATTGTTGGCCAGCATGGCAGAAACCAATGCAGGTTTATGTTGCTGCATCAGTTTTGCAACTTCGTCTAAATCCACCTGCCCTGATGTATTGACCGGAAGAGCATGTATGTTCCAAGGATCAGTGGCTCGTTTCGACAATGCTTGCGCCGGCTTCAACACACAGGGATGCTCGATAGCGCTAGTGAAAATATTGGCTGGTTTTAAACTGTCCGCCGCACCGCGAATAAATAAATTGTTCGCTTCTGAGCCGCCACTGGTAAAAATCACTTGCGCAGGTTGAACACCGACAGCATTCGCTACTTGTTTACGTGCTTTATCGATAGCGCGACGTGCATTGATACCATAGCCATGCCGGCTAGACGCATTGCCGAAATCTTGCTGTAAATAAGGCAGCATTGCTTCGAACACTTTATCATCGATACGCGTCGTAGCATTGTGATCAAAATAGGTCAAAGCCATAGCAATAAGGTGTGTTGAAAATGAAGATAGTTTAATACCATTTAAATGGAAGTCTGAGTTTTATTGCGATAGCAAAGAACATGACGAGATTTTTGTAGAACCCCAGAAATCCTTTTTTGCAACGCTTATCGAATGTATTTATTGGCGATAAGCTTTGTCAGTTCGTTTTAGTGCGAATGAACTAACCATATTTCATTGCTTAGCGCTAACAATCAAAATGCAAAACAAAAAACCCGAAATAAGCACCGTATGAAAGCGCCTATTCCGGGTTTGTGCGTTTTAGACTAAAAATCTACTGTTAGTTGCGTCAAGAATGCGCTCAAACTGCCATTATCCCAACCATGTGTCCGTGCACCCGCACCTCCAGAATAGCCGTTGGTATTCGTAGTCGGCGTTCCTGCGGTGTTGATATTGAGCATGTGAACAACGTTGGCTTGGAATTTAACATTCGAATGTGGATACCAATTCAAGCCAAACCTCACCATGTCTGCTTCCCCTCCTTTGATGACACCTGAGTTCATATCAATATAGTCATAACCAAACGCAACTTCCCATGCGCCCAGTCCTGACCCATTGAATTGAAAGGGTCTGTTTGGTTTGATACGGTTCGCGGCACCATTTTTAACGTGGTAAGCTTTGGACTCCCCTGTTAAGAAGTAGCTAATAAAGCCATAATAACCAGTTAAGTGTTCGCCGTTATATCCGAAGCCATTGATGTTAGTGCGCAAATATTCAGCTTGTGCTGAAAAGGGCCCATATACGAACCATCCTTCCGCGCCATAACGATCATAACTGCTAATTCGTCTATGATTTGGATCGGTTACGGCACCATTACTTAAGTTTCCGGTATTCAACATATTGGATCGATCAATGTTGGTTCCTGGGAAGGCTACGAAAGACATTCCACCACCGCCCCCGTTACTACCTTCGCCCACCATTGTGCCATCGGCACGATACTGCGTTTGCACATCAGTGTGCCCTGCTGAAACACCCACGTGCAGGAACTTGGTTTCACTTTCCATCCACGGTCTTCCTGTTACACGTCCAATCCCCTGCCAACCGATATCACCAGAACCATTGTTACGGCTTTGGTTACCATTGGCATTGACAGAAGTCGCAGCCGCTGACCACGCTCCGATAGGTTCTGTTTGGAAAGCCAATCCCGTTTGGAAACGTTGCACTGCATAATTAACCCCAATACCTGTTTTATAAGTATTCGGGTTGTCCACGAAAGAGTTAACCGACATATGCCGTTCGATAAATGTCAGGAAGCGATTGCTAGCAGCCTCTTCCAAGCTGAATGGTTCTTTAAATGAACCTATTTTATAAGAAAGCGCGTTTGTGTGATTTAGGCGAACGAATGCATCCGTAATGCCAGAACCTACGGAACCATTACCGCGGCTAAAATCATACTCAAATTTATAATCCCATATTTTGTAGTAAGTTCCTTCTACACCCAAGCGAGCGCGACGTATGTTCGCGCCACTATTAAATTCATTGGCCAAATGATTCCCGGTCGCTGGATCAGGATCGTTGATAAAATTGTATTGTGATGCAGGTTGGATACGACCGTTCAGGGAGATAGAAAAATTTCCATCTTTGGTAGCCCAATGCAAACCACGCTCATCGAACGTTCCATGTATTTTTTCAACTTCTTTGACACGTTCGTCGAGTACGGAAACTTGATTTTTAAGTTGCTCTTTCTCCGCCTTTTCTCGCAATCTTACAAGACGATCATCTGCAGACTTATCGTTTGCACCTACGTTCGAATCTTCATAACCCGGAACTGATTCCGTCGTTTTTTTAGAGTTTGCTGTGGCAGATTTTGCAGAAGCGCTTCCAGATTTTTCGTAAGTACCCATATGTACTCTACCCGGGCCAGGCTCAGCAAAAATTTGCTTGGTTTTCTTGTCGACATACAAATCCAAGGCATAACTACTGGATGCTGCACATGCGGTTATGATAGTTAAGGTTGTCAGAGAGGATCTTAATAATGGCATAGTTTTTAATCCAGAATTGATAAGAGTTGATCAGGTAATCAGTCTTATAAAGGATCAATGTTACAGTTTTGTTACAATTTACGTTTGATGCATAATTTATTCGATAACTACTTGTACAAATAACAATTATTTTTTAGAATTAAAAAATCAACCTTATCGTATACAGGGGTAAATCAGCTTTCATAGGTTTATTTTTATGAATGAATTTTGCGATGAGCGAGATGAATAAGCAGACAGACTCTCATTGAACTTTTAAGGATAGACAGCCTGTCTAATAAGTACCTGGCAAATCGAAATAGCGAATGAATGCTGTTTTTTGCCAAGGATAGTTTTCTATTAATTTAATATTGATAGGAGGTAGCAATATGGCAACAACCTATGGCACGACGAGTGCGAGCAAGAGTGGCGAGTATGACATGTCGCTGTGGT
>JBGAVE010000019.1:0-41905 GCA_044228295.1 Nitrosomonas sp.
AAAAATATCTTGAAAACTTACAAATAAACCCAGAATTGCATTGAAACAAGAGCTACGTGTGATTTTGCAAAGGTCTCGCTCTATATCAGCATGTTGAACAACACTCACAACACCGGGCAATCCGTCGCATTCAAGCCAGGAGCAAAATACCACTCAATTTTCTTGCGCGATCGACTCTCAGTCAATTGGTCTATTAGGCTTGAAAATTTCCTTCGTGGGTCCATCCTCAGATTTGAAATCATCAGAACTCAATGATTTTAAAATCTGATGAAACATAGGTGATAAAACTGATGACCCAGTTAGTGTTAGATGCGCTTGATCAAAATAAAAAGGTCTCAGCTTAGAATCTGCTACGAAGCAATTACTTTCTTCAGGGCAAAGAATTTTTGCAGGCTGATAAATAGTTACATTCCTCTCTTTGAGAGAAGAATGTAAAAAATTTTCAAAGACCTCTATATTCTTATAGTGCTGAGTACGATCGATATAAAAATTTTCGCTTTTGTTAGGCTCGCGGGTTTGCAAAAAAATGCTGCGAGGGATATGTGTTCGATAGGTAGGAACAGGCTCTATAAGGCTGACAGAAATATTTTCAGCTAAGGACAAATCAATAAATTTAATTAATTGTTTTAGGTGGTCATCATTCTTATAAAAATCACTACTGTAGTGAATCAATACGGCATTGATTTTGTTTTTCCGAATTTCAGATAAAGCTGTATTAGCATCAAACTTCGGATGCATGAGAGGATTATTATCAACAGTAAAATAAACAGAAGCATCATATTGTTTGGCAACTTTATCGAATTCATCTTTAATAGAATCAGCGTGACTTTCTCCAATCAAGAATATGCGGCGTTCTTTTTCAACAGAGCTTATATTACAAGTTTTTTCTGTAGGATGAAGAATGCGGAAAAACTTGCCACAACGATATACCCCTCTGTCTTTCCATGCTGCGAAGATATTCCTTTCATTTTCAGAATAATTTGATTCGTTTATAAAAGAGGCGGCATTTGCTGAAACAAAAATCATTAATAAGCAACCAATTGAAATATTGATCGATTTAAAATAAGTTGCGCGTTTTTTTTCAATATATTGATATAAAAGGAATGCGCTGATTAACCCTATTATTCCAATCCAAAATATCTGGATAATATTTGTTGCGCCTAATATTGTTCCGCCAAACGCTTGATAATTAAATAATATAATGATTGGAAAATGAACTAGGTATAACGAGTAAGAATAGTTGCCTACTTTTTCTAAGATTAAGCCAATAAAAGAATTTTCTACAAATTTTGGTATTCCATAATAAATAATTGCTGCGGTCAGAAACACCACCCACAAAGCGATTAGACTAGGATGCCCAGTGAATATCGACTGCCCTTCAGGATTGATAGGCAGCAAGAACAAAGAAACACTAAGCGTAATTAATACAATTAATTGATTTCTAGTTGCATAGGGCTTGTGATCAGAACTATTCCAGGCAACCCATGCTCCGAATAAAAACTCCCAAATTCTAAACGGCATCAGAAAGAAGGCTGTTTTAGGTGAAATAGTTTGCATTACAATACAAACTAAAAAAGACAAAAAAATAATCGCTATGAATAAATTTTTTCGGCGCCTGAAAATTGGATAGAGAAATGGAACAATTAAATAAAATTGAGCTTCTACGGATAAAGACCAAAGATTTAATAAGGGGTTAAATGCTACACTATCAAAATAACTATTTTGATTCCAGAAGTGGATATTGTTGACAAAGAAGATGCTTGCGACAGCTTGCTCATATAGCTGTGAAAAATCGGTGGGTACTAAAATAAAGCTTGAAACACCGGCAACCAATATGACTGTAATGGCATACGCAGGTAGTAAGCGATAAACGCGTCTTTTATAAAAGTCGGCGATAGTACCTTGATTATAAAGCTTTGCCATTAAAAAACCGCTAATAACAAAAAAAACATCAACCCCTAAGAAGCCATTCGAGAAAAATGGAATTTTAAGATGGTAAAGAATAACTAAAAATACCGCGACACCTCTTAGAATTTGTATATCTTTTCGGTAGATCATAAAAACCTCTGCATAACTGTTTGTTGAGTTTGTTAGACCTCTTTCAGTATTGATAAATCAGATACTTATAAATCTTGCACAACCGATATAACCAGTTATGCAGAGGTCTTTCATGGTTTTTGGAAAATACTAAGCCCTAATAGAGACTTAATAGCGAAGTTAAGTTTGTTAGACCACTTTCAGTATTGATAAATCAAATACTTATAAATCTTGCACAACCGATATAACCAATTATGCAGAGGTCTTTCATGGTTTTTGGAGAATACTAAGCCCTAATAGAGACTTAATAGCTAAGTCTATTGATAAGAATTGACACTATGAACTTGCTTTAGAATACAAAGCAAGTTCATAGTGAATTTTTTGCAAATTAAATGATTGGAATGATGCGCAGCGAACCATGCCCTAAAACGGACGCCGTGGCAACATTTTGTAACGCAATAGCCTTGGCAATGCGCTCTGTATCCATAGGGTCACCGCTTGAATTCACTTCTTTTGCTGCATTTGCGAATGTCCAAGCGTCTACGACGAACATATCATATTGCGGGCCATATTTTGCGCGAATTGCAGAACGATCGATAGTGGTGCCCGGTCTCGTATTCAGCGCGATACCAAGCTCATTGTGCGCGCCTACCAGTTCTTCATACATAGAGCCGCATTCTTGCGCATGATTGAGTACGCTTGATCGATCTTCTGCAAAAAAATCCGTTTGATTTAATCGGTTTTTTGCTTGTTGAACAATACTATCTCTTTCTGACGGCGATACATTAATGCCATATTGACTGGTCATCGACACTATGTCATTCATTTTCTCAGCAATGTGCTGATAAATATTTTTTACTTTTGCACATGCACCACAACCGCAATTGCTATGATCATCTCCGTGTACGCCAATTGCATGCCCTTTACTTTTGAGGGTGTCAGAAATACGAGTCGCTAATTTTAATTCACTATTATCACTCGGTGTTGCCCCTCCTCCTAAATCCGATCCGTACACGATACTCAGGGTACCCCCTGCAGCCGATGGAGCGGCCTCACGCATTCCATCCTTATCGCATCGACCATCAACGCAGATAGAAGGAACGCTTCCTTTGACGACAATATTGAATTTTCCAGAAGCAATCGATTGATACATATCATTTAATGCTATAGGGTCGATATCAGTACGATTTGCCGGACCGATTGCACCAAATCCAAGGTTGAAAGTGCCGAGTGTGTGGTAATTTGATTGATCGTTGCCAGATTGTGACGATTGATTGGATGAAGTCTCTACTGTACTTTCAGTATCTTGAACACTAAAAAAACTCTTGAACCATTTAATTAAGCTTTCAAACATAGTTAATCCTTTGCAGTAATTGGTTAATTGACCGAAAAAAATTTCTTACTTTTACCATACTCAAAGCAACTCAAAAAGAGCAAGCTTTCCCCCAACCCTCCCGATAATTTTAATTGGTCTTCATTCTTTTCTGATCTTCAATTTAGGGCGTTAGAATTCTAACATCAATTTTGTAATGTAAAGTTGATGATTATTCTCTCCTTGTTTGACAGCCTATACGAGTTTGAGTATATTCTAACAAACACATGATCTTTTTAGATCTCCTACTACTATCAACGTTTTAAATCTCATTTCATGTCTCATATGCGCGTCGTTGTAACCGGAATGGGTGTCGTTTCTCCAATTGGAACAAGCGTGGAGCAATTCTGGAATGCCGCTGTAAATGGTGTTAATGGAATAGATAAAGTTCAATCGTTTGATGTATCTGGATCGAATTCCAAAATAGCCGGTGAGGTTAAACAGTTTGATCCAAGCTCTTTTTTATCAGCCAAATATATCGATCAAACAGACCGTTTTACCCAATTAGCGTTGCATGCGGCACAGCAGGCGGTTGAAGACGCTGGCGGCCTGGAGCAGCATTATTCTCCGCAGCGCTTGGCTGTTGTGATGGGTTCTGGAATGGGTGGATTCGCGACATTTGAATCATCAGCATTTCGTAAATTTCAAAACCGCTCGATTCCTCCCTTTACGGTTCCACGCATTATGGCGAATTCTGCTGGTGCGTGGATTGCTACGAAATATGGTTTCAAAGGTGTGAATTTAACCTGTAGCACCGCTTGTTCTTCAGGTGCAAATGCGATTGGAATGGGACTCGAATTATTACGGTCAGGCAGAGCAGATGCAGTTATCGTTGGCGGATCTGAGGCTTGTGTCTTGCCATTGACGATGACAGGTTTTGATGCTTTACATGCGTTATCTACAGGATTTAATGAACAACCTCAGCAAGCATCGCGTCCGTTTGCAAAAGGACGTGATGGATTTGTAATGGGCGAAGGGGCTGCAATTTTAGTGTTGGAAAAGGAAACTGCTGCGGAACACCGCGGCGCCAACATTTATGCGTACCTGGCGGGATATAGTTGCGCTTGCGATGCAACGCATATCGTTGCACCGGATATGGATGGGCAGGTAACCGCGATGCAAACAGCGCTTCAAGATGCAAACGTTGCACTTGATCAAGTCGATTATATTAATGCGCATGCTACTTCAACACCATTGGGGGACGTAATAGAAACTCGCGCCATCAAACACTTATTCATGGAACACGCGTATAAGCTTTCTATCAGCGCCACAAAGTCTATGATCGGGCATAGCATCGGTGCTTCCGCCGCGATTGGAGCAATTGCAGCTATCCAGACATTGCGCACTCAGACCATTCATCCTACTATTAATCTTGCAGAAGCAGATCCTGATTGTGATCTCGATTACACTGCGAATCACGCAGTGCAAAAAAAAGTTAATACTGCATTGTGTAATGCCTTTGGGTTTGGCGGAAATGATGTCAGTATCGTTTTTACTAATTATTGATACAAAAGGTGTTAACTCACTATGGATATTACCAATTTGGAGAAACAGGTTTTAGAGTTTATTGCGTCTAAGGCGGAAAATATTGATATTTCCAAAATCACTACCAGCTCACAATTCTCGGAATTGGGTTTCGATTCGATGGATACGATACAGTTATTGTTTGATGCAGAAGAAAAGTTTGATATTAATTTTGATAGCGACGCAGTAAAGAATTTTCGTAATGTCGGTGATATTATTGAATATATTAAGAATCATCCGCCCGTCGCATCATAGCTTTAGTCATTCGATCAGTTGCCATTACATTATTTGACTTGTGACTGTTATTTAGCGATGATACGCGTGTTATCTATTTTTGGGTTTAGAAGGAGTTTTTATGACCACCAATACAACTGTTTTGAAGCAAAAAGTAAATGCCATTATTAGTTACAGACATTTACTGAAACATCCTTTTTATGTTGCTTGGACAGCGGGTCAGTTAACTAAAGAGCAATTACGGCATTACGCTGAGCAGTATTTTTACAACGTTTTGGCTGAGCCTACTTATCTGAGCGCCGTACATTTCAATACACCTCATATCCATTCCGAAACCAACAGCGGTGATATCAGCGTACGTCAAGAAGTACTCAAAAACTTAATCGACGAAGAGCATGGCGACAAGAATCATCCTGCGTTATGGAAAAAATTTGCTTTTGCATTAGGCGCTAACGACAAAATATTAGCCAATGCAGCGTCACTGCCGACGACTAAAAATTTGGTGGATACTTTTAGAGATATTTGTTTAAATCGCCCGTTTTATGCCGGCTTGGCTGCGTTACATGCTTTTGAATCGCAAGTCCCAGACGTGGCAGCAGTAAAAATTGATGGATTAGCCAAGTTTTATGGCATGACCAATCCAGAAGATTATGAATTCTTCTCGGTACACCAAAAAGCTGACGTGTATCACTCGCAAGCTGAATGGAATTTAATCGAACGTTTTGCTGATACTCCAGAAAAACAAGCGGAAGTTTTGGCCGCAACCAAAGAAGCATGCGATGCTTTATGGAAATTTCTGGACGGTATTCATGAAACATATTGCGCAAATCTCATTTGCCAAGAAAACGAAGCTGCTACAGTGCATTAAGCAAAAAACACAATAACTATAGACAGCCCAACTTACATTCTGAGTTGGGCTGTTTTCTTTTTGTGGACGGCTTTTTCGATTGCATCAATCATCTTTGCCGAAACATTGAATCCCGTTTGTTTGGCTATTTCTTGCATTCCCGTTGGACTGGTAACGTTTATTTCAGTGAGGTAGTCTCCGATGACATCCAATCCGACCAGCATCAGCCCATTTTTCACTAGCTCTGGACCTAGAAACGCGACAATTTCTCGGTCTCGTGGCGATAAGTCTTGGGTTGTTCCGGTGCCACCAGCGGCTAAATTGCCTCGCGTTTCGCCACGCTTAGGAATCCGCGCCAAAGCATATGGGACGGCTTCTCCATCAATGACTAAAATTCGTTTATCGCCAAGGGTAATTTCTGGAATATAACGCTGCGCCATAACCGTTCGTGCTCCATGCTGAGTGATGGTTTCGATAATGACCGAGAGATTATGATCCGATTCACTCACTCGAAAAATTCCAGCGCCTCCCATACCATCCAAAGGCTTTAGAATAATATCGCGATGGTTAGCGATAAATTCTCGAATCAGCGTTGCCTGAGAAGTTACCAGCGTAGGGGCTATCAATTGCGGGAATTTGGTAATGGCAAGTTTTTCATTGTGATCGCGAACACCTTGCGGGCTATTAATGACAAGTGCCCCTTGTTTTTGCGCAAGCTCTAAAAGATAGGTGCTGTAGACATACTCCATATCAAAGGGAGGATCTTTCCGCATCATTACCGCATCAAAACCATGCAATGGAATTTTCTCAATATCTCCTGTGACATACCATTGTTTGTTATCTTGCTCAGTCACTTTCAACTGCAATACACGTGCGTAGCAGATAATTTGGTTGTCTAGCAGCGCCATATCATGCTGTTCAAATACGTAGATTTGATGGCCTCGCATATTGGCTTCAGACATCATGGCATAACTAGAGTCTTTGTTGATTTTGAAGGAATCCAATGGATCAACAATAAAAGCCAGCTTCATGTTATCGGTTACACAAGCGCAGCTTCAGCAACTTTTGAATGATCGTGTTCTAATTCGAGTGCGGCGGCTAACAACGCAAGCCGAGCGACTACGCCGTAAGCATAAAAACGATTAGGAATGGAATTGGTTTGGGTAGAATCTGGCTCTAAACAAGTCGTTTCAAATGCCAAAGGAACAAAATGCATGCCAGGTGCATTAAGGTTTTCATCGACACCACGCCCGGTGTGTACGCGATAAAATCCACCTACGACATAGCGGTCGATCATGTAGACAACCGGTTCGGCGACTGCTTGGTTGATATTTTCAAAGGTATACACGCCTTCTTGCACGAGTACATTGGATACTTGCAATCCTTCTTTGACAACCGCCATTTTGTTACGCTGCTTGCGATTCAGATTATAAATATCGGCACCATCTTTAACCGTCATAATCCCCATACCATAAGTGCCTGAATCTGCTTTGACAATCACAAAAGGATCATCTTTGATACTATATTGGCGGTATTTCTCTCGGGTTGCATCCAGTATTTTGTCAATTGCCTTCGCTACACACTCTTCGCCCTGATTTTCACGAAAATTGATATTTTCACAGGTGGTAAAAAAAGGATTGATCAACCAGGGATCAATATCCAGAAGCTCGGAAAAATCTTCCGACACCCGATCATAAGCGGCAAAATGCTGGGATTTTCGTCGCGTAGACCAGCCAGCGTGCAACGGCGGGATGACAATTTGATTCAGGTTTTGCAATATCGATGGAACGCCGTTGGATAAATCATTATTCAACAGCACCGCACAAGGTTCGAAACCTTGCACACCTAACTGATTATTTCTGCGGATGACTGGCTCTAATGTGATGCTCTGACCGTTGGGCAGATTTAATTTTGTCGCCACTGAAATTTCTGGTAATAACGTACCAATGCGGACATTGAGCCCGGCCTGCTGCATGACATTTTGCAGCGTAGCAATATTTTGCAGATAAAAGGCATTGCGCGTGTGGTTTTCCGGAATTAACAGCAAGCTATGGGCATCGGGGCAAATTTTTTCGATTGCACTCATCATGGCTTGAATACATAACGGTGTAAAATCGGGGTTTAAATTATTAAATCCGCCCGGAAATAAATTGGTATCGACCGGTGCTAGTTTAAATCCACTATTACGCAAATCAACTGAGCAATAAAAAGGGACGGTATGATTGCGCCATTTTCTTCTTAACCAATGCTCAATATCCGGCATTGCGCCAATAATCCGGCTTTCGAGATCAAGAATAGGACCGCTCAATGCGGTGGAAAGGTGGGGTACTGGCATTTTTATTCGAAGTATTAAATTGCAGTAATTATAGCATCATGTGAAGAATTGATTGTAAACGCTCTAATCATTCAGTATTGTTCATTAGCCATTATTTTCTTTATTTATAGTTTGTTATGACTGATCCTCTTCAGCCGGTACTCATTTTATTAACTACTGCGGTATTAGCCGTAG
Source organism: Nitrosomonas sp. (assembly GCA_044228295.1). Lineage (GTDB taxonomy): Bacteria > Pseudomonadota > Gammaproteobacteria > Burkholderiales > Nitrosomonadaceae > Nitrosomonas. The sequence continues at coordinate 8,524 of JBGAVE010000019.1, forward strand.
TGGTATTTCGCTCATTGCGACTTCCACCCATGCTGGGTTATTTATTAGCGGGCGTCATCATCGGACCGCATGCGCTGGGGTTGATTGCTGACGATGCCGAAACACGCCATTTGGCAGAATTTGGTGTGGTTTTTTTGATGTTCAGCATTGGTCTTGAGTTTAGCTTACCGAAACTGATCGCTATGAAACGACTTGTATTTGGTTTTGGTACCTTGCAGGTCTTTTGCAGTATCTTAATTGTAATGGGAGTAGCTTGGTTCATTGATTTGAATTGGAGCATTGGCTTTGTGCTGGGTGGCGCACTGGCTATGTCATCGACTGCAATCGTCATCAAATTACTAGCTGAGCGTTTGGAACTCAACTCCGAGCACGGCCGTCAAATTATTGGTGTTTTGTTGTTTCAAGATTTGATGGTTATTCCGCTGCTCATCATCGTTCCTGCCTTGGGTTCGGGGTTTGATTTCGAAAGTGAAACAGATGATCTCATTATCACCCTTGCCAAAATTGTAGTTGTGTTGGTCATTATTCTTTTCCTAGGACAAAAGTTAATGCGTCCCTGGCTTCATATTGTGGCGCAGCAACGATCATCCGAATTATTTGTACTCAATGTATTGTTGATTACGCTAGGTCTAGCCTGGATTACTCAAATATCCGGATTGTCATTGGCACTAGGCGCCTTTCTTGCAGGTATGTTGATTTCAGAAACTGAATATCGATATCAAGTCGAAGAAGACATAAAACCATTCCGTGACGTGTTATTAGGCCTGTTTTTTGTCACGATTGGAATGTTGCTGGATGTACAAGTGGTCATTGAAAATTTTCTTTGGGTATTCTTGATCCTAGTAACCATTGTTATCTTCAAAACCGGCGTGATAATCGGACTATCACGTTTGTTTGGCGCGAATCTCAGCGTAGCATTTCGTACCGGCATGAGTTTAGCGCAAGCCGGTGAGTTTGGTTTTGTGTTACTAGCACAAGCCAGTGCACTGGGAGTCATCGATAACACTGTTTTACAACCGGTTCTTGCTGCGATGGTATTGTCATTATTTATTGCTCCATTCTTGATCGAATACAGCGAAGTGATTATTCGACGCTCATACAATTCAGATTGGATGCAAAAAGCGATGCAGATCACTTCAATTGCGGCACAAACCATGTCACAAAAAGATCACGTCATTATCTGCGGCTATGGGCGAAGTGGTCAAAGCGTCGCTAAAGTTCTGGAACTAGAATCAGTTAATTTTATTGCATTGGATCTCGATCCCAAAAGAATTAATGAAGCGAGAACAGCGGGTGAATCGGTTGTTTATGGCGATGCGGCAAAACGTGAAGTTTTGATTGCTGCGGGATTAATGCGCGCTAAAGTACTGGTCGTGAGCTACCACAATATCGCTTCTACTTTAAAAATTCTCAAACATGTTCAGGAATTGCGACCTGAATTATCTGTAGTCGCCAAAGTTCATGATGAATCGGAAGTCGATATCTTAAAAAAAGCCGGTGTAACGGAAGTGGTTGCAGAAATTATGGAAGGAAGTCTCATGCTAGCATCGCAGGCATTGATGTTTGTCAATGTTTCCACGGGCAGAATATTGCGCCGCATTCGTAGTATTCGCGAGCAACGTTATAATCTATTGCGGGGTTTCTATCACGGTATTTCTGACGAAGCCGATGAAACAAATGAAAATCTTTTCCCTCACTTGCATTTACACACGATTACTATCCTACCTGGTGCTGCAGCTATTGACAGAACGCTATCCGAAATTAATTTAGACACGTTGACGGTTGAGGTCATAGCCGTGCGCAGACGAAATATTCGAGGATTGCTACCCAGCATAGAAACCAAACTCGAAGCAGGAGATGTGATTGTGCTCAAAGGAACACAAGAAAATCTTGCTGCAGCAGAAATTAAATTGATACAAGGATAAAAATAAATAAATCCGTGACAAAAAGAATGTCACTAACGCTAATAAGGCTTTTGATTACTGAGTGTTATGCTCAGGAAAGCATGGACAGTTTTTCTTAGAACGTGTATAGTCCACGTTCCGCCCTTGCTCTTTAGCAGAAGGGCAGATGTTGGTGTAATCAATTCAAGTTACTGAATGTTACATGAGCAGGAGGTTAGATAGGCGCAAAAATAAAACAAGCGCAAAGTTCATCTTTTATGGAGGGAGATATGATTAAAGCAGTTCAAGCAGTATTAGGATTGGGATTGCTGTGTTTTGCTGCATCACAAGCCGCTGTAGCAGCACCAGACTATGCCAAATTACCACGTATCAAACAAGAATTGGTGGCTCCACCAAATGCACCTAAGCACGATCAAACAGTTTCTGGTGGTCCAAGAATTGTTGAAGTTCGGATGGAAACTCAAGAGAAATTGATTGAAGTTGCTCCTGGTGCAAAAGTTTGGGCATTGACTTTTAACGGTAGCGTTCCAGGTCCGCTCATCGTTGTTCACGAAGGTGACTATTTAGAATTAACCTTGTCAAATCCAAAAACAAGCACATTGGCACATAACGTCGATTTTCATGCAGCAACAGGTGCATTAGGTGCTGCAGGCTTGACTTTAGTACAACCAGGTGAAGAAGTTGTAGTACGTTGGAAAGCAGTTAAACCAGGTGTATTTGTATATCACTGCGCACCAGGTGGAACGATGATTCCTTTCCACGTAATTTCTGGTATGAATGGCGCAATCATGGTATTGCCACGTGATGGTCTAAAAGATGCAAAAGGCAAACCATACAAATATGACAAAGCATTCTACATTGGCGAACAAGATTTTTACTTGCCAAAAGATGATAAAGGCGCCTTTAAATCTTACGGATCACCTGCTGAAGGTATGGCAGACATGTTGGAAACAGCCAAAGGGCTCATTCCATCTCACGTAGTATTTAACGGTAAAGTAGGTGCAATTACCGGTGATAACGCTTTGAAAGCAAAAGTAGGTGAGAAAGTTTTGTTTGTTCATTCACAAGCAAATCGTCCTTCCTATCCGCATTTAATCGGTGGTCATGCTGATCTCTATTGGGTAGGCGGTTCATTTAGCGATGTTCCTTTGACCAGCCAAGAAACTTGGTTTGTTCCTGCTGGAGCCGCAGTTGCTGCAGCTTATGAATTCAAACAACCTGGTTTGTATGTTTACTTGAGTCATAACCTCATTGAAGCCGTATTGTTAGGTGCTGCATTGCACATGAACGTTGAAGGCAAATGGGACGATGATTTGATGACCCAATTGAAAAAACCAGCAAGCTTTGATGCAAAAGCGGCAATGGATCACTAAGATTCATACGTAGTAAAGAACAAGAATTAGTTGTAATTTGTGATTCAAAGAAGGCCTCAACCAGTATTGGTTGAGGCCTTCTTCATTTTTTTAGATAGTTTTATTCCATTGGTTTACCACATTTAGATGACGATTAGTTCACATATTCGTGTAGTTCCTCATTATCCACGTAACGGAATCATGTTTCGTGATATCACCACCTTGTTGAAAGATGGCAGCGCATTTCACAACGCTATCGATCAAATTGTAAACCGTTATCGGGATGTACCCATTGATAAAGTAGCAGGTATTGAATCACGCGGGTTTATCATCGGCGCCCCCGTAGCTATTCAATTGCAAAAGGGATTTATTCCGATCCGCAAACAAAACAAATTACCGGCCGAAACGATCGGAAGAAATTATCAGTTAGAATACGGTAGTGACCGAATTGAAATTCATGTCGATGCAATTCAACCAGGTGAGCGTATCCTATTGGTAGATGATCTAATTGCGACCGGAGGAACTGCGGAAGCGGCGGTCGGGCTGATCCAAGACATAGGTGGCGCTGTAGTTGAGTGCTGCTTTGTAATTGATCTTCCGGATGTCGGTGGCAGCTCTCGTTTAAGCTCTGCTGGATGCAAAGTGTTTTCTTTATGTCAATTTTCAGGTGAATGAGATTATCTGTAGAAACTCGAATGTCACTGTGTGAAGTATTTGGAATTAGCGGTGTTCATGAGTTTGATATGAACGCTGAAATTTAAAATCAAAAAAAACATAGGCCATCTATCATAGTCACCAAATACACAGTAAATTCCTCAAGGCATTAAAGAATAGATTAAGCGAAAGTATTGACTATGCCATGATGACGAATAGGCACAGAATGCACGATTTGATCCTTGCTCGAGGCTTCCGTTCCACTTATAGTTCTGCGATCGGAAGACCCTTTCAGCGAATCATAACCTTGTTGTTGCTTAGGATCTTGCTGGAATGATTCGGCTCCGACTGTGACATTCCCTAACTGAATTCCATTGTCTGCCAACATCTCTTTGAGTCTGGGCAGAGCGTCTTGAATAGCTTCACGAACTGATGCATGTGGCGAAACGAATTGCGCGGTAGCTTGGTCTTGCGTAATGCTCAACGTTACTTCAACCGGCCCCAAATTTGCCGGATTTAAATGAATTTCGGCTACTTGTTGCTGTTGATTATTCATCCAAATTACTTTTTGTGCGAATTCATTTCCCCATTTGGGTTGACCAACGACTGTATCAACATGAATATCCTGTGTAGGGATATTGCTTGCGTGTGTAGATGTTAGAGTCGGTAAAACATTAATACTTTCAAGCGAAGAACCGCCGGATTCAATGGGTGAAGCAATTAAGTTTTTGTCGAGTGGAACTGTAAGAGACTTGGTTGCATCAGCCCCTAAAGGAAACAGTTTGCCGAAATCGGCAGAATTTGCCGTATCAACTGATTGAAGAAGATTCGTAGGCGTATTAGCAACATTATTCTCGTCAAAAGCCGATTGAACGAATGTTTTTTGTAACATTATTGGATTCGTCAGTGGAAATGCGTTTTGAGGAGATTCACCATCTCCAGCAACACTATGATCATTCAAGACAGATGTTGATGAAAACCCTGCAGGCATCATAGAAGGAGGCACCTGAGGGGCGGCATTGAGAGCGATATTGACAGGATAAATCGCTTGATCGAATTGATACTTTGTTTCTGTTGTGGCAAGTAAATTATCGACTGTTTTATTGGGCGATTGCTCTGAAGTTGCATTGGAACGTTCTTCATTACTAGATTCAGCATGAGCCTTAGAAGCATCTGATGTTTTAACAGCATCTGCTTTTGTGGTTTTTTGAGGGACTTCTTGTTTATTGGGGGATTCAGAAACCTCGCGTTGCAAAATCTTATCAAATTTTTCTGCATCGGCTTCTGAATGCTTCTTTACAGAATCACCCGAAGATGCTGATTGAGCCGTGTTAGGAGCTTTGAGAGCTTGTGGTACTGGTGGTAATGTTTGCATGGCTATCGAATCTCATAAGTTTGTTAAGTACTACCTTGTAATGAGCAATCTTTATGCCATGTTGATCGAATTCTTTTTATGGATCCGTTTGATTCATTAAGTTCCGAATATAATTGCTGGTTGCAAATTCATCCATCAATTTTTGTTCAATTTTAGTTTGCCGAAGTTGTTCTGTCTGCTGTTGCCGCTTCAGCAAAGTTTCAAAAGATTTTAATTTGCGTTGATACGATAGAAATTCTTCTCGGATAATGTTTCGATTGTTCTTAGCTTGTTCAACGTTTTGCTGTTGCTCATTCACCGCACTATCCAGTTTATGCATAAAGCTATTGAAATTGTGCCACTGGGTATGACCAATGCCTTGTTTCATCGTATTTTGTAGATGGACTTGGTAGTTAGTACGGTAATGCGTCAGTAACTCTAACTTTTTTTCAGCCGTTTGTAGATGTGTATTAAACAATCCTAATTTTTTTGCGGCAGAATCCATTTGCTGCCGAGTAAGCTCGATTAATGTATGAAGTGATGATTTTGGCATAACAATAACGATTCATTTTCAAGCTTATTAGACATTCTCATGACCGAGCAAATCCGTTAGCTTTTTCAAACTTTCCGCAAAGTTTTCCTGTTCAGACATGCTTTGAAATAAAAACTTTTCAAAAGTAGGATAAAGTCGAATGGCTCGATCTAACTCAGGATCGGTGCCTGCAACATAGGCTCCCACACTGATCAAGTCATGACTGCGTTGGTAGCGTGAGTAAAGACTTTTGAATAACCTCGACAAATTGATGTGGGTTGAAGACACCAAATTCGGCATAACACGGCTGATCGAAGCTTCAATATCAATAGCAGGATAGCGCCCTGCTTCGGCCAATCGTCGAGTCAACACGATATGTCCATCCAGAATTGCTCGCGCGCTATCGGCGATAGGGTCATTCTGATCGTCGCCCTCGGCTAGAACCGTATAAAAGGCGGTTATTGAACCTCCTTTTTCATTGCCATTGCCAGCACGTTCGACTAATTGTGGCAATTTAGCGAATACTGAAGGCGGATATCCTTTTGTGGCAGGAGGTTCCCCAATGGCCAGAGAAATTTCTCGTTGTGCCATCGCGTAACGTGTCAATGAATCCATAATGAGTAGCACATTTTTTCCAGTATCACGGAAATATTCTGCAACTGCGGTGGCATAAGCAGCACCTTGTAATCGTAATAGGGGCGAAGTATCCGCAGGTGCAGCCACCACCACAGATCGAGCCAAACCTTCTTTCCCTAAAATATGTTCGATGAATTCCTTAACTTCACGACCACGTTCACCAATTAAGCCAACCACCACGATATCCGCGGTGGTATAGCGCGCCATCATGCCTAGCAAAACACTCTTACCGACACCGCTGCCCGCAAACAATCCCATACGCTGTCCCCGGCCGACAGTAAGCAATGCATTGATGGCACGAACTCCCACATCAAGCGGCTCGGTAACAGGCACTCGATCTAATGGATTATAGGGACGGCTGTAAAGGGGTACATTTTGTTCACAACTTATCGAGCCCAAATGATCGAGTGGCTCTCCAAGACTATTAACCACTCGTCCCAGTAATTCTGGCCCTACATTGATATGTTTAGCAAGATCAGTAGCACGTCGACGTGGATACTGAGGATTACCTAATTTTGGCGGATTAACAACAGATTCTGTAGGAATTACTTGGGTGCCAGGAGACAATCCATAGACATCGCTCGAGGGCATCAAATACAAACGCTCACCGGAAAAACCAACTACCTCAGCGGAAACTTTCTGATCATTTGATAACAAAATCGTACAATTGCTACCCACTGGCATTTTTATCCCAACCGCTTCAATAACCAGCCCTGAAACACGAGTGACCGTTCCACTGACCCCATAGGGATTAATCGGTTGTAAAAGCTGAGTATGATTATTTAAAAACCGATTCCAATTTTCAGAGTGGTTGGTATCCATGTATTATTTCATCCAATCATTTTGTTGCCCAATAGCCGATAAAATTTTTTGCCAGCGCGTTTCCACAGTGGCGTCTATTTCACTACTATCTGTCACAATCCTGCATCCTCCGCGGATCAATTGACTATCTTCCCGGATGAACCACTTCTCTTCAGGTGATTCATTTTCTAGATGAGCGCGCATAATCTTCGCGTCTTCTGGATGTAAATAAAGCTTCAGCTGCTGAGTCGAATAAGGCAATTGCTGCATTGCTTCATGCACAATTGGCACGATTAATTCTGGCTTAATATCAAATGCATGATTGATCATTTTTTTACTGACAGTGAGGGCCAAGTTTAATAAATCATCAGCGACAGTCTGACTCATTTCATGCACGCTCAAGCTCAAATTGGACAATAATGCTTGCATACGTGCGATTTCATCTTTCACTTCAATTTCACCCTTACTCCGACCTTCTGCATACCCTGCTGTATGCCCTTCTTCATAGCCCCTGGATTTGCCTTCTTCATAACCCGCGCTATATCCTTGATCTTTGGCTTGCGAAAAAACTGCGGCCAACTCTTCTTCAGACGGTTGACGGACAATCACAGAATCGTCGATGGATTCGCTGCTTTCTGATGTTTGTTGTGGGGCCTCGGGTGAAAGTTTAGATGGCAAATCGACGATATCAAAAGAGCTCATTTCCCAGCGCTGATAATCAGCGATTTGTTCTTTAGGTACAAGACTGCTGGTCATGGTCGTTCTAATTCCCAATATCAATATCTATATCATCTTGATGAGATGCCACCAAGAGATGTAGATTACTTATATTAAATAAAGCTGTCATCACCCTTGCCACCAAGCACGATTTGACCATCGTCAGCCAGTTGGCGCACCACTTTAAGAATCTCTTTCTGCTCGGCCTCAACTTCAGAAACACGAACAGGTCCTTTACTCTCAAGATCTTCTCTAAGCGCTTCAGCCGCACGCTGCGACATATTTTTGAAAATCTTCTTACGCAAGTCTTCTTGCGCGCCTTTTAGAGCAATAATCAATGATTCGGATTGAACTTCTCTCAGCAGTAGTTGAATACCATGATCGTCGATATCAATGAGGTTATCGAATACAAACATTTCATCCATGATTTTTTGCGCCAATTCTTCATCATATTGCTTGATGTTATCAATCACGCTGGTTTCTTGCGCTGATGGAACGAAGTTCAAGATTTCAGCAGCAGTACGTACACCACCAAGTGCTGCTTTGCGGATATTGGCACTACCAGCCAGCAATTTTGTCAGCACATCATTGAGTTCACGCAATGCATCCGGTTGTACGCTGTCCAGAGTAGCAATACGTAGTAACGTATCGTTACGCAGTCTTTCAGTGAACAAGCTCAAAATCTCACTGGCTTGATCGCGTTCCAAATGTACCAGAATAGTTGCAATAATTTGCGGATGTTCGTTTTTGATCAATTCGGCTACTGAAGGTGCGTCCATCCATTTCAAACCTTCAATACCGCTGGTATCGCCACCTTGTAAAATACGATCGATCAGATTAGCAGCTTTTTCGTCACCTAATGCACTGGTCAGGACTTTACGAATGTAACCTGCTGAATCTTGACCTAGTGTTGTTCTACCCTCAGCTTGATCACAAAACTCCTGAAGAATCGCTTCGATTTCAGTGCGTGTAATATTCTGTAGACTCGACATCGTTTCTCCAAGTCTTTGTACTTCTTTAGGACCGAGCAACTTAATCACCGAAGCCGCTTCATCCTCGCCTAGCGTCATCAGTAAGATGGCGCTTTTTTTAATGCCTTCGTCATCCATTATTTTTTATAATCCATTCTCTAAGAACATTCGCAACAATAACGGGCTCTTCGATAGCAAGTTGTTTTGCACGCTTCAAATTGTCTTCATAGATCGATTTCTGAATCGCCAACATGGCAGCATTTTCAGCATTTTGCGGCAACGGTTGTCCATCCGGGCCCACGGCACCTTCGACCAACTCACCGGCTGATTGTTGTTCAGTCAGCTCGGGAACCGGCGGTGGAGGTTCCAGGCTCTTCAAGAACGGACGCAATATCTTCAAGAAAAAGAACAATACCAGTGCGACTATTAACAATTGTTTGCCAAAATCTTTTGCCAGTACAATATTTTCTGGATCCTTCCAGAAAACAGTCGCTGAAGACACGTCTTGTTCTATAAATAAACTATTGGTAACTGTTAGTGAATCACCACGCTTTTCACTGTAGCCCATCGCTTCTCTAACGAGGTTATTAATTTCCTTAAGTTCATCCTCTGTAAGCGCTACATGGGTCACTTCACCATTTTCATCAACCTTTTTGCGGTGATTTACTACCACCGCTGCTGTCAAGCGCTTGATATTGCCGATCGACTGTTTAGTGTGTTGTACAGTTTTATCAACCTCGTAATTCGTGGTTGATTCTTTTTTCTTATCCGTCGGAATAGGCGGTTCTTTCTTATTTTTTTCATCTTCTTCCGGATTAGTCCCCGGCTTTTTCTTTTTATCTATTTCTATTGGTGCGGCTGCATTTTCAGGAGGACGATTAGAAAGAGCACCTGGAATTCCACCGTCAAATTTAGAACCTACTGATACCGCTTCAAGCGTTTGCTGACTGCGAATTGATGCACCTTCAGTCTCAGTATTGTTAGGGCGATAAGTTTCCTCCGCACGTTCAACGTGAGAAAAATCTAAATCAGCAGTCACTTGCGCTCGTATATTATTAGCACCAGCAATCGGCGCCAAAATTGTCTCTATGCGACGAATATAGCCTTCCTCAAGCTCTTTAATATATTCCAGCTGTTTGGCATCAAAACGCCCATCTTGTTTATGATCGTTGGGAGTGCTCAATAAATTACCGTTTTGATCAACAATCGTTACATTTTTTACCGGTAGATTGGGAACGCTACTTGACATTAAATGCACAATCGCGCTGACTTGATCCACACTCAATACTCTGCCTGGATAAAGATTAACCAGTACCGATACGCTAGGTTGTTGTTTTTCTCTCGCAAAAACAGAAGGTTTCGGCATCGCCAAATGAACGCGGGCGCTTTGTACTGCTGATAAGGATTGTACTGAACGAGCAAGTTCCCCTTCTAAGGCTCTTTGATAATTGATTTGCTCCAGAAATTGACTGGAACCAAATTTCTGGTTCTCCATGATTTCGAAACCAGGCAAACTACCTTTAGGCAAACCCTGCCCCGCCAGCTTTAGACGTGCTTCATGTACAGCTTTTTCAGGAATGAGAATTGCGCTGCCATTCTCAGAAAATTTGTATGGAATATTCATTTGCTGCAAAGCAGCAATGATATTAGAGCCATCTTGATCGGAAACATTATTATAGAGCACACGATATTCAGGAGATTGACTCCACATCAAACCACCAATGATGAGCGCAATAACGGCAGCAGCAGATAATATCAAGCCAATTTTTTTTTGGTTTGATAATTGCCGAAGCTGCTCTATTTTGTATGCAGTCGGGCTTTTAGGCTCTGCCGGCGCTGTTGGTGTATTCGTTTCGTTCGGAACTGTTGCCACGAACTGTTCTCCTGTTACTCTTTTTTAAATCGTAAAATTGCTCTTAAAAAATAATACCGCACGTAAAAATTCCACTTTCAATGCAGATTCTTACGACTGATGATTATGGGTATTCTTAGGAATCACGAAGGCTTGAATAAAATAGGTTTGCACGGCTTATTCCATTCATTGCAAAGTGACAAGAGCAGGTAAGCTTGCGATCAATCTGAACAATTGTCGATAAATTTTGTGCAAATCAATCCATCTATTCAAAACAGAAATTCAGTTGCATCGGATCAACAGCAACTGCAGATTGCTTTTGCCGCATTTAATGAAGCATCACAACAGCTTTCTGGGGTATATCAAGAATTATTGCATCAAGTTGAGCAATTAACCCATGAGCTTGCGCTAGCAAATGGTGAGTTACGTAAGCAGTTTATCGAAAAAGAAAATTTGTCCAAACAGTTAAGTTTTCTGTTGAATGCGCTGCCAGGTGGTGTAATTGCGTTAAATGCCGAAGGAACCGTAGAACAAGTCAATCCAGCCGCTCAACAAATTCTTGGCGATCCTTTATTAGATTTGCAGTGGCAAGATATCGTTTTACAACGACTAAAACCAACAAAAGTAATTAATGAATGGTATTTACAACCAGACGAAACAAAGCAACGTTTACGTATCCGGATTCAAAGCAGTTCGACAGATTCTGAAAGCAAGCAAATTTTGTTGATAAACGACATAACTGAATCTTATGCCATCCAGGAAAAAATTAGACGAAATCAGCGCTTGACAGCTATGGGAGAAATGGCCGCCAACCTTGCTCATCAGTTGCGCACACCACTAGCAACGGCCCTGTTATATGCCACACATTTGGGCAACGATGCCTTGACCCCTGATGACCGCAAGAAATTTGCTAGTAAAACTGTCGAACGCTTGCATCGCTTGGAGCAATTAACCAAAGATATGCTCCGTTTTGTTAAAGGTGAAACAATAAAACTTGAAAAATTCCCTATCAATCATTTGTTATCAGAATTGCAACAAGTTATCGAACCACAACTATCGCAACGTCATCTAAAATTAATTGTGCATGATCATAGTGAAGGTGAGTGTCTGACCTCGGATTATCAAGCACTGTTTGGTGCGATGATCAGTTTGCTAGAAAATGCGATGCAAGTATCAACCGCGGGTGATTCGATCATTCTGTCCGGCAATCTCGAGAAAGAAACGCTAATTTTAAGCGTAAGAGATCACGGACCGGGCATTGATAGCGCATTACAAGATCGATTGTTTGAGCCTTTTTACACCACTCGTCAAGAAGGAACAGGTTTGGGATTGGCGATCGTGCGTGGTGTCATTCAATCGATGAACGGTACGGTTCACATCAATTCTTTGCCAAACGAGGGCAGTGAATTTGTTGTAATGATACCCAGAATTCAAAAGGATTGAAAACATGAAAATATTACCTATTCTAGTAGTGGAAGATGATCAGGACTTACTGGAAGCGGTTTGTACCACGATACAATTATCGGGCTATGAGGCTATTCCAGCGGCAAACGGTCAAGATGCCCTGAATGTTATTCAAATGCAGCCGATTGGAATGGTGGTCAGTGATGTACAGATGAAGCCAATGGATGGCTTAACGCTGTTAAAAAAAATCAAATCATTACACCCTGATTTGCCTGTATTACTGATGACAGCCTATCGGGAAATTGATAAAGCAATCACGGCAATGCGCTCTGGCGCATGTGATTATCTGCTCAAACCTTTTGAACCCGATAACCTGCTAGTTTATATTAAACGTTACGCTTTGCCAGAATACGATCAAGACAACGCAGTCATTGCCAACGATCCCAAAACTCGAGCATTGTTATCACTCGCCAAAAGGGTTGCAAAATCTCCAGCTACGGTCATGTTGACTGGTGAAAGCGGTTGCGGCAAGGAGGTTGTCGCCAGCTATATCCATCGACATTCTTTACGTGCATCACAACCTTTCATTGCAATTAATTGCGCGGCTATTCCGGAAAACCTACTCGAAGCTACTTTGTTTGGTTACGAAAAAGGTTCGTTTACTGGAGCAACACAGGCGCAGCCTGGAAAATTTGAACAAGCTGAAGGCGGAACTTTGTTGCTGGATGAAATTTCCGAAATGCCCTTGGAGTTACAAGCAAAATTACTTCGTGTGCTACAAGAAAGAGAAGTTGAAAGGATTGGAGGACACAAAACCATCAAACTTGATATCCGCATATTAGCAACATCGAACCGGAACATGATGGCGATGGTAAAAAATGGACAATTCCGGGAAGATTTATATTATCGGCTGAACGTATTCCCAATTGAAATTCCGGCATTACGCGAACGACCTCTCGATATTGAGCCGCTAGCGCTCAGAATGATCGAAAAAAACGCTTTGCAAAATGACCAAGCACCTACTAAAGTGACCCCCAAAGCCATAGAGAAATTAACTCAATATTCTTGGCCAGGAAATATTCGTGAACTGGAAAATGTCATGCAACGCGCGATGATTTTAGCAAGCGATGTGATCGACGAAGAGCATATACATTTGCCCGAGAATAAGATTCATGCGGTTCAAAAAGATGCATGTCCAGAAGCACCGACCCAAGATATGAAATCGCTCGAACGCAAACATATCCTCGAAACATTAGCTTCTGTTAATGGTTCACGAAAATTAGCCGTTAAAAAGTTAGGAATTTCTGAGCGAACACTCCGTTATAAACTGCAACAATATCGCTTGATAAATCAAGACAATAATATTTGATGATTTTTTGAATTACAGAGGAAAACCATGGACAAATCGGCTATTGATAGCATCCTTCAGCAGTTACAAGCCACTTCTGCTTTAGCTTCTGGCGTCAAAAAAAATGCCAATACAGATGGCGTTGTTAAAGTTGATTTTGCTGAAAAGTTAGAATCTGCAATTAATCAAGTTAACACAGCCCACAAAAAAGCAGATAAGCTGAGCGAACAATTCATTAGCGATCAACCGAATGTCGATTTACATGAAGTGATGATTTCTTTACAAAAGGCCAATGTCTCATTTCAATCCATGGTACAAGTTCGTAATAAACTTGTTACCGCTTACCAAGAAGTCATGAACATGCAAGTTTGATTCCAGTAACGGATTGTTTACTTAAATATCTTCTCACGCTAGTAAGTGTGGCCAATTAAATCACTTTGATATTCCCTCAGGAATGTTTCTGAATTAGGCTGAATGGCCGACTCTTGATGTTAGCAATAATACACCTTTCCTTTTCACCTTTCCGTGTGGGGCACGCTGCGCGGGTATGTCGGTACACGCTTACTCGGTGACGGTTTTTGCATGGGTACCGGATTTCTTTGCAAGTGAGGTATTGTGCGATTATTGGATGGATGTGACTTAAGAAAAAATCATCCGCGCTTAAATAGAGGAGGGTAAGGAGGGAAGCGCGGATGATTACGAGGGACAGGTAATTAGTAACATCTGAGAAACATTATGAACCGATACATTGGTTTTGGGAATGTGACAGATTGTCGCACCTGATCGTTCACTATTGATCATAGTCAAAACACTGATCGTAAATTTAGGTAATCATCCGAATACTTGCTAATAATTTCTTTTCAGAGAATAAAAAGCCAATATTTTTCTGAAAAACGCATTTAGTTTTTTGTGATCAAATCGAGTTGAGGCTGCGGATAACTCGGTCGGTAGTCTTTTTCGATAGGTGTGACTTAAGAAAAAATCATCCGCGCTTAAATAGAGGAGGGTTAGGAGGGAAGCGCGGATGATTACGAGGGGCTTGTGATTAGTAACATCTGAGAAACATTATGAACTGATCCATTGGTTTTGGGAATGTGACAGATTGTCGCATCTGATCGTTCACTATTGACCACAGTCAAAATAATGACCGCAAATTTGGATAGTCATCAGGATACTGCTAATACTTTCTTTTTAGAGAATAAAAAGCCAATGTTTTTCTGAAAAACTCATTCAGCTCTTTTGCGGTCAAATCGAGTTGATGCTGCGAATAACCGGATAGGTCGTCTTTTTCGATAGATTTTGTCTAAGACTTTAAAGATTGTTTACACTAATTAAAAAACGTCTGGATTACCTAATTTCATTCGCAATCGATTGATATCCTTAATTTCGATATGCTTGTTATCCACAATAATAATGTTTTCCTCTTGAAGCTTAGAAAAAGCTCGGCTCACTGTTTCAAGTTTTAGTCCTAGATAACTGCCGATTTCTTCTCGAGTCATGCGCAAGTTGAAATTGTATTTGGAATATCCGCGAATATCAAAGCGACGGGATAAATTGAGTAGAAAGGAGGCTAATCTTTCTTCAGCTTTCATGCTACCTAATAACAACATTACGCCGTGATCTCTTACGATCTCACGGCTCATGATTTTATGAAAATGACGCATGAACGATGGTATAGCTCGACTAATTTCTTCTAATTTTGTAAAAGGAATCTCGCAAACCTCACTGTCTTCCAGTGCAATGGCATCACAGGTATGAATGTCGGTACTAATGGCATCCAAGCCAAGTAGCTCACCTGTCATATGGAATCCTGTGACTTGTTGGCGTCCATCCTGCTCCAATATGCACGTCTTTAAAAAGCCGCTACGAATTGCAAATAACGATTGAAATTTTGCTCCACTACGATGCAAATAACTGCCACGAGGAATTTTTCGCTTCTGACTAACAATATCAGCAACTTTTTTGACTTCCTCCTCATTTAAGCCCACAGGCAAGCACAATTCACGCAAGCTACACGTTGCGCAGCTAGACTTCAATTGCGCAATATCAAGCTTGGAAAAAATTGCAGAATCTATGGGTAATGTTTTTAGCAAAATACAGTAAAGAAATTCGTAAAATTAAATTGAGACTCGCTATACAAGAAATCACTTGAATCTTAGTCGTAAAATAATTTGGAATACTCTTTGTGGGAATGTTATTCGCCAATAGTAATTGCGACTTTTTTATGGAAACAAGTTATTTATTGACCTGACTATTAGCTAAAATATAATCGGCTAAACGATTAGCGGACTCACCTTGGATATTCTTAAATGAAGGCATACGCATACTGCCGGTCTGAAATTTTTTAATCAGTGCTTCTTTGTTCGCTGTTTTTTCGCTCAAAGCCATTGCTACATTAGCGCTAACGGGCTTGTGGCATTCGGTACATGCGGTGCTGAAAATCTGTTCACCGGTTGCATCCGCCGTCGGCGTGTAGTCCCTGCTGGTTCCACAGCCAGTTAACAGTAATATGGTGATACCCCAAAATACTTTTTTCATATTATTTCCTTATAATGAGTAGCTTAGCAATAAAATGCAAGTCAAAAATTATCCAAATGGTTTTCGGTAAAATTATTTTTCTTTTTGTAGAATAGATTACTTAGATATAGCTAATAGCAAAACCATACCTTTGCACATTATCTAGGTACCAGATAGTTTGTCAAACGATTATTTCCCCCTTGTCAATCATTTTTGATTTTCTTCTCATGATCATAAAAACAGATAACCCTTAAAATGCTGTCGTTTTTTGTTAACATATTCTTAACATTCGCTGTGTTATCTTGCGCGTGCACGGCGATGGAGATAATCAAATCGTTTAATACATTAAGCGTATTTAAGAAATTAGAATACTAACTGTCGATTATTTTTTATTGATCATTTGAGTGTTAAATGATTAGATGCCGCTCCTAAGAACTTCGAAAGTGTTCGTAGAGAGAGATTTGTCTTGTAACTTGCTTAAATATCACCATAGAGGGGAGTTGAATGATTCAAAAAACAAAAATTTTAATTTTGTTCCTTACACTCAGTCTTTTTTCCGTAAAACACGTAGCAGCCGATGCTACTGCGGATGATTTTCAAGTGTGGGGTAATGTCACGGCGTTAGGCAATTTCGGTGCAATTAATCCCAATAACCCAGACCTAAAAAGATTTAGATGGTGGATGGAAGGTCAAGGCCGTTTTGGTAATGAGGCTTCTCAATTTACTCAGGCATTGATTCGTCCGGGATTAGGTTATGCGATTACCGACAAAATTGTTGTTTGGGCAGGTTACGCATGGGCGCCTACTGCCGAGCCTTTGGCATTTCGTCCTTTTAATGAACACCGGATTTGGGAACAAGTTACATGGGCTGACAATTTCTCATTTGGGCGTTTATCGTTGCGTAGTCGATTTGAGCAACGATTCTTTGATAATCATGCACCACTCCGTGGCGGCGATGATGATGTTGCGTATCGGTTTCGTCAATTAGTGAAGCTAGCTATACCACTCACTGCAATTGATCCCAATTTGAGTGCCATCATTCAGAGCGAATTATTTATTGCTATGAATACAGTTGATAATCCTGCTTTTATTTCTCGTGGTTACGATCAAAACCGCGGCTTTGTGGGTCTGGGATATAAAGTTAATCAATACGCTACAGTGGAATTGGGCTATATGAATCAATTTATTAATAGACCGCATAGCGCTCGCCCTGATCAAATGATGCATAATTTTGTGGCAAATCTTTTTTTAAATTTCTAATTTTTCACCACAATCTAATTTAATCGATTGTTGTAGAAAAATATACACTCATCCGATTAGCACAGATTAATCAATGATTAAAAATGTGCCGATCGGATCAGTTTTTCGCTAATTTTTACTTTTCCCGTTTTATTTCTCAACTTGGCTTGCCGTTGGAATTTTTTTCAAATAACCATTACGTAAATATTTCTGTAATGGTTTAAAATGCATTGGCTATTCTTTTTCACTCCACATCTTTTAGCTTCACATGCACGACTTCAAAACGGGTCAACGATGGATTTGCGATGTTGATCTCACATTAGGTTTGGGCACGATTCAAACCGTTGAACCTAGAATCGTTAGTATCAGTTTTAAAGCAACCGGTGAAACGCGTTCTTATGCAAAAGCTACCGCCCCCCTCACCCGGGTTATTTTTAAAATAGGCGATACGATCAGGAGTCAACAAGGTATCTCATTAACGATAGCGGAGATAATTGATCACGATGACTTAGTCTCTTATTCGGGTTTTACCACATCTGGAGAGAAGGCAACGTTGTGCGAGGTTGATTTAGCGCCTTATATCAACCTGAATCGTCCGGTAGACCGCTTGATGAGGGGGCAATTAGATTCCAGCAAATGGTTTCAAATTCGTTATCAAACGCTGTTGATGCGACAGCGCTTTGTGCAGATGCCGCTCTACGGCTTGTTAGGTATGCGAACACTTTTGATTCCACATCAACTTTATATCGCGCATGAAGTGTCGAGCCGTTACGCACCCAGGGTTTTGCTGGCCGATGAAGTTGGTTTGGGGAAAACCATTGAAGCAGGCTTGATTCTTCATCAACAACTGCTAACAGAGCGCATTAAACGTGCGTTAATTATTGTTCCTGAAACACTGATTCATCAGTGGTTGGTTGAAATGCTGCGACGCTTCAACTTGCGTTTCAGCATTTTTGACGATACGCGCTATCACGCATTAAAAGAACATGATGCCGAAGAAAATCCTTTTCATTCGGAACAATTGATTTTATGCAGCTTAGAGTTTCTGTGCGATAACGATAACGTCTATGAATCTGCATTAGCTGGGAACTGGGATCTGTTGATTGTCGATGAGGCGCACCATCTGCAATGGTCGGAGCACGCCATTAGTAAGGAATATCGCATTATCGCTGCCCTATCCGCGCGTACCAGTGGCGTTTTGCTGTTAACTGCTACGCCAGAACAGCTAGGCAAAGCAGGTCATTTTGCGCGACTCCGATTACTCGATCCTGATCGTTTTAGCACATTGTCAGAGTTTGTCACGGAAGAACAAAACTATGCTCCAATCGCCGAAGCCATTGAGAATTTATTGAGCAATGAGATTCTTTCTGCAAAGAATAGAGAAACGATTTCTGGTGTTTTGGATACTCCCGAATCCACAGCACTGCCCGATCAACTAAAGGATGGTGCAAATACAGATAAGATTCAGCATGCAAAAAAGACACTCGCCGATCAATTGTTGGATCGACATGGTACCGGTCGCATTCTTTTTCGCAACAATCGTGCTTCGATTAAAGGATTTCCAGAAAGGAAATTGATTGCTACGTCATTACCGCTGCCTCAGCCCTATCATCAATTTTTAGCCAGTTTTGTAACCACTAATCTATCCAAAGTAGAATTGCTGCTAGCTCCTGAGCTGATCTATCAGGTGAAGTCTGAGCCGGATAGTCCGCATTGGACCGAGATTGATCCTCGCATTGGCTGGCTTTATGATTTACTCAAAAGGCAATCCGTAGACAAAATACTGGTCATCACAGCTCATCTACAAACAGCGCTTGATATCGCTAAAACCCTTAAATTAGCAACGGGTAGGCATATTCCTGTTTTTCATGAAAACTTGAGTCTGGTTGAACGTGATCGTGCGGCAGCTTTTTTCGCTAATCGAGAGGACGGCAGTCAAATTTTGATTTGCTCCGAAATCGGCAGTGAAGGACGAAATTTTCAGTTTGCGCATCATCTGGTGTTGTTTGACCTGCCTTTAAACCCTGACTTGTTGGAACAGCGTATCGGTCGACTCGATCGCATCGGTCAAACCAGCACCATTGATATTCATGTTCCCTACCTGGAAAACAGCGCTTTAGCGGTGATGTTTCATTGGTACCACTTCGGTCTCAATGCGTTTGAGAAAACTTGTCCAGCGGGACAGACTGTTTTTAAGCAAGTTGAGGACAAGCTTATTGCAACCTTACATCAATCACCGACCAGTCTAGCAGCGCTTCCTGATTTAATGGATATGACACGATTGATTAGCCAAAACATTAATGATCAATTGCATCGCGGTAGAGACAAACTGCTAGAACATCATTCATTTCGCCCAGAATCCGCAGACAAATTACTGCAAATCGCTTATTCACAGGAAAGTGATCCGTTATTAGAGCAGTATATGGAGGAAGTTTTTGACTGCTGCGGTGTGCATACTGAAGAACATCGATCGGGTAATTATCGGATTGAACCCAGTGAACACATGACAATTCCTTTTCCTGGCTTAGACGATGACGGCACTATCGTTACTTACTCGAGAACAGTAGCCCTGGCTAACGAAGACATGCAATTTCTAACATGGGAACATCCGATGGTTTTGCATGCAATGGAACGAATTCTCGGGCAAGAAACGGGTAATGCAGTAGTCACAACAATAAAACACAAAAACATAACCGCAGGCACGATGTTACTAGAATGTCTTTTTGTCTTGCAAATGCAACATACCGTTTCTCCACAAATGAACCATTATCTGCCTCCCGTTTTAATTCGTACGCTAGTTGCTGAAAATGGTGACCGTGCAATACTGTTCAGTCATGAATCGATAAATGCCCTTGCAACACCTGTTGCGATAAATATTGCCAAGCAAGTCATTCAATTAAAGCAAGATCATCTCGTTGAACTACTTGCTTTGAGTGAAAAACAAGCAAGCGAACAAATACCTGAAGTTATTTCGCAATCGCAGAGACGTATTAACCAGCTCATCTCTCCTGAAATCGAAAGATTAACTGCATTGAAAAAAGTCAATCCGAATGTTCGCCAAGAAGAAATCGATTTTTTTAGGGACTTGTTGCAACAAGGAACAAGCGCTATAAAAACAGCACAACTTGGTTTAGATGCAGTTCGAGTTATCGTGGCAATTTGATAACGTTTTGGTAGAAATGGAAGTTTTTTCCCTCTTTTTTAGGAAGCTTCCTCCCCTTATGCAACATTTGGGTGGATTGCTCCCCTGTGCTGGCTTGTCCACAAAAATTTTGTTGGCTGCTTTTTTAAGATTCATGCAGATACTTTTCAGTATGACTTGGGCGTTGGCTTCCGGATCCCTTGTCGGCATGCGCACCATCGATAGCTGCTTCGAAATGCATCATTTCGCTCTGGTTGGCATGGGCAGTGTGAGTCCCCCGCACATAGCCGTCTTGTACGTCCACCACCCGGTAACTGCGCTAGCCAAACTGCGACTGCTTGCCTTTCTTTAGCCAGGTCGCATCCGGATCCGCACTTTGTTCTTCGGTACAGCTGATTCCAGGTTGACTGCCATCTTCATACTGAACAGCCTTATCTTTGGCATCTACCTCCAGGATGATAGTCTTTTTAGGGCGTGCCGCTGACTCAATCAACGTGGCATCAATGACCGTCCCCGTCGCACCTTTGGACATCATCAACCCATCAAATGGTTCCTACCCTCCATCATGCGATAACTCGCGCCTATATAAACCTAAACCCGTAAGTTTCGGACGTAACTCCTCCCACGCAATCAGCACATCAATCTTCATCAGAACATTTTCTCGCTTCAATCGCTCTGTTAATTCCAGTGTTCCAAAACTCATTGGCATCTTTTGCTCCAATTGTCTTTTAATTACCTCTATTTTAGTTGGTTATTGCACTGGCAGGGGTGGTTGTGCAGGAATCTTAATAAGATATTCCAAATCTACAGAGAAAGAAAATCTCAAACCGATATAAACGATGTTAGGAAAGTGCACCGTGCTTTACCTGAATCCAATGAAAATAAAAAGCTCAAAACCAGAGGTCAGAACCCTCTTTTTTAGCCCAATTGGTACACTTTACGCGTGCTATCCGGTACATTTTTTTCTCCGATATTGACACCGTATGGTTATCCGATTTGATCATGCACCTGTTAGGGTAAATTCCTGTTTTTATTTTATTCATTGTTTATTGTTAAAATCTAAGAATAGGCAATGAGGTGATTAATAAAACAATCTCAAGTTCTCTAAAAAATCACATTACTGGCTATCAATCCGGTACCGTCATTGTGCGTTACGATGCCGAGAATTTGAATGTCTGCTGCAACGATTAAATCGTCGCCTCCTAAACTTGCGTTATAAAGCACAAGCGCGGTTTGCGTTGTGGAGAAATTGATGACAAACAAATGTTCTTGACCAGTTGCGATATTGGTAAAATCGATTTCCTCAGATAATTCTGCAGTCACGTTAGCTAACCCTGCCGTTGTAAAATCATAAAGTGTGATTTCGATCTCCGTGTCAAACAATACCGTTGCTTCTTGATTTGCGCCACCCACAATAGCTTGATTTCCTAGATCAGTAGCATTACTCGCAGAATAATCCAGTACTCCGTCCGCATCATCGTCCAATAATGTTTTTAATGCATTCGCTATTTTAAATTGATCATCACCTGCATTGTTTGCATTTGCATCAAATTGAGTAATGGAATCCCAGCCGGTATTTGCGCCTGAAGCAGCACCATCCGATGATGCGTTATAAATCACTGTTTGTTGTACATTATCATTTGCGCTGTTTCCTAGGGTAATATTATCTGCACCGCTTTCTCCAGAAAAATTGTCGATACCTGAATCACTCGACAATGTGTCATTGCCGGCACCCCCTGATAATGTGTCATTACCCGTTCCACCCGCTAGCGTATCGTTACCTGATCCTCCCGTAATTACGTCATTTCCACCCCCGCCAGTAATTGCGAAAGCACCATTGGTTTCCGCGCTGCCGTTAAATGTTAAATTACCGACGACAGCATTTGATAGCGATAGCGTCAGTGTCGCACTAGCTGCTACCAGCGTATCCAGTGTAGTAATGTTCATCGCCGTAGTTGAATTACTAAGCGCAATTGTTTCGATATTGGAGACATTGTCAAAATAATTGGACGCTGCAAATGCGTTATTTCCGATTAATGATACAGTATCAGTACCAGCACCGCCGTCCACGCTATCGGCATTGGTCAAACCAATGGCTGACGCAAAAGTAAAAGTATCATCTCCAGCTCCTCCGGTAATCGTATCATTTGAAATTCCGGTGCTAGTAATAGAGAATTTGCCATCTAATTCAGCACTGCCATTAAAAATCATTCCGCCTGTATTCGTGGTCGACAATGTCAGTGTGGCTGCGGCTGCGACCAATGCATCTTGTGTGACAATATTGATTAATGTATTGGTATTGCCCAGGGTTATCTTCTCAATATTTTTGACATTGTCAAAATAATTGGACGCTGCAAATGCGGTATTTCCGGATAATGTTACGGTATCTGTACCAGTACCCCCGTCCACGCTATCGGCATTGGTCAGACCAGTCACGGACACAAAAGTAACAGTGTCGTTTCCAGCTCCTCCAGATAACGTGTCATTTCCTAAACCGGCTGAAATACTATCAGCCCCAGCTCCTCCAGTAATCGTATCGTTTGAAGTTCCGGTGCTAGTAATAGAGAATTTACCATCTAATTCGGCACTGCCATTAAAAATCATTCCGCCCGTATTCGCAGTTGTCAATGTCAGTGTCGCTGCGGCCGCAACCAATGCATCTTGTGTGACAATATTGATTAATGTATTGGTATTGCCCAGGGTTATCGTCTCAATATTTTCGACATTGTCAAAAATATTGGATGCTGCAAAGGCGGTATTTCCGGTTAATGTTACGGTATCTGTGCCAGCACCACCGTCTACGCTATCTGCATTGGTCAGACCAGTAACCGACACAAAAGTAAAAGTGTCGTTTCCGGCATCGCCTAGGAGGGTGTCATTTCCCAAACCGGCTGAAATACTATCGTTCCCTACACTGCCATTCAGTACATCATTTCCCAAACTTCCAGTAATGACATCATTCCCACTGCCTCCGGTAATATTGAAACTTCCATCGGTTTCTGCGCTGCCATTAAAAGTCAGTATGCCTGAATTAGTAGCATTTGATAATGTAAGCACTGATCCGACCGACACTAATGTATCCAGTGTCGTGATAGAAACTGTAGTATTAGTATTTTGTAAGGTAATGATTTCGATATTACGCACATTATTAAAGTCGGTGCTAGCAACGGCTGTATTACCTGTTAACGCAACTTTATCGCTGCCTCCATTTGCGTCAACAGAGTCCGCACTGGTTAATCCAGTTCCTGCCGCAAAAGTCAAAGTGTCATCGCCAGTGCCTGTAACAATTGAAGTTGTGGAAAGACCCATCGCTATATTAAAGCGACCTGTACCCGTTGTAGTGCCAAAAAAATTACTTCCTAAAAATCCGGTAACCGTTACAGTGTCGCTATTAGCTGCATTTATTAATACAAGACTTGTTGCACCAGCAGCAATATTGATCGTGTCATCAACCACGTTATCTTTGAGTGCTATCGCTATGGTGCCGCTTGCCGGATTGGACACATTCAAATCACCGGATAGATTAGTAACGCTGACGCCTCCTGCAGAACCACCACCAGAGTTGATGGTTAGTACCGTGTTATTCGCTAATGCATTTGCGTTGATACTGACCGAATCCGAACCAACCCCAGCAGCAAGATTTATCTGAGTTGCGGATGTTCCCGTGACAATGTCGATTCCATCATCAGCAGCATTGGCCGTGGTAATGTTTAGTGTTCCAGTTAAATAAGACGCATCAATGTTTCCTACTAAATTATTCACAACTAAGTTAGAAGAGCTCTCTGCTGATATTGTCAGTGACTGATTCTGCGCAAGTGCAACAGCATTGACGGTTATCGTATCATTTGCATTGTCGGCGATGAGATTTAAAGCCGCAGGACCTATCGTGATGGTGCGTGCATTGGTGGAATCGTCATTTAATTGGTATGTTTCAATATCGAATAAAGCGGTAATCGCACCGTCACCTTTGATAATTACCTTTTGACTATTTATGCCACTGCCAGAAGCTGTAGCCGCCCCAATAAACCCTTCATTTTGAGCCACCGATAATGTCACAGCAGCTCCCGAGGCTAGTGTTAATGACGAAACATTACTCATGCTAGCGCCGCTGATATCTGCTCCATTCGCCAATGACAAACTGTCAGTCACCGTTGAATCACCCACCAGCGTGCCGGTGAATGTCACCCCACCAACATTGAAGTTGATCGAGTCTGTCGTTGAATTGGCCGTGATATGACTATTGGCACCTAAGATCGTTATCGTCCGCGCATTCGTTGTATCGTCCCCAATAACATAGTTTTCAATATCGTTGACTGCGGTAACGGCGCCATTGCCTACGATAGTAATCGTCTCTCCTCCTACACCGCTGCCAGGTGCTGTGATCGCTCCTGTAAACCCTTGGCTTTGAAGTGCTGACATTGTCACTGCCGCTCCAGAAGCCAGCGTTAGCTCCGTAACATTACTTATGTTAGCAGCACTGATGTTTGCGCCATTCCCGATTGTAATTTTATCGGGTACAGCATTTTCTCCTGAAATAGTGCCCGTATAACTCAATGAACCAACTATAAAATTAACCGCATCAGATACTGAATCAGCCGTTACATTGGTATTGACTTGCGAAATAGTAATCGCACGATTATTTGTACTGTCGTCATTGACGAGATAATGTTCAACCCCGATAAATGTAGTCACTGCACCATCACCCACGATGGCCACTTTTTCGGCATTCGTGCTAGTACCTGCTGCAGTAACCGTACCGGTAAAATATTGATTCTGAATCGCTGACAGAGTGACATCGTGCGTTCCTACGACACCCACTGGATCAAAAATGAGGTTTTGAAAATTGACGACAGTGGCTGCCGCGATATCAGAACCATCTTGAACTTTTAAGGTATTGTTGCCACCGGCTCCATCCAGCGTAACTGCAGTCATTACTAATGGTGTCCATGCTGCTGAGGTCGATATCGATAACGTATCCTCTTTAGCAGTTCCGTTGAAGGAAGTGCTGTTGGTTGCCAAAAAGAATTCACTTGACGGCGGAGGAGGTGGTACAGAATTTCCGCCTGATCCTCCACCACCGCCCGAAGATTGAGTTGGCAAAGGGTCTTTTACTCCATCGCCATTGACATCTCCGACATTAGGGCCGGCTAGCCCAATCGCAGCAGACAATTTACTTGTCGATGTTGCTTCAAGCAAATGATTCAAACTACCTGCGGCGGCATCTGTCTGCAACGAATTTTCAATTTGCTCTGCAACGATTTGTATTGCCGCGATGGTGGATAGTATTGTTTGTTTATTGTCGCTTTCAACTGATACAGAAGCGATTGCTTGGTTTAAGTTTGTAATGATTTTGGCAGCATCAATGATCAAATCACCCGAGTTATTAAGTGTCGCCTGATCGACGTCCAAGGATTTAATAACTTGTTCAATAAAAGTTAAAACAGTAAATTGAGAAGTAAAATCAATAGGACTCGAGGTGTTTACTAAAGAGGCAGCTAAAATCGCATATCCTTGATTGATAGCTACCGTTTCATTGGCGGCTAATTTAGCTCCAACTAACAACGAAGCGGTCTGGCTAACCAATAGGCTAACTTGAGTTGATGCTTTGTGAATCTTCAACGCTAAATTAGTTAATGTGACATCGTCACTGGCGCGAATGGCTTCATTAATGGGATCATAATGCAGTAAATTAACATTAGCGGTGATACCGATTCCATTGAGTAATTTGGCATTGTTTGCTGTAACAGCAGAGTGATCTGGCTCTGACATTACATCAATTAACGTCGTAAGCGGAGTAATGACCGTCGAACCAGGCGGTGCCGTTAAAGATCCTTCCAGTGCAATACCTGTTGAAATATCGATTCCTCCAAATGCAATCAAATCTCCAAATCCACTAATTTCGGGTAAAGAAAACTGACCGACCGTATCGGTTGTCGTAATGGATTCGTTCGGATTATGCAAACCATCACCGTTTAAATCAGCGAATACGGTAGAATTTTTGATATACCCGTCGATTACCTTTCCATTTATGTTTGCAGAAAGTAAATTTACCGTTGCAACAACGCTCGATAACTCATGCGATACTCCAGCGGGCACTTGTTGCAATACAAATAAATCTGTTGCGGGTCCCACTTGATCGACAGAATAGAAAAATGCCACTTCAACTTGATGATTAAATTGCTGCGCGGCCGCACCCCAATAAGGATTTGCAGTATCTACAGAAGACAGTGCAGTTGCAGCCCAATGTATCACTTCTCCTCGATTTTGACCGCTATCCAGCATTTTTTCAATTTCGTTGACCGCCCACGATTTATCCGCTTGATCAACCAAAGAACCAACGGTTCTTTCTACAAATTGATTCGAGAAATCATGGTTTGAGAGTTCTTCTGAATATAGAGATTGCTTGAACACATCGGTTTGTGACAAATTGTTCGCTAACTCTTTGATTGTTTTTCCAGTTTGTTTGATGAATGAGCTAAATTCGCCTAAATATATGGCGCCTGGTGCAGCTCTAAACATCATATAAACCGTTCGAATCAGTTCTATCAAGGTATCATTCATATTAGGATAAATTACTTTTAATAATCAATTTATTAATTGCTATTGAATGACGTACTCTAACAGAACTCATTGATATTAAATTCTTAATTACGAATTGAATATCAATCCCTTTCTGCAAAATGAAACATTTTCGCGGCAGAAAACAGACTAAATAGAACCCTTTGCAAAATAACGCAATTTTCTCATTTCAATGTAATTTTGGATTTATTAGTAAGTTTGTGGGTATTTTTCAGCTATCTTTCTGTAGTGCGCTGAAAAAATTACCTTAAGTCGGCTATTTCCGGTCGCAAGGGTGCAATATTCTTTTTCACAGCTCTGATACTTCTCATCCCTTGGGGCAGGGTCGTTCATTAACCTATCCCACGCATCCGCTGCTGTTAACCATGTTCTGAAACGCGACAATACTGAGTGGTCTGGTACATCGTCTTCCAGCAACAATCCTAGAAACCGCATCACGTGGAGATTCGAGTTCGCCATCTCTTCCACCGATTCATCGCTTAGACCACCGTTCCAGATTCCGACCAATAGCATCTCAAGCAACAGCAACTCCGAATAAGCAGGTCGTCATGCAGCATCGGAAACCGCTGCGTAATGAACTGTGATTGATCTTTCTACAGCGCCCCCAGTCTATCAACTGATCAATCTGCTTCAGAAAATTCCCTTTATAGGTGCACCGGGTTATATCAAATTCAGAAAACTCATTCCTATTACTCCGATACTATTGATTTAAATCACCATTATGTAGGTCGACTGAACGGCCAAGATCGAAACCGTACAAAGTTTTCTCTTTGTATGTTTTTTCTTAATCATGCGGTGAAGATAAGGAAGTAAGCGCAAACATATTCAAGAAAAGTATTTGATAATCAATGAGTCTGGTGAAATAATGCCAACTTATTCTAATCCTTTTAGGGGGGGGGGCGGCATGATAACAATGATTAAGACTGCGAGGACATGGATCTCTGTTTTTTTTCTAATTTGCAACAGTAATTTTGTACTGGCTGATGTAGCCAGTGATACAGAGAAATTGCTGAACTGGGCAGAAAGCAAATATCCCGAATTTTTTCCTGGACATTCTGCTACGCAGACAAACATCGAACCTTGGTTATATAGGTTTTACCCGGGAACAGGTGTGTATGCAGGTGTAAACAAAAGCGATAACGGCACTTATACCCTGGGAGGTCCATTCGGAAATAATCCAGTATTCATCGATTCATTGTCGAATCTGATCAGTAAAATTCCAACAGGTAACTGGCAAGGAGCTAAACCGGTACATCGACAAGCATCACAATTCTTCGATAGACTGGAAGTTGCCATTAGCACCAATGGAGATGCTGTGGCGGTCTGGCTTGAAAATGATGCCGGCACTGGCATTAATAGCGTTTGGGGTATGCATTACAGTGCAGCTACAGATGCTTGGGGTGCGCCTACGTTGCTTGATAGCGGTGCTCAAAGCGCTTATGAGCCCAAAGTAGCCATGGATGGCAATGGCAATGCTGTGGTCGTATGGATGCAACAGCTTGGAGTCGAGTTTAATGCTTCGGCTGCGCATTACCGAGTGGGTTCTGGTTGGGAGGCAGCCGTATTACTCGAAAATGAAAATTCCGCAGTCAACGGAGGATTTCAACAATCCAGTGTTGCCATGGATAATGCCGGTAATGCGATTGCGGTCTGGTCGCAACGTATCGGTGTTCAGTCTTATATCTATGCTAATCGTTACACTCCAGGACAAGGTTGGGGAACCGCAAAGTCAATAGATCTTCCCGATACTCCTGGAGAACTTGATCTTAGTTTTAATCCTAAGGTAGCCATAAACAATAGCGGTAATGCTGTTGCTATGTGGTCAGTCAGTACTTCAAGCTTCAAAGTGCGCCATTATCAGGTGAGTAGTGATACATGGGATTCGGCATTTACCGA
This sequence comes from Nitrosomonas sp., assembly GCA_044228295.1. Classification (GTDB taxonomy): domain Bacteria; phylum Pseudomonadota; class Gammaproteobacteria; order Burkholderiales; family Nitrosomonadaceae; genus Nitrosomonas. The sequence goes on from JBGAVE010000019.1 coordinate 37,422, forward strand.
TCTTGGTCCGGGGATCACACCCGAGATTGCCATCAGCGACAATGGCAATGCTGTTGTCGTTGCTCCGGGGAGAGCCAATTCAGCTGAATTATATCAAGTATTAGCTTGGTACTATAAACCTAATACTGGATGGGGTACTACAGGAACCATTCTTGATCAAGGTCGTGTAGAGCAGGTTAGATCGCCTGTTCGTGTTGCAATGAATGCAAGCGGTAATGCAGTTGCATCATGGAGTCAATTGGATTCTTCTGGAGTGGTTAGCGCATTTGCAAATTACTTTGAGAACGGCCAATGGGGAGGTCCGACCATCGTTGAGGGCAACAATACTTCTGAAGTTGAAGACCAAGGTGTTGAAGCTGGCATAGACTCCAGTAATAGAGCGTTTTTGGTTTGGCGGCAAGTTGCTCGCGATGGATCTTCTCGAAACAATTGGTCAAGCATTAAGCAATCAGGTTCCAATAACTGGAATGCCAGCTCACTTGAACCTGAGCCATTAATACCTAGATCATTAACTTTGCCACGGTTGGCTGTTAGTTCAACCGGTAAAGCAATAACTGCTTGGATGCATCATGATGAGACCAATTTAACGGGAAATTATCTGGTCACCAATCTATTTAAATAAACCTTTGTGCTAACCTGCGATTCCCCGCGGCTTTGGCTGCGGGGGATAGCAAGTATTGCAGGCTAATTGCTAGAGGTTAGAAGGTGCCGGTGTCACTTGAAACCGAACTGATTGAATAGTGACACGATTTATAGGGTTTTTTTATTTTCATTCGCTCGACAGGTGAATTGCCTGGGTGAAAACACTATCAACGTCACGAATTGAAGCAAAGCGCGATAGAGTCATTGATCGTAAAAGTTAAATTTTTCGAGTCGATTTTACGCTGAATGATCATTGTGGGAATTTGACGGGTTATAATGTCTCCATAAAAGCGACATTAATTAACAATAACAATATGCCACGATCAAAATTTCTAAGAACACCTTTATTGCACGGTAACGATCCAGAATTAAAACGAGAAGAAATACGCAGGTATTTTCATGCCACCCTCGATTGCTATGAAGAGCTTTTTGAGACTTTACGCTCCGATGAAGCATACTACAACAAACCAATTTCGTTGCGCCATCCGCTGATTTTTTATTTTGGACATACTGCAACTTTTTTTATTAATAAACTAATTCTTGCCGGTTTATTATCCGAACGTATCAACCCAAAGCTTGAATCGATGTTTGCGGTTGGTGTCGATGAAATGAGCTGGGATGACCTGGATAGTTCTCATTACAATTGGCCTACCGTTCAAGAAGTCCGGGACTATCGAAATACCATGCGTCAACGCGTTGATCAGTTAATCACGCAGATGCCACTGGTATTGCCGATCACGTGGGAAAGTTCTTGGTGGCCGATTTTGATGGGCGTTGAACATGAACGCATTCACTTGGAAACTTCGTCAGTTCTGATTCGTCAACATGCTCTCAAATATGTACGTTCGCACCCAAATTGGCAGCCTTGTTTAAAAGCGGGTAAAGCGCCAGAGAATCAAATGATTGCAGTTTCATCCGGTAGTGTTACTCTCGATAAAAACAAGCAAAATCACCAATATTATGGCTGGGATAATGAATATGGCTTGCACCAAAGCGACGTAGCGGCATTTCAAGCCAGTCAATACTTGGTGACCAATCGGGAGTTCCTGCTTTTTATTGAAGCAGATGGTTATCAAACCGAGAGCTATTGGTTAGAAGAGGGCCGTTCTTGGCAGAAATTTACCCAAGCAATCCATCCCACATTTTGGGTTAAAAAAGACGATAGGTGGTTTTTGCGTACCATGGCGGAAGAAATTCCTATGCCTTGGGATTGGCCGGTTGAAGTTAATTATCATGAAGCGAAAGCTTTCTGCAACTGGAAAGCAGTTGCTACCAAACAGCCTGTTCGTTTGCCTACTGAAGATGAATGGTATCGTTTGTATGATGAAGCCAAACTATCGGAAGTACCTGCTGAAACCTCTGCTCATGGCAATCTGCATTTGGATCACTATGCTTCCAGTTGTCCGGTCACTGAATTTAAGCACGGTAATTTTTATGACATCGTCGGTAATGTGTGGCAATGGACCGAAACACCGATCTATCCATTCCCCGGCTTTGATGTCCATGCCCTGTACGATGACTTTACCACGCCAACATTTGATAATCAGCATAATTTAATGAAGGGTGGATCGTGGATTTCATGTGGCAATGAGTCGTTACGGAGTGCACGGTATGCGTTTCGGCGGCATTTTTTTCAGCATGCGGGGTTTCGTTATGTCATTTCTGACGCGCCCGCCCAGCAGCCTAGTTCTAATTATGAAACGGATAAACTGCTATCGGAATATGCTGAATTTCACTATGGTGATCATTACTTTGATGTGCCGAATTTTTCGAAGGCTCTGGCAGAAATTGCAATTAAAGCAATGGGAAATCGGCCTAAACGATCTGCATTAGATTTGGGTTGCGCATCGGGTCGCGCCACATTTGAATTGGCGCGTGCATTTGATCAGGTGACTGGTATTGATTTTTCAGCACGGTTTATCGGTCAAGGCGTACAACTCGCCAAGCAAGGTATCTTACGTTATGTTTTGGCTGATGAAGGCGATTTGGTTTCTTACAAAGAGCGCACGTTGACAGGTCTGGATTTAGAACATGTCAAAGATAAGGTTGAGTTTTATCAGGGAGATGCTTGTAATCTGAAATCTATTTTAACGGGATATGATTTGATTCTTGCGGCTAATCTGATTGATCGTTTGTATGATCCTAGCAAGCTGCTTAATAGTATTCATGAACGTGTTAACCTAGGCGGATTATTGATGATCACTTCGCCTTATACCTGGTTGACGGAGCATACTAAAAAAGAATTTTGGATTGGCGGATTCAAGCGCGATGGAGAAAATTTCACCACGCTAGATGGTTTAAAAGCAATCTTAGAGAAACACTTTAAGTTGATTCAAGGACCGCAATCCGTACCGTTTGTCATTCGCGAAACCAAACGCAAATTCCAACATACGCTTTCCGAAGTCACGATCTGGGAGAGGATTGCTTGAGCAATGGTTTTGATTTCGATCAAGAAATCAACCGTACAGGAACCAGTAGTACCAAATACGACGGACGTCAAGGCATGTTCGGCAGGGATGATGTTATCCCTGCTTGGGTGGCCGATATGGATTTTGCCGCACCTCCCGCAGTTACGCAGGCTTTAATCCAGCGTGCGCAACATCCCATTTATGGTTACACGTTATTTCCGGATAGTTTGTATGACGCGTTGATTGATTGGATGTTACACCGACATGGTTGGTCTATTCAACGCGACTGGATTGTGATGTGTCCTGGTGTTGTGCCTTCGATCAATGCGGCCATTGTTGCACTGACTAAACCTAATGAGGGTGTTATTGTTCAGCCGCCGGTATACTTTCCTTTTTTTTCAGCGGTAACGCAATCCGGAAGAAACCTGATTCATAATCCGTTAGGGATAGAAAATAAGGAAGAAAATCGTTATGCCATCGATTTCGATCACCTAGAGCATTGCGCCAAAAACGCGCGATTGTTGTTATTGTGCTCGCCCCATAATCCGGTAGGCCGAGTTTGGCAACCTAAAGAATTAGAGAAATTATTGGAGATTGCCAATAAACATAATTTGCTAATTTTTTCCGATGAAATTCACGCAGATTTGATCTATCCAGATCATCGGCATTATCCAATAGCAAGCCTATCCAGCTCTGCTAACAATACTATTACTGCGGTGGCACCCAGCAAAACTTTTAACATTCCAGGTTTGAACTTGTCGGCATTGATTATTCCCGATAAAACAACTCGAAACGCAGTTAAGAATGTATTTAACAATTTCCATATCAGTCCATCCAATCCCTTCAGCATTACTGCGTATGAAACCGCTTATCGGGAAGGTGAGGATTGGTTAAATGCATTGTTGATTTACTTGCGCGACACTCGTGACACTGTGCAAACTTTCTTGCATGACCATTTCCCAGAAGTCAAGGTAACGCCTATCGAAGGAACCTATCTTATGTGGTTAGATTTTCGGGCCTGGGGAATGACTGATGCACAATTAAAACATTTTTTTGTTCATCAAGCCGGTATTGGTATGAGTCCCGGTATTTTATTCGGCGCAGAAGGAAGCGGTTTTATGCGGTTGAATATTGGTTCGCCTCGAGAACAAATCAATAAGTTATTGCAACGAATCGTCCTCAAATAGTTTTTTAGAAATGGATCTGTTAAGTTGAGCAGCAGGCAAAGATTAACCGCAGCGTTTAACGCGACTGATGTGCAACAAACTTTATTGATTAGATTAAGTGTAAGAATTCCTAGCGTTGTTTACAGTATGAAACCTTTGCATGGTTGTAATCAAAAACTGATTAGCTGGGTGCTATGATTATGTTTTAAAACAATAGCATTGAAGTGATCAGCATGAGTTTTTCCGAATTTGATGTAACCCGCCGCAC